>MHAK01000138.1 GCA_001802945.1 Ignavibacteria bacterium RIFCSPLOWO2_12_FULL_56_21 | reverse complement strand
TATGAAACGGGGGAAGAGTGTCCTGTCGGCGAGATCGGAAAGATCCTGGTGCAGGGGGACAACGTGATGAAGGGATATTTCGACGATTTCGAACAGACGTCGTTGGCTATTCGTCACGGATGGTATGATACGGGAGATATGGGGTGGATGGATGCGGACGGATATCTGTGGCATGTCGGAAGACTAAAACGGTTCCTCAAGATCGGCGGAGAAATGGTTTCGCTCGTGAAAGTCGAAGATGTCCTCGAAAAACTGCTCCCAGAGGGGACCGCGTGTTGCGTGGTCGAGGTGCCGGACCACCTCAAAGGGGCCAAGATCGTCGCTGCCGTGACTCGTCGTATCGACGAGCGGGATGTCACGAAGAAGATGAGCTCTTCACTTCCCAATATCGCACTGCCGAAACAATTCGTCGTAATTGAAGAGCTGCCAAAGATGGGGAGCGGAAAGATCGACTTCAGGAAGGTGACGGACATGGTGAGGGAGAGGATGAAGCAGTAGGCGGTATGCAGTAAGCAGTAAAGAGAAAGACATTCTGACAGCATTGGGCTGTGTGATTCCACCATTCCATTATTCCAATATTCCATCATTCCATCATTCCCGCTTTACCTCATTTTTATTCCCTCTCTTTTCCGTATTTTCCTGTATGACTCACACAGAATCCGTCCTCGTTCTCGATTTCGGAGGACAGTACACGCAACTCATTGCCCGCAGGGTGAGGGAGCTGGGTGTGTTTTCCGAGATCCGGCCCTTCAATGAACCGATCGACAAGATCAAGGCATTCCATCCCTCGGCAGTCATCCTCTCCGGAGGACCGTCCAGCGTGTATGATGCACAGGCTCCTAAGCCCGATTCCGGCGTGTTTGAACTTGGCGTTCCTGTACTCGGCATTTGCTACGGCCTGCAGCTGATCGCCGATCAACTTGGGGGGAAGGTCGATCCATCCGCACGCCGGGAATTCGGGAAGGCGGCGCTGAGGATCGACAGGCACGAGGACCTCTTCAAAGGACTTGATGCGTCGACGTCCGTGTGGATGAGTCACGGAGACGCGCTGAGCCAGATGCCGCCGGGGTTCGACGCGATCGCCCATTCGGACAATTCCCCGATCTGCGCGATCCGTAATAAAACGAAGCGGATTTTCGGAGTCCAGTTCCATCCCGAGGTCGTTCACACTCCAGATGGGAAGAAGATCCTTGGTAATTTTCTTTTTGCGGTAGCGGGATTACGCGGCGGCTGGACCCCATCTTCATTCATCGAGCAGACGAAGATGGAACTTCATTCTCGCGTCGGGTCGTCCAAAGTCCTCTGCGCGCTGAGCGGCGGCGTCGATTCTTCAGTTCTTGCCGTTCTGCTGCATGAGGCGATCGGAGAACAACTGGTCTGCATCCATATCAACAACGGCCTGATGCGGAAGGACGAAAGCGAAGATGTCGTCAAGACATTCAGGGACAGATTCCGCATCGATCTGCGATATATTGACGCATCAGACACGTTCCTCAACAGACTAAAGGGCGTTGTAGACCCGGAGCAGAAGCGGAAGATCATCGGGAAGACATTTATCGACATTTTTGACAGCGAGGCAGCGAAGTTGCAGGGAAACGTCGAGTTCCTCGCTCAAGGGACCCTGTATCCAGACGTCATTGAATCAGTTTCCTTCAAGGGTCCGTCCGAGACGATCAAGACCCACCATAATGTCGGCGGACTTCCGAAAGACCTGAAATTCAAGCTCATTGAACCGTTTCGGGAGCTCTTCAAGGACGAAGTCCGCGCCATTGGCCGCCTGTTGGATTTGCCCGAATCGCTTATTGGCCGACATCCCTTCCCGGGTCCCGGTCTGGCTGTGCGCCTCCTCGGCGAAATTACGCGGGATCGGCTTGGCCTCCTGCGAGAGGCGGATAACGTGTTCATTCAGGAGCTCAAGTCTGCAGGGTTGTACGATACTGTCTGGCAGGCGTTCGTTGTACTGCTGCCGATCCAATCGGTCGGCGTCATGGGTGACGGACGGACCTATGAAAATGCGTGTGCATTGCGTGCGGTGACGAGTGTGGACGGTATGACTGCCGACTGGGCCCCTCTGCCGCACGACCTGCTGGCGCGCGTCTCGACGAGGATAACGAATGAACTGAGGGGCATCAACAGAGTCGTGTACGACGTCACTTCCAAACCCCCCGCAACGATCGAGTGGGAATGATCGAACTCCGCAGCGTCACCAAAACCTTCGGCACATTCACGGCCGTCGACAATCTTTCCATAACAATCCCGCCCGGCGAGCTGTTCGGCTTTCTCGGTCCGAACGGCGCCGGCAAGACGACGACGATCAAAATGATCGCCGGATTGTTCGCACCGACTTCCGGAACGGTGATCGTCAACGGGTTCAACATTGTCACCCACCCTATCGACGCGAAGCGGACGCTCGCCTATGTGCCGGACCAGCCGTTCTTGTACGACAAGCTGACCGGAAGGGAATTCCTGTATTTTGTGGGAGGATTATACAAAATGCAGAAGGACCTCGTCCATCGCCGGGTTGCCGAAGTGATCGAACATTTCGAGATCGGCAGATGGGTGGACAAGAAAGCGGAGGACTATTCGCAGGGAATGCGGCAGCGCATTTCAATTGCGGCGGCCTTGGTGCATCAGCCGAAGACGATCATTGTCGACGAACCGATGATCGGGCTCGATCCGCGAAGCTCCAAGATTGTCCGCGAGACGCTTCGGCAGCAGGCGAAAGCGGGCGTGTCTATCCTGATGTCGACGCACAGTCTTCCGGTCGCCGAAGAACTCTGCGATCGCATAGGCATCATTCATAATGGGCGACTGGTGTATTGCGACACCAAGGATGGCATGCGGGCATTTGAGGCCAGTATGGACGGAAAACTCGAGTCCGTATTCCTGGAGATTACGAAGTGACGCTGTTTCTGCACATCCTGCGTTACAAAGTGCGTTCGTTTTTAAACGCCACGTTCGAGGTTTCGTCCATATCCGTGATCCGGGGCATCGGGTCCCTGCTTGTCTTCGGTGGATTCGCCGTCGGTGCGTATTACTTTTCCAACAACATTACCGCATTTGTGCTGGAACAGACGCGGACGGGGTTATATCTCTATCACCGTTTCATTTCGATGATGTTGTTTGTGTTCTTCGTTGCAGTGAACATGGGAAACGTCATCGTGTCGTATTCGACGCTGTATCGGTCGGGCGAAGTGTCGTATTTCATGACAAAACCGATACCGCACATCACCATCTTCCTCCACAAATTCCTGGACAATTTCTTTTACAGCTCTACAACCCTCTTCCTGGTGGCATTTGCGGTGCTGCTCGGTTACGGGACCTACTTCGGATATTCGTGGTATTTTTTTGCGGGAGTGATGTTCTTCGTCCTCATTCCCTTCATGTTTCTCGCCGCTTGCATGGCGGTGCTCGTACTGATGGGCGTTATGCGGCTCGCCGGACGCTTTGGCTTCCGTCCTGTCATGGGCGGATTGTTCGCCGTGTATGTCGGTTTCATCGCACTCTTCTTCCGCTCGTCGAATCCTGTCCGGCTTATCGAGCAGGTGAATCGATACTATCCGAACGTAGACAATTACCTGTCCCAGCTCGACCCGGGTTTCCTCAACTATCTGCCCAGTCATTGGGTTGCGGAGTTCCTGTTTTTCCTGGCCCGTGGCGACGTTGCGCGCGGGGTATCACATGCAGGAATCCTCCTGTGCACGGTCGCCGGCATGTTCGCGGTCTTGGTGCTTGTTGCATCGCGATACTACTACAAATCCTGGCTCATCAGTTTGAAAATCCAAGCGGCCGCTTCCGCCCCGTACGACCCGGAAAAAGCGAACGTCGTCGATTTTCGAAGCTCCGGACTGTTGAAGGGAGCCCTTGAATCATTGGTGAAGAAAGAGTATTTGACCTTTGTGCGCGAGCCGAGCCAGGTGATCCATCTAATCGTCATGCTTGTGCTTACGACATTGTTTGTTGCGAGCATTGGAAATCTGAACCTGCGCATCCGCGTGACGGAGATCCAGTTGGTGACGTATCTCGTACTCTTCGCGTTCGGAGGTTTTCTCGTAAGCTCTGTCGCATTGCGGTTTGTATATCCGGCGGTCAGCCTGGAAGGAAATGCGTTTTGGGCGCTCCGAAGCGCACCGGTGCGGCCGGAGGCGATCCTGGCGTTGAAATTCGCGATCGGATTCTTCATCGTTTTCTTTCTGGCGTTTGTGGTTTCGTTCGCGTCGAACGTTCCCTTCCTTCGATTTTCAGGACGGACCCCGTTGTTGCCATGGTTTGGATTGTTCAGCGCGTTCTGGATGTCGCTCGCCGTTGTCGGTCTCAACCTTGGCCTGGGCGGGTACTTTGCCAACTACAATGAGAAAAACCCCATCCGTGTCGCATCGACACAAGGGGCGACGCTGACCTTTCTCTGCACGCTCGTTTTCTTGATTGTACTCGTCGTGATTTTTCTGTATCCGCTGTCGGTTTACTTCCAATCCCTGTTTATCTTCCGTCCATTCGACCGGTGGAGCATTGTCGTTCCTGGAACGCTTGCCGGCATGATTTCGACGGCTGTGTGCGGCGTTTCATTCGCCGTAGGATTGCGCTCCCTCCGACGCGACTGGTGATTGCAACTCAGACTGCCGACCGCTATCTTGGACGCACGAATGGATGAGCTGACGATGTACGGTCTCTTGCAGCGCGCGCGACAATTTGCCGATGAGGGGAAGTGGCTTCATGCCGTCCAGGTGTACACATCCATCATCAATGAGGAGCCCGCATGCGACGACGCTTGGATAGAGCTGGCATCGGCGTACGCCGCGTTGCACAAGCCGGACGCGGCCGAAGTGCTGCTGATGGAGCGTGCCGCCGCCGCCGAGAGTCCCGAGCCGTTTCTGTTCATCCTCGGGTCCATTCTCTACCGTGCCGGCCGGACAACGGAAGCGTACCGGCATTTTGCGCGCGTACTCCGGGTCGAGCAGCGACTGGACGCGAAAGTCAGGAGTCGTCTGCATTACTTTCTCGGCGCCATCTTCGGCGAGCAGCACAAGTGGTCGGTTGCGGAATATCATTTCCGAACGGTCGTACAGGTTGAACCGACATTTCCGCGGATCCATGAATCGCTGGCGGAGGTGCTGTTGAGGCGCGGACAGATCGACGAAGCGGATGGACATCTGCGCCTGGCGTTGGCGGAGGAACCGTACAGTTGGACGGGACATTATCTCCGCGGGCTTCTGGAATCCCGCCGCAGACGCTGGGAACAAGCGCTGGAATCTTTCGTTCAGGCAGTCGATATCGACCCGCATGAACCGCGCGGGTGGCACAAATGCGGCGAAACGCTGATCGCTATGAGGCGGCTGGCGGAATCGGAACACTACTTGCGCAAGGCCCTGGAGCTGAATCCCGCGATGATCGACGCGGTCGTTGAATACGGCTATCTTGAATTGGAACGGGGCGATTACGTGCGGGCGGGCGAATGGTTCGAAAGGGCGCTGGCTGCCGACCCCGGTCATCGTCGGGCGCTTGCCGGAGCGAGAACGCTGTCACGTACAACGCGCAGGAGGGACGGATGAGCGTGCGGTGCTTTCGAGCGGTGCTGTTTGCGTGTGTGTGGCCCGGCATGGCCGTCGCGCAGTGGTCCAGCGACAGTATTGCGTACGATGCTGGTGCAGAACGATCGTTCGTCGCCGCGATGAGGATGTTCCAGGCCGGGCTGTACGATTCATCCGCGACGCTTTTCCTCCAAAACCTGAAGGATTTCCCGCGCAGTCACAGAACGACGGGGGCGTACATCATGGGGGGAAAGGCGCTGTATGCATCGCACCGGCATCGTGAATCGATCAGGCTGCTCAAGGACCTCATCGATCTCTTCCCTTCCTCGGCATACGTCGACGACGCACAGTATTCGCTCGGGCTGTCATTCTTTCGGATGCTACGGTACGAAGACGCCGCGAATGAATTCCTGGCGGCACGCGAATCTACGAACGACACGACGCTTGCTCGCCGGTCCGAACAGATGTTGAGCGAACTGGCCACGGAACATTTGTTGGGAGGTCAGCTCGATGCTGTCCGGACTGCTGCGAAGGACACCGCGGTCATCGTGCTGCTGGCATTGCGACGAGCACAACAGTTGCAGTCGGCTGGCGATCAGCGGTCGGCGGTAGATGTGCTGAAGTCGGTGGCCGGTTTTCCGGATTCGGCCGGACATGTGACCGAGGCGAGAACAATGCTGGCGCAGCTTGAGGCGGGCCGCACAATGAAGATCGGTGCGATCCTTCCGCTGATGCTTGCTTCCGATCGGCCGGGTAC
This sequence comes from Ignavibacteria bacterium RIFCSPLOWO2_12_FULL_56_21, assembly GCA_001802945.1. Lineage (GTDB taxonomy): Bacteria > Bacteroidota > Ignavibacteria > UBA10030 > UBA10030 > 2-02-FULL-55-14. The sequence continues at coordinate 31,033 of MHAK01000138.1, read as the reverse complement.
GAGAGAACTCGGCATTGAATTTCTCGAGGGGATCAGATTCGCCGTCGACGATTTCAACCGGCGTTCTCCCGTCAAAGTCACGCTGGATGCCCGGGATTCCGAGCGGGACCCTTCTGCTGCGGCGCGGGTCACTTCGTCGCTGTGCGGGGACGAGAATGTTGTCGCCATTGTGGGGCCGATTTCCAGCAACGAGGCTTTCGCCGCGGCTGGGATCGCGAATGCCTGCGGCGTACCGATGTTGACGCCGACGGCGACGTCCAACGGCATCTCGGCGATCGGACCGTTCGTGTTCCAGGGGAATCCCGATTATGACATTCGCGGCCGCGCCGTGGCCGCGTATGCATGGAAGACGCTGGGTGCGCGGAGGTTTGCCGTTCTTGCGCCGACGGATGCGGTCGGCAAACTTATGGCGGACGGATTCGTGGAAGAGGTCCGCCAAAGACAGGGAGACATGGTCGCCGTTCAATGGTACTATTCCGGCGCGACCGATCTCCGGTCACAGCTTCAGGAGATGCGAAGGACGGCGTTGAAGAAGAAAGAGGTCCCTGTCGTGAACTTCGCGAAGAACATCCGGCATCAGGATGTCGTCGCCATGTCCATGGCGGGGGCCAGCCAGAAAACGCTCGATTCGCTGATGGAGATCGGCGGAGCGATGTCGGTCGATTCATTGTTCGGACCGTCCGGGAGACAGATCGCTGATTCGTTGAGGCTGCCCGTGGAGATCCCTACGATTCCGTATGACAGTCTTGAGATCGTGGTGGACAGCATCGATGTGATCTTCGTACCGATCGCGTCGTCGGAAGAGATCGCCGTGGCAAGTTCGCAGATCAAGTTCTACAACTTCACTGCAAGGATCCTTGGCACAGGCGATTGGAACGATCCGGCCGAGCTTGACCGGAATCGGCGCTATGCCGACGGCGTCATTTTTCTGGTGGATGCGTATCTCCAGCCGAAGGATTCCCGATTTCAATCGTTTGTCGCGCGGTATCAGGCAGCGACAAAGCGTCCGCCGACGGTTAACGCATTGTTCGGATTCGACGCCGCCGACCTGCTGTTGCGCGTGATCGAAAAGGGAGCGACGCTGCGCACGGAGATTGCGGAAGGCTTGTCGCAGGTCCGCGGCTATAAAGGACTTCATTCGACGATCTCGTTCTCTCCCCAGCGCGTGAATGCTGCATTGACCGTGCTACGGTATGGCAGAGGTTCGATCGTGCACGAAGGGGAAATAGATCTGACGGTTCCGGACGAAACTTCCGATTCCAGCCAACCTGAGTAGAATTCATCTCAGAACCGGCGGCTCGGGGCGAATGATATGATGTGTTGGCTTCTGGATGAACACCTTTTGATCCACAGTGAGAGGGGGTAGTATGACGGTGCGCCGCCATTCGATCAAGCAATGGCCGGCTTCGGAACGTCCGCGAGAGCAGTTGTTGCTGCACGGTCCGCGCTCATTGCGTGACGCCGATTTACTGGCAATACTGTTGCGAACCGGGCGACGGGGAATTAATGCGCTCGACCTTGCCCGTGACCTGTTGACGGAGGCGGGAAGTTTACGCGATCTGGCGAAGATGAGCCATCGGGACTTCATCGCGGGGGGATCGGGACCGGTGCATGCCGCCACGCTCGTCGCGGCATTTGAACTTGGGCGTCGCTGCTCGGCCGATGCCGGCGTGGACCGGCCGGTTCTGCGATCACCCGAAGACGTTGCATGCCGGTATGGGCCGTTGTTACGTGACCTGCGACACGAAGAATTCTGGGCCGTTCTGCTTAATTCCGCTAACAGGGTAGAGGCAGACATTCGCATTTCCAGTGGAACCCTCAATGCCTCGTTGGCGCACCCGCGCGAATGCTTTGCCGAGGCGGTCCAACGGCGCGCGGCGAGCGTTATATTTATACACAACCATCCGAGTGGTAACCCGGAACCTTCACACGAAGACTTGGCGTTAACGCGTCAACTGTCAGAGGCGGGTCGGATCCTTGGAATCCCGGTTCACGATCATGTCATCATTGCGGGAGAAAAATTCACCAGTCTTGCCGACCGTCACCTTCTGTAACCCGAAACAGGCCACGAATTTCAAAAATTCTTGACATTCGGTCGAGAACTCCGTATACTCTCGGGAGACGGATCTTGATCGATCCCGATGAACTGCAAGGAGACCCACTCATGAAAAAGCTGTGCACGCTAGTCCTGCTCGGAGCGTTCTCCGTTTCGATGCTCACCGGATGCGGCAGTAAACTGTCCGACGAAGAGCTGAAGCAACTGGAGGATCTCAAGGCAGAAGTAACGTCTCTGGAGAAGGAGATCGCGAACAAGGATGCGGAGAAGCAGGCGCTTCTGAAAGCGATCGCAGATAAGGATGCGCAGTTGGCCCAGTGCATGAAAGACAAAGACGCCCTGAAAAGCACGCCGGGCGGAATGTGATCACAGGGAGACGACGAACATGACGATAACACGCATATTGTCCGCCGTACTCCTGATCGCGGCGTTTGCTGTCAGCGCCGTCGCGCAGGAATTGACGAAGGACGAATGGCAAAAACAGATCACCGAACTGACGTCGAAGCGGAATGACCTGAAGAACAGGCTTGCGGCTGTCCAAACGGAGATCGATAATTTAAAGAAGCAGGATGCCGACAAGGCGGCCGCATTAAAGACCTGTCAGGATGAGCTGGCGGCCATGGTTGGTGCGGAAGAGGCTCCTTATGCAGCTTCGCTCGACAAGATCGACGCGCGTTTGAACGAGTTGTCACGTCTGTCGAACCAGGACCTGTACGCCCGACGGGGCGAAGTGGACTCCGTGCAGAAGTGGATCGACGCCGCCAAGCAGCATCGACTGAGCGTCCTTCCGAAGTATGCAGATAGACTTAAAGACCAGCAGAGCCGCGTCGATGCCCTGAAGCGAACCCTGCAGCAGATCCTTGAATCGGGTCAGGGTATGCAGGCGTATACGGTCGGCACTTGGGCGAAGGACAGAGACTGCCTCTGGAACATCGCCAAGAAGCCGAAAGTGTATGACAACGCGTTCCTCTGGCCGAAGATCTGGCAGGGTAACCGGGATCAGATCAAGAATCCGGATGTGATCCATCCAGGTCAGAACCTGAAGATCCCACCCAAGGCAGCGTTGACCAGTCAGGAGAAGTCTGCGGTCCGGTCATACTGGAATAAAAAGCAGGCCGCCGCTCCGGCTGGCGGAACGAAGTAACGAACGGAGCTTACAGCGAGTATTCTGCTGTTGAATGAGACCTTCAAGACGAACGCCCGCGCGCCACGAAAGTGTGCCGTGGGCGTTCTGTCTTTTCATCACGCCCGGGAGGACAACTCCGCAACTTGACTGAACGAAAGCTTCAGCTGACCGGCATTGACCCCGTACAACTCCTGGGGTTCAACGATGCCCACCTACAACTCATTGAAGATCAATTCGATGCCACGGTATCTGTGCGCGGCGACCAAGTGACATTGCGCGGCGCGCAGCAGGATGTGGCCAAGGTCGAAAAGATCTTCAAAGAACTCATCTTCATCCTCAACAAGAACGGAAACCTCGGACCCGGCGATGTGGAAACGGTCATCGACCTGGTCACCGTGAACGGCTCGACTCCCGCCCTTCCTCCAGGCGAAACGTCCGTCGACGACCCCGAGAACGCCATTCTGTACACGCGGATCGGCATCATCAAGGCGCGAACGCCCGGACAAAAAGCGTATCTGCAACAGGTTCGGAAAAACGATATTGTTTTTGCGATCGGACCGGCGGGGACTGGCAAAACGTATATGGCTGTCGCTATGGCTGTCGCCGCCCTGAAGAACAGAGATGTCACGAAGATCATCCTTGCCAGGCCGGCAGTCGAGGCCGGCGAAAGCCTCGGATTCCTCCCCGGCGACTTCCGCGAGAAGATTGACCCGTATTTGCGTCCCCTCTACGATGCCTTGGACGACATGCTATCGGCCGAGAAGCTGAAAAGCTATCTCGAAAAGAGGATCATTGAGATCGTCCCACTGGCATATATGCGCGGCCGCACGCTCCACAACGCTTTCGTCATACTCGACGAGGCGCAAAATGCGACCGCCGTGCAAATGAAGATGTTCCTCACGCGGCTGGGCGTACACTCGCGCGCCATCATTACGGGCGACACCACGCAGATCGACCTCCCGACGAAAACCGTATCAGGGTTAGTGCAGATCCAGGAGGTTCTGAAGGATATCCAGGGAGTGTCGTTCTCGTATCTCGACCGCAACGACGTTGTGCGTCACCGGCTCGTGAAGGACATCATCGACGCATACGAACGATACCAAAAATCCTTGAACGGCGCCTCGGGCGCGGGAAAGGGGGATGTACGAACCTGAGCTTACGGGTCATGCGCCCGGAGCCCGCTTCGTAGATTCCCAGATCCTGTCCATTTCTTCGAGAGAAGCTTGTTCAGGTGACCTTCCTTGCTCGCGGAGGGTGTCCTCAACAACTCGAAACCGGTCGCTAAATTTTTCCACCGATCGGCGAAGTGCCTCTTCGGGTTGCACGCTCAAATATCGCGCATAATTGACGAGGGAGAACAACACGTCGCCGAATTCCTCCTCTATTTGCGACGAATTGCCTTCGTTTTCCGCTTCGTGGAGTTCCCGCAGCTCTTCCTCCACTTTCGACCAAACGTCTTCTTTCCTGTTCCAGTCGAACCCGACCTTTGAGACCTTTTCCTGCAGTCGGTGGGCGCGCAAAAGAGCGGGGAGTGCGGCGGGCAGGCCGTCCGTGACCGACCTTCGGCCCTCGCTCATTTTCGTCCGTTCCCAATTGCGCTTTACCTCATCTGTTCCGGCGAACGTCGCTTCGCCGAAAACATGCGGGTGCCGTCGAACGAGCTTATTCCGGTTCCACCGAAGGACGTCGGCCAGATCAAAGGCATCCGATTCTTCTGCGATGACTGCATGGAGTGTCACATGGAGAAGGAGGTCTCCGAGCTCTTCCCGCAGATGGGGCATGTCTCCGTGGTCGATGGCTTCCAGGGCCTCGTAGGCTTCTTCGAGGAGGTGGTACTTCAGCGATGCATGGGTCTGTTCTCTGTCCCATGGACATTCCTTTCGAAGTCTGCGAACGACTTCGACGTAGGCCCGAAACTCGTCCGTTACCGACTGATTCATACGTGCTCCTTTGGAAATACCGTCACCAAATGTTTTAGAAAGTTGAAATCCACGGGCCACAAAGTCACGAAGACACCAAGAAAAGAATGGGGTCATTCTACGTCCTTCGTGTCTTGCCCGCCTGAACGGAGTGTCAGTTCAACGGTCGGGCGGGGTGCCTTCGCGGCAAGATTTTATAAGTTCTTCGGCGTGCTTTTACGTGCTCAGATGGGGGAACTTGGGCAATTATCCCCGTTGAAGCAATCGGTTGTATCTGTTAGGCTTGTTTCGTACATTTCATGTAATGTATCAAGAGTTCGGTGCCGACAGAGGACATTCTGGGGGCACCGCAGCTCGAAGGTGTAGGTCATTCGCGGGGCTGTAGCTCAGTTGGGAGAGCGCTTCGTTCGCAACGAAGAGGTCGTCGGTTCGATCCCGATCAGCTCCACTTCCGACCACCAACGCTGTTCATCGGCATACGGCGCATCGCGAAAAAGACTTCGCCGCTCAAAGAGTGGATCCCGGAATTGGCACAAGGAGTATCGTCAATCATCCCTTCAAGCATTTCGGAGGTCAAGTCCTGTGCAACGGAACGTTGCCTAACCCCGCCAGGTCCGGAAGGAAGCAACGGTCGGCAAAAGGTCCTGTGTGACGCAGGGAAGCTTGACCTCTGTATTTATTGGACATCATTTCTTTACGCGATGGGCCTGATCATTGGGCTCATCTCGTCCCGCATGCGTCTCGGCCCGACGCGGGCCGTGGAACGCTCTTCTTCCATCACCACCCAATTCGTCCGCCTTCTTCCCGCAAGGGGAAGCAGGTTGGCGTCCGGGCGGTTCGGAACGGCACACGCACGAGTGTTTTCCCCCCGACGGTCTCTCGCCGGCGCAGGGAGCCTTCCGCTTCGCACCGGACTCACACATCGACTGAAGGCGCGTCATGTGCGCCGAACGGCATCGATGGACTGCAGCCCACTGCGAGCGAAGCGGACACTCCATACCTATGCGCAAAGAGATCATCATCAATTCCACTGCTAACGAGCACCGCGTCGCCATCATCGAAGATGGAAGACTTGCGGAGCTCTTTGTAGAATCCCCCGGCAAAGAACGGAATGTCGGCGACGTATATCTCGGTCGCGTGGCCAAGGTCATGCCCGGCATTCGGGCCGCATTTGTCGACATTGGCATGAGCCAGGATGCTTTCCTCCATTTTTCCGATATCGGTTCGTTGGAAGACTTCAACGCAATGTTCGACGACGACGACGAAGATGAAGAGGAGGGAAACGGCGGGACGGCGCATCACGTGCCGACCAACGGCGACGGCAGCGCCGAACAACCGAAATCCGAAGTCGCTGTTGCGACGGCCGGCGAGCAGCGGGACAGCTATCGGCGGCGGGAGGAACGCCGTCCGGAGGTCAATCTTCAGCGGGGCCAGGAGATCCTGGTTCAGATCACCAAAGAACCCCAGGGAAAGAAAGGGGTGCGCGTGCGTTCGGCGATCTCCCTGCCGGGGAGGTTCCTCGTCCTTATTCCTTTCGACGGTAAAGTCGGCGTTTCCAAGAAACTCAACAATTTCAAGGAAAAGCGTCGTCTCCGGAAGACTGTTCGGGGCATGCTGCCGAGTGGATACGGCGCCATTATCAGGACCGTAGCAGAAGGCAAGTCTGATGAACTGCTCAAGACGGATCTCGAGAATCTCATCGCCCAGTGGGAGAATATTGAGAAGTCTGTGAAGAATGCGAAAGCTCCTTCGCTGATCTACAAAGACATGGACACGACGTCGAGCGTTATCCGGGACTTGTTCCAGGAAGCTGTGGAGCGTATTGTCCTCGATGACAAAAAGCTGTTCAAGGAGATCCGTGCGTACGTCGTTTCTTCGTCGCCCGACATGGCCGACCGTGTGGAACTGTATAAAGACCGGATTCCGGTCTTCGACAAGTATGGCGTAGAAAAGGATATCCAGACGCTGTTCAACAAGAAAGTATGGCTGAAGAGCGGCGGCTATCTCTACATCGAAAAAACGGAAGCAATGACCGTCATCGACGTGAACAGCGGGCGATACGCTGCGAAACGGGAGCAGGAGCTCAATTCTCTGAAGACCGACCTTGAAGCGGCGCGCGAAGTGTGCCGGCAGCTCCGGTTGAGAGATATCGGCGGTCTGGTGGTGATCGATTTCATCGACTTGGACGACGAGCGGAACCGCAAGAAGGTGTACGACGAGATGAAGAAAGAAATGAAGCGGGATCGTGCAAAGGTGACGGTGCTTCCGATGACGGAATTCGGGCTTGTGCAAATCACGCGTCAGCGTATTCGCCAAACGGTGTCGATGAGCTTCAGCGAAGCGTGTCCCACGTGCGGCGGCACGGGCATGGTGCAGTCGAAGAACACCACGATTAACGAGATCGAACGCTGGATCCGGCGGTTCTCGACGGAGCGGAAGGGGTGGCGCGTGGAACTTCGTGTCAATCCTTCGATTGCCGAGCACCTGACTCACGGTACGATAAGCCGGTTGACGAAGATCCAGATCAAGTTTCTCGTAAAGGTGAAGCTCATCGCCGACCAGAACATCGCTTCGGACGACTTCAAGTTCTTTTCCGCGCGCGACAACAAGGATATCACGGACGAGCATACGGCATGAACACGGGAACACGACCATGAAATTCTTTATCGATACAGCGAACCTCGGCGAAATCAAGGAAGCAGCGGCGCTCGGAGTCCTCGACGGGGTTACGACCAATCCCAGCCTCGTCGCAAAGGAAGGGAAGGACTTTCGGAAACTTCTGGGCGAGATATGCGCGATCGTCGACGGTCCCATCAGCGCGGAGGTAGTGGCGACCGATGTCGACGGCATCCTGAAAGAAGGACGCGAGCTGGCGAAGATCCATAGGAACATCGTGGTCAAGGTGCCGTTGATCAAGGAAGGATTGAAGGCGGTCAAAGTGCTGAAGCAGGAGGGGATTCCGACGAACGTGACATTGTGCTTTTCGCCGAACCAGGCGCTGTTGGCTGCAAAGGCCGGGGCGGCGTACATCAGTCCGTTCATCGGCCGGCTCGACGATATCAGCCACGAAGGAATGCAGCTCATAGAACAGATCGTGACGATCTACAAGAACTATGCGTTCGCGACGGAAGTGCTCGTCGCGAGCGTGCGGCACCCGATGCACGTTGTCGAGGCGGCGTTGATCGGCGCCCATGTCTGCACCATGCCGTTCAAGGTGATCGATCAGTTGGTTCAGCATCCGCTGACAACGATCGGCCTCGAGAAATTCCTGGCGGACTGGAAAAAGCGGCCGGGAGCGTGATCGCGGTCGGAGCATCTCTTTTCACAGCCGCCGTACAGAAACAGTTTCACCATAACCACTCCTACGAACATGAAGGTCACCCCATTCAATGCACTGCATAAGTCGCTCGGCGCCAAGATGGTCGAATTCGGCGGCTTTGAAATGCCTGTGCAATACGCCGGCATCATGGAAGAGCACGCGGCGGTTCGCAATGCGGCGGGAGTGTTCGACGTGTCGCACATGGGGGAGTTCGAAGTGCGGGGAAGAGATGCCGTCGGATTTCTCCAGCGTGTGACGGTCAACGATGTATCCCGATTGACGGAAGGTAAAGCGCAGTATTCGGCGATGTGCAATGTCGATGGCGGAATCGTCGACGATTTGCTCATATATCATTTCGGCGATAGATACATGCTCGTCGTGAACGCCTCGAACATTGGCAAAGACTTTGCGTGGTTGAAGAGCAACCTGAAGGGGGACGTCGAGTTGACTGACGTGAGCGACACGATCGCCCTGCTTGCAATTCAGGGGCCGCGCTCCCTGGAGATACTGCAGCATCTCACGCAGGTTCCGTTGCGGGAGATCGGATATTACACGTTCAAACGCGGGATCGTTGCCCGTCAGGAGGCGATCATTTCGCGCACGGGGTACACGGGAGAGCTCGGGTTTGAGCTGTACTTTGCGGTGTCCCCGGATGCGCCCGGTGTCTGGTCGGCGATCTTTGACGCGGGAAAGTCGTACGGACTTCAGCCCGTTGGTCTGGGCGCACGCGACACGTTGAGGCTGGAAATGGGATATTGCCTGTACGGCAACGATATCGACGACACGACAACGCCGTTGCAGGCAGGTTTGGGCTGGATCACGAAACTGGGGAAGGGGGAATTCATCGGCAAGGCGGTTCTTGACCGTGAAAAGGCTGCCGGTATTCCGCGAAAGTTGGTCGGATTCGTTCTCCCCGACCGTACGATTGCGAGGCACGGATACGCCATTTCAGACGGGACGAACGGCATTGGGACAGTCACCAGCGGCACGTTTTCTCCAACGTTGCAGCGATCGGTCGGCATGGGGTATGTACCGCCGTCCGTCGCAACGCCTGGCGCAACCGTCCACGTGGTCATTCGAGGGAAGGCCACGCCCGCTACTGTTGTACCGCTGCCATTTGTGCAGCGACCCGGCAACGGGTAAGGGGAGGAACTATGAGAATCGATGTAAGCTTTTCTTCGAATCATCTTGATGAGCTTCAACTTCGCGACCGCAACGTGGTCGTCGTGGACGTACTGCGAGCCAGCACGACCGTCGCCACCGCGCTTGCGAACGGCTCTCGCGAGATCATACCGGTCGCAAGCATTGAATCGGCCGTCAAGATCTCCGGCAGTCTGTTCGGCGAAGTGACCCTTCGCGGCGGAGAACGCAACGGCAAGATCATCGAAGGATTCAATCTGGGGAATTCCCCGCGCGAATATACCGAAGCGACCGTTCGTGGTAAATCGATCATCTTCTGCACGACCAACGGCTCCGTGGCAATGTCCAGGAGCAGATATGCGCGTCGGCTTGTGGTCGGTGGATTCGTGAACATGAGTGCCGTAGTGAATTTCATCAAGGAAGAGCAGAGTGATTTTCTGATCATCTGTGCTGGAAAGTCGAACGGACTCAGAAGTTTCAGCATTGAGGACGCTGTGTGCGCAGGCATGATGATCAGCGAATTGACAAAGGACAAAGGGCAGGATGTAGAGTTGACAGACTCTTCGCGTGCGGCCATCGCACTCTTCAAGACCTTTGGCCGTTCCATTCTGAAAATGCTCAAGACTTCGGACCATGGTCAATACCTGGAAGAGATCGGCATGGGAGAAGACCTGAAGATCTGCGCCGAGATCGATTCGATCCCCGTCCTCCCGTTCCAGCAGGGAACGGTCATCAAGTTGCGTCGGGACAGCGGCAGTGCCGACGCGACCACCGAGCCCCAGGCGGCCGTGAACGTCTGAACGATTGTGCCAGCTACCTTGAACGGACAGACCTCCGATAGTCCACGGATCCCTCGCCAGAAGAGCGCCGCAGCGCCCCGACGACAGCTGCTGGGTTTCGCGGGGATTGTCGTTTCCATCATGCTCTTTCTGAGCCTGTTCTCGTATTCATCTGCCGACCAGGCCAGCGGTGAACTGGCGATCGTAGACCTTTGGAAGGTCTTCACGAACGATGATGCAGTGGCGGCCAAGGCAGCGACGACCCAGAATCTGCTCGGTCTGCTTGGCGCGATCCTGGCCAATTGGTGGATCAATTCAACCATTGGATTCGCGGTCATTGTCGTGCCGCTGCTGCTAGCCTTGTGGTCGCTGCATCTGATCGTACCACGCAACGTACGCCGTCTGTCGATGTTGACGGCGTATATCCTCGCACTCGCGCTCCTGTTCTCCGCCTTCTCCGGAACGTTGAAGCATCTGGACGACTCGCTCCCGCTGGAATGGAGCGGCGTCGTTGGCCATTTTATGGCCCACGTTTCCATCAGCCTGGTAGGATTGGCGGGCACCATCATTCTCCTCGTCGCCGTATTCCTGACGATGGTTACGCTGATGCTGAACATTGACCTCAAGGAACTCTGGCATCGGATACAGGAGTGGTCTGAACGCGGCACGGAGGCGGTCGGAGACAGAATTCGGGCGCTACAAGAAAAACGGGAAGGTCATCGTCAGGCCGAAGATCTCGCCGTCGAGATCCGGCGGCCCGCTGATGAATTAGCTGCACAGAAGAAGGCCGGAGTTCCGACCGTTCAAAAACAGGCAGTTCACAGGACAGACACGATGCCTTTGGGACACACCGTCCCCGCGCAGCGACCTGCGCCTGCGAAGGAGATCCAGAATGATGCCGGTGAAGACCTGCGTTTGGACATTCAAAGGGCGGTTCGGGTGGAGGAAGTGAATTTCGACGAGCGTGAGCAGGGCGTAGCCGTCGAGGAAGAGATCGACTATGTTTTTCCGTCGGTTGAGCTATTGGACACACATCGCGCCTCCGAGGACGTCAATGAGGACGAGCTGAAGGCGAACGCCGAACTCCTGCGATCGAAGCTTTCGGATTTTGGCGTGGCTATCGAAAGCGTCTCGGTGACCCCGGGGCCCGTTGTTACGCTTTATGAGCTTGTGCCGGCGACCGGGGTCAAGATCAGTAAGATCGAAAGTCTGCAGGACGACATTGCGCTGGCGTTGAAGGCAAAAGGGATCAGGATCATCGCGCCGATCCCCGGCAAAGGAACTGTCGGCGTCGAGATACCGAATCACAATCCGTCGCTCGTCACAATACGTAGCGTCATCAACTCGGCGAAATTTCGCGACGCCAAAGCGGTCCTCCCGCTTGCAGTCGGAAAGACGATCTCTGGTGAAGTTTATGTGGACGATCTGGGACGCCTACCCCACATACTCATTGCAGGCGCCACGGGTTCGGGAAAGAGCGTCGGAGTCAACACGATCATTGCGAGCCTGATCTACCGGCTGCATCCGAGCGACCTCAAATTCGCGATCATCGACCCGAAAAAGATCGAGTTGTCGTTATACGGTAGGCTGCGGAAGCACTATTTGATTGTGTCGCCGGATATCGATGAGGAGATCGTCACGACCCCACAAAACGCCGTTCTGCTGTTGAAGGGGTTGGAGCTCGAAATGGAGCGGCGATACGATACGCTCGCCGCGGCCGGCGTCCGCAATATCGCCGACTACAACGAGCGATTTCTTCAGGGACGGCTGAGGGACACAGACAACGTCAAACACAGGAAGATGCCCTTCATCGTTGTCATCGTTGATGAATTGGCTGACCTCATGATGACCGCGGCGCGGGAAGTGGAAGAACCGATCGCCCGGCTCGCTCAACTTGCCCGGGCGGTGGGCATCCACCTTGTCCTGGCGACGCAACGGCCGTCTGTGGACGTCATCACAGGTGTGATCAAGGCGAATTTCCCGGCCCGTTTGGCGTATCAGGTGTCCTCGAAGGTCGACTCGCGCACGATCCTGGACATGAACGGGGCGGAGCAGCTTTTGGGGAACGGCGATATGCTGTACCTGCCTCCGGGGATCTCGAAACCCATCCGCATCCAGAATGCGTTTATTTCGACGGACGAAGTGGAGCGCCTTACCACGCATATCGGGAAACAGAAGGGCTACAGCACGCCGGCAACGTTGCCGTCAGTGCTCGAACGAAAAAGGTCGGGAGGAGGCTCGGGGGATGGCAGCCGGGACGATCTGTTCGAGGAGGCGGCCCGCATCATTGTTCGTCACCAGCAAGGCTCCGTTTCGCTGCTTCAACGGCGGCTCAAGGTCGGCTATTCCCGTGCCGCCCGGCTGGTGGACGAGCTCGAGATGGCCGGGATCGTGGGTCCGTTCGACGGCAGCAAAGCGCGGCAGGTGCTGTGCGAATCAGAGGCTGAACTTGAAGCCATCCTTAAGAGCATTCCATGACCGTGAAGAAGATTCCACCGCGAATGAACGCTAATGAACGCGAATAGTATCCTGGAAGTCATAGGGAAGCCACTTCATTCGAGCAGTGTTTCTCAACACACGTATTCGCGTCCATTCGCGGTGTGTTTTCTCATACTGCTGTCCATGACTCTGGCAGTGTCCCAGTCTCTACCCGGTGTCAAGGATGTTACGGACAGACTGCAACGGCGATACGACATGATTGACGACGTATCGGCGAAGTTCGAACAGACCGTGAAGCTTGGATATGCCAACGTCGAACAGACATTCAAGGGAAGCCTGGTCTTTAAGAAGCCGAAGCGATACCGCCTGGAATCGGAACACCAGACGCTGATCACAGACGGCGCGACGGTGTGGGCCTACACGCCGGCGAACAAGCAGGTGGTTGTGGACACGTATAAGGAACGGCGAAATTCCGTTTCGCCGGAAGAATTTCTCCTGAATCTCCCGGAAAGCTACTATACATCGGTGCTGGGACGGGAGCAGCTGCCGCAAGGGACGGCCCTGCAGCTGAAACTGCTGCCAAAAGACGACCGGTCATTCATTAAGACTGTTAGGTTATGGGTGCTCGAGTCGACGTGGGAAGTTCGGAAGATTCAGATCGTCGATCAGAACGAAACTGAGACAACATATGCCATCAACGCGGTTCGCCTCAATACTAACGTGAAAGATTCTGCCTTCGAATTCACGCCCCCTGCGGGCTCGGAAGTAGTGGACCTCCGCTGACCGACGACCGGGCCCGTCCTTGCGCCTCTCCTCCGCCACAAAAGCCGTGATCAGTTTCGCGATCGCCGCGCTATTCTTGTATCTGGCGTTTCGCGGGACGGATTTTGACGTTCTCTGGGCCACGATTCTCCAGGCTGAACCGTTGTGGGTCTTCCTGCTCATCCCGATCGGGTTAACCGGGCATTGGCTCCGCGCCGTGCGCTGGAAACTTCTTCTGCAACCGTTTAAGATCAACGTTTCTCTCCGCAATCTTTTCTCTTCGGTCATGATCGGGTACGCGGTGAACAACGTGCTTCCGCGCGTCGGCGAGGTGGTCCGCCCGGTCGTCGTTGGGAAGCTCGAGAATATCTCGCGCAGCGCTGCGCTTGGAACGGTGGTGATCGAGCGAGTTCTCGATTTTCTGACATTCTCGTTTGTCGTTGGCATAACGCTCTTTGTGTATCCGTCCGCCATCGACCCGTTTGTTGACGATCCTGATCTGTGGCGGCCGGTGTTCCTTGCGGCATCGGCGATCTCGATCGGAATTTTTCTGGCGCTCGTTCTCAAACTTGAAGCCTTGGTCGAACTTGTCGCCCGCTATCGTCACCGGCTTCCGGGAACGCTCGGTCCTCGCATCGGGTCCATGTTGGACTCGTTCCGCGCCGGGGTAAGTGTCGCACATCTTCGGAAGTCCTGGCCGGCCGTCGCCGGGTGGAGCATGGCGATCTGGGGCATCTATGCTCTCGGACTCTATGTTCCCTTCTTCATGTTCTCGTCAATCGCTTCGCTGCACCTTGGTCCCGGCGCGGCGGTCGTTCTGCTCGTCATTTCGTCGATCGCCTGGGTTTTGCCCGCACCTGGTGCGATGGGGACATACCATTCCTTTCTCACGGTGGCCATGGTAAAGTTGTATGGCGTCGATCAAACCGCGGCGCTTGGTTTCTCGGTCGTCACACATGAAGTCGGGTTCGTACTGGTCATGATCGTGGGGGCATACTATTATGTCGTCGATCATGGACGCGTGGGGAAGATGGAGATCACCGAGTCCCGTCCACAGGAGTCCGAAGCATGAAACAGGTCGTGCAATACGTCAAGACCGGCGAGATCAAGCTGGAAGAATTGCCGATTCCCGCGTTGAAAGAAGGCCATGTTCTTGTGCAGGTACGATTTTCCGTCATCAGTGCAGGAACGGAGCGGTCGTCAATCGCCGAACGGTCACAATCGCTCTTACAGCGCGCGCGGAAGAATCCCGACCTTGTTGCAAAAGTTCTGGATCAAATACGAAAGAATGGACTTCGGGCGACCGCCCGTCGCGTGAAAGGACAACTGGAAACGCTGGCGGCTCTCGGCTATTCCGCCGCCGGCGAGATCGTGTCGGTCGGCGAGGGAGTGCAGGAGTTCAAACCCGGCGACCGGGTTGCGTGCGGCGGGGCGGGACTTGCAAACCATGCGGAGTACATTGTCGTTCCACGGAATTTGTGCGTCAAAGTTGCTGCAAACGCGGACCTTGTTTCCGCCGCGTATACGACGATCGGCGCGATCGCCCTGCAGGGTATTCGTCAGGCCGCGCCGACGCTGGGCGAGACGGTTGCCGTCATCGGTCTCGGCCTCGTTGGGCAATTGACGGTTCAGTTGCTCAAGGCGAACGGCTGCCTGGTCATTGGCATCGATCCGGACCCTGCTGCGCTGACGCTGGCAAAAACCTCGGGCGCCGATTCGGCATACGGTCGTCAGGACGATGTTCGGCGCCTCGTGAGAACGAAGACCGGCGGGGTTGGAGCAGACGCCGTGATCATTACTGCGGCGACAAAAAGCGACGATCCGGTTCGGCTTGCGGGCGACATCGCTCGTGACCGCGGCCGGGTCGTGATCGTCGGGGATGTCGGATTGAGGCTTCCACGAGCCCCGTACTACATGAAAGAGCTGGACTTTCGACTTTCACGTTCGTATGGCCCCGGTCGCTACGACCCCTCGTATGAAGATCACGGCACAGACTATCCGATCGGGTACGTCCGGTGGACAGAACGCAGGAACATGGAGGAATTTGTCCGGCTTGTCGCCGAAGGAAGTATTCACCCCGACACGCTGACCACGCATCGGTATCCGATCGAGAAGGTGCGCGATGCGTTCGCCGCGTTGACGGCACCGTCGAAGGGCAAACGTGCGTTCGGAGTGGTCCTGGCATACGGCGACGCACCGCCAGTCGTTCCGAAAAAGTCCCATTCCATCGGAAGATCCGCTCCGACGGCCGGAGATCCCTTGAACATCGGTTTTATCGGCGCTGGATCGTTCGCACAATCGATGTTGCTCCCCCCGCTGAAGCAGATCAAAGGAGTCACACTCGTATCGGTTTGCACCGCTACGGGTCCGAGTGCCACGAATGTTGCCCGGCAGTTCGGATTTGCCCACAGCACGACGGAGTTCGAGCATGTGCTTGGCAGGCCGGAGATCGGTACGGTCTTCATCGCCTCCCGGCACGATTTGCATGCGCGCATTGTGCTCGCGGCGCTGTCAGCGGGCAAGAATGTTTTCGTGGAAAAGCCCCTCGTCATGCGCCCGGAAGAATTGCTGGACGTGGAGCGGTTGTATGCCGGCATGTCGGAGGACCGGCGCCCGTTGCTGATGGTCGGTTTCAACAGACGGTTCGCTCCTTCTATCCGTGAGATCCGTACTTTCTTTGCTTCGGTTGACGCACCATTGGCTGTTGATATGCGCATACACGCGGGATATTTGCCTCCGTCGCATTGGTCGCGCGATCCTCAGCAAGGCGGCGGCCGTATTGTCGGAGAGATGTGCCATTTCATCGACATCATTCAGTTTGTGTGCGGAGCGGAACCGGCCAGAGTCTTTGCCGAACACATCGGGTCGGCGACAACCTCTGCGGACGACGATTCTGTTGTATGTACGCTGAAGCTGAACAACGGGTCCGTGGCAACCGTCAGTTATCTGGCAAACGGTGATGTCAACGTCCCCAAAGAGTATCTTCAGGTCTTCGGCGGAGGCAGGACGGCCGTGCTCGATAATTACCGCCGACTGACGACCTACCGGCAGGAGCAGCGTTTTGAACGCGCGTGGTCGACCGTAGACAAAGGTCATCATGCAGAAGTCCGTTCGTTCATGGAAGCGGTACGTATGGGCTCGTCGAGTCCGATCACGTTTGCGGAGTCTGTCGCGGCTACGCGCGCGACGTTTGCCGTCGAGGAGTCGCTCAAACGTGGCGGCCCGATCTCTTTGTAACATCGCCGTGATGCTGGCTGCGGTTGGGCCTGCAATGGCTCAACAATCCTGGACGGTGCGCTTTGGCGGCGGGTTGGGGGTTGGCCTTGCATCGATGCCGGCGCTTTCGGATTATGTCAACGTCGTGACATCTCCGTCACCCGATCGACGGATGGAGGAATTCACGTCTGTAGCGGAGCTCGTGCTCAGTGCGGCTGTTCGCGTCGACAATGTATGGTCCGTGGGGTTGGAATACAGCCGGCTCGTGAAATCAGTACAGCCCAACGAGGCGACCGGTACAGAAATGACGGCCGATGTGACGATGCCGATGGTCAGTTTGCGAAGAGTGTTTATAGAAGAGGGGGCGATCGTCGAAGGTTCGGTCAGCGGCGGATGGTATTCAGGGGTCCTGACGGAGTGGTACCCCTCCGTGGGAGGCAAGAACACATTTGAGGGCAGAGGGCCGGGTCTCCTGCTTCAAGCGTCAGCGTATACGCCATTCGACAACAACTTCTATGGGACGATCGAAGCGGGGTTCCGTTGGTCGTTCGTCAAGAAGCTTCGCAACGGTGCGGGACGCAGTCCGACGTACGGCGGGGCAACGGCGGATCTCCAGTTCTTTGTTCTGGAATTGAAGTTTGGCATGTTCTACCAAATCTAGGATAACTTGTGTCATATTTCGATGCTCTGTTGCTCGGTATCGTTCAAGGCTTGACGGAATTTCTTCCAGTGAGCAGTTCGGGCCATTTGGTGCTTGTGGGCCATCTTCTCGGCGTGCAGCATAATTCAGATTTGACGTTCGAAGTTTTCGTGCATTTTGGGACGCTGATGAGCGTCGCAGTCATGTATTGGCACGACCTCGTCGCGATCGTTCGGTCGTTCGCAAAAGCTTCGCTTCACCCGCTCCATGTTGCGGAACAATACCGGCAAGATGAGATGTACCGACTTGGTGTTCAGATCCTTGTTGCGTCCGTTCCCGCCGGCGTCATCGGTGTGCTCTTCGAAGAGGACATAGCGGCGGCTTTTACCGACCCAAAGCTTGTCGCAACGATGCTTGTCGTCACCGGGCTGATCCTTTTCCTGACGCGATTGGCACGCCCCTCGCCAGACCGGCAACAGTCATTGGCCGTCGCGCTGGCCGTCGGATGTGCACAGGCATTTGCGATCATACCCGGGATCTCGCGTTCCGGCTCCACGATCAGCGCGGGTATGTATTGCCGCATCTTGCCGGAACGGGCCGCAAGGTTCTCATTCCTCATGTCGTTGCCTGTCATCTGTGGTGCAACCCTTTTAAAAACCGAGGAATTGATCTCGACGGGTACAACGTTGGACAGCTTGGGAATCCTGTTCATCGGAACAGCGGCAGCGTTCGTATCCGGTTATGTCGCGATCCGCGTCCTATTGCAGGTGATTGCCCGCGGCAAGTTCAGATTGTTCGCTGTCTATTGTTTGGTCGTAGGAATATTCGGCATTATTCTGATCTAACGTAAGGAGCTCAGCATGCGCATGATTTCCATCCTCCTCGCGGGCAGCATGGTCGCAGGAAGTTCCGCAGGGTGTCAACAAATGAGTCAAACTTCAGGGAAAGGCACCATCGTGAACGCCACACTGCAGACGTCGCAAGGGATTGTTGAACTGGAATTGTATGCCAGCGATGCTCCAAAGACCGTCGCCAATTTTGTCGGCTTGGCCGAGCAGGGCTACTTCAACGGTATCCTGTTCCATCGCATTTCCAAGGGCTTCGTCGTGCAGTCGGGCGACTCGACGGGAACGGGCAGAGGTGGACGGAGCATTTACGGCGGCCGCTTTGAGGATGAGTTGTTTCCCCATGCCCCTTCGTACATGACTGGTTACGTTCGCGGCACTCTCGCCATGGCGAACGCCGGACCGAATACGAACACCAGCCAGTTCTTTATTGTCCTGCAGGATGCGCAGTGGCTCCCGAAAAATTACACGATTTTCGGGCGCGTGACCTCTGGCATGGACGTAGTTGATTCCATCGGAGCCGCTCCGATCACGCCGGTCATGGGTCCGAACGACGGGAAGCCGGTCGAGGATATCGTGATCAAGTCCGTCACCATCAAGAAATAGTCCAAACTCTGAGGCCGCATGCCGGCCCACAAACACGACGCGTTTGCCGTCAGGGTAGCCCGGGGCGAAATCGGCCCGGTTACGCTGCTGGTGGGTGAAGAGGCCCTGCTGATCGACGAGTGTGTCGATGCAATCGTCGGCGCATCTGTCGACGTCCCGATGCGCGAATTCAACCTGGATATCCTCGACGGCGCCAAAACGGATGTTCGGGACGTTCTCGCCAAAGCATCGTCGTTTCCGATGATGAGCGATCGACGGGCAGTCGTCGTCAAGTCCTTCGAGCGGCTTGTCGCCGGCGAAAAGGCCCGGGAACTTTTCGCTGCATACGTCCTTCGGCCGCTGAATTCGACACGACTCGTCCTGATTGCCGAGGCTCCGGATTTCCGCAAGAAACCCTTCACCGACCTCAAGAAGCACGCCGACGTCGTCGAATTCAAGAAGCTGTATGAGAACGAGGTCCCGGGATGGATCGTTCAACGATGCAGAACGATGGGGAAGAAGATCGACCTTGACGCGGCCCGCTTGCTGCAGGGATATGTCGGCGATTCGTTGATGTCGATCCAGCGTGAATTGGAGAAATTGATAACGTTCGTGGGGGACCGCTCCGAGCTTTCCGTCGACGACGTGTCGGCGATTGCCGGCGCATCGCGCGGGTTTACCGTGTTCGACCTCCAAAACGCGATCGGACGAAGAGATTATCGGGCCTCGTCGTCGATCCTCCGGAAGATGGTAGAATCGGGAGAGTCACCGCAATATATCGTTGTCATGCTGACAAGGTTCTTCACGCAGTTGTGGAAATTCAGGGAATTCAAGCAGCAGGGGTTATCGGAAAGCGAAATGGCATCTCAGCTACGCATGTCGCCGTTCTTCCTGCGCGGGTATCCGGCGTTCCTTCAGCAATTCACGGTCGGCGAAGTGGAAGCGGCCTTTGTGGCCCTTCGCACCGCGGACAGCAGGATGAAATCCACGGGAGGGGACGCGGCGACGGAGCTCGACCTCCTTGTTCACTCCATAGTACGGAGCAGGGCCCTGGCCGCTGCAACATTCGAGGCGACGGATGTTAGAGTTTGAGTCCATTGTCTGGCCCGATGACGCCGAATGGCTTCGCATCGGCGTTGTCTTCACGGGCATTCTTGCGCTGATCGGACTCACCGAAGGATTGCGATACGTTGCCCGGTTTCCGTCGGAGGTGTCGCGGAAGTTCGTCCATTTCGCAATCGGTGTCGGCATTCTCTTTTCTCCACGGCTATTCCTCAGTCCCGTTCCTCTCATTCTCCTGTCGCTGGTGTTCATCCCCATCAATCTTCTCGCGGTGTGGAAAGGCTGGCTTCCCGGGATCCACGGTCCTGACCGGAGATCCTTCGGCACCGTCTATTTTCCCGTTTCTTTGCTGGTCCTGACGGTCGTTTTTTGGCAGCGGTCGCCGGAACTAGTGGCGCTTGCTATGTTCAGCTTTGCAGTCGGAGATGCTGCGGCTGCGCTCGTCGGCGAGTCGCTCCCGCGGCCAAGAACTTATACGCTGACCGGCGATCGAAAATCGGTCGAAGGGTCGATAGCGATGTTCATCGCAACTGCGGCGTCCGTTACCGTTGGCGCCGTTATATTGTGGCCGGGCCAGGGAGACTCGGCGATGTATCTTGTGGTCATGTCAGCATCGGCCGCTGTCCTGGCGACGATGTGGGAGGCGATTTCGTCAAAAGCGCTCGACAATCTCACTGTCCCGTTTTCCAATGCGCTCGTGCTCGCGGTGTTCTTGTTCCCCTCCACGCAAGCGCCGATCCGGCAGTTTTCCCTGGGAATCTCGCTATCGATTGCGGTCGCAGCTCTGGCGCATCGGCTTCGCATGCTGACACTCAGCGGGTCTGTCGCGGCCGTACTTCTGGCCGTCATCATCTTCGGTTTGGGAGGATGGAAGTGGTCGATTCCCATCGTCGTCTTTTTTGTCTTTTCCAGCTTACTGTCGCGAGTGGGCATGACGATGAAGAGCGATCTGGATTCGGTATTTGAGAAATCTTCCATACGAGATCACGGGCAGGTTGCCGCGAACGGTGCGATCGCAGGGGGGTTGGCGCTCGCACAGTATGCATTTCCGGGAACGAATTTCTTTCCGGCGTACATCGGCGCGATCGCCGCGGTGACTGCTGATACCTGGGGCACCGAGGTCGGCGTACTTTCACGCGGGAAGACTGTGTCGCTCGTGTCCCTGCAGGAAGTACCGCGCGGAACCAGCGGGGGCGTTTCAATAGCCGGGAGCGCAGCGGCCGTCGCCGGAGCATTGTTGATTTCGTTTCTCGGGGCACAATGGACGGGCATCGCAGCGACCGCGGTGGCAGGGTTGCTCGGTGGGCTGAGCGGCACGATCGTGGACAGCCTCGCCGGAGAACTGGTGCAGGCAAAGTATCGATGCACGGTGTGCGGGAAGCACACGGAACGGCGTGAGCATTGCGGCGCGGCCGCCGATGTAACGGGCGGCCGGCGCTTGGTGGGAAACGATGGAGTAAATTGGATATGCGCGGCAACGGGGGCGGTTGTTGCGGCACTGATGCATCCTTAAGATCTGGAACTGCGAATGCACCCAAATTGAAATTATCCTGCAATATTCATTTGCGTGTATTCGCGTGTATTCGCGGTTTTCTTCTCTATATTACGTTTCATGGGACGTAACGCCAGTCATCCACTGATCCGAGAGGACGAAGATGCTGAATTACGTTTGGATCTCGATGATCGCGATCGCCATCGTGGTTGGCGTCGGGAAGGATGTGTCCGACGAGATCGCCAATCCGTACAGGAACGGAAGAGCGCTGGAGGTCCGGCTGGACCTTCGCCGTCAGCTTGACGACGAGCGCACGAGGTGGGAAGGGGACCTCGTTGTCGGGGGAGAGATCTTTGGGACATTTTACGGAGTCACTGCCCCCGGCCCGGTTGTGCGTCAGTCCGTCCAAGTGACAGTGCGGGAGGGGAAGGGAACGTTGCTCTTGACGCCGGGCGAGACGACTTCGGGTCTGTGGAAGACGATGGCGGCGTCGGGAACGATAAAAGGCAAGCTCTCCGGAACACTGACGAACATACAAGTCGTCGACGGCATACCGACGGGCGGATCTGTAGAATTCGAATCGATCCGGTTCGTCAAACTGCGTGCGATCACGCAAGCCGCCCTCGATTTCGCCAATACCGCAGTCGACATTTCCCTCGGTCTCATCGGCATCATGGCGTTGTGGCTGGGTCTGATCAAAGTAGCGGAAGAGGCTGGCTTGGTCGCTTTGTTGACGCGGGCACTGCGTCCGCTGACACGGCGTCTGTTTCCCGATGTGCCGCACGATCATCCCGCGGTCGGAGCGATGATCATGAATATCGCCGCCAACATGCTCGGTCTTAACAATGCCGCGACGCCAATGGGGCTCAAGGCGATGGAAGAGCTGAACAAGATCAATCCGAAGATCGGCACGGCGACGAACGCCATGTGCACGTTCCTGGTCATCAATACGTCCGGGCTGACGCTCATTCCGGCGACGGCGATTGCGGTCCGGGCTGCCGCGGGCTCGGCGAATCCGGGCATCATCATTGGAACGTCGATCATCGGGGCGGGGTGCGCTACAGTTGCCGGACTTATCGCGGTGAAGCTGCTGCAACGACTTCCCATGTATCGCGTTGAGGGGGGAAAAGGCCATGACTGAGCTATTTCGGGCATTTTTGAATGTTATCTCCGTCATAGCGATACCGACTCTAATTGTGGTATTCTTGGGTTGGGGTTTCGTGAAGAAGGTGAAGGTGTATGAGGTGTTTGTTGAGGGGGCAAAAGAAGGATTCCAGACCGCAGTACGGATCATCCCGTATCTGGTCGCGATGCTTTTCGCCATCGGGGTCTTTCGGGCGAGCGGCGCCATGGATGTGCTCATTACGCTCCTGACGCCTGCGACATCGCTGATCGGCATGCCTGCCGAGGCGCTGCCGATGGCGTTGTTACGGCCCTTGTCGGGGAGCGGTTCACTCGGCTTGATGACAGAGATCATGAAAACCCACGGACCGGATTCGTTCCTCGGGGTGCTCGTCTCGACGATGTACGGAAGTACTGAAACGACGTTTTATGTATTGGCGGTCTACTTCGGTTCTGCGGCCGTCAAGAATACGCGTCATGCTCTGCCGGCGGGTCTCATAGCCGATTTCTTCGGAATGATCGGGGCCCTCCTGATCTGCCGGATTCTCTTCGGCGTGTGAATCAATCATGAATACTCGGGAGTATCACATGCAACGACTACTTGTCATTCTGTTCGCGGTGACGCTGTGCGCCGTTTCTCTTCCGGCGCAAGATACACAGACTGCCGCGGCGATGGCCGGACAACAGAACGGCGGCTCGATGCCGGTCGGATTCGGCGCCACCTTCATTGACGGAAAGACATACTACCTCGTCAACATCGCTCCGGAAGTTGCGTTTGGGAACCTGGGTGTCGGCCTGGACCTCAACCTGCGCGTAGGGACTGACGGAACTATCCGCAAAGAAGACTACGATGAAAGTTATGATTACTTCCGCATGGTAAGGTATGTGCGGTGGGCCCAGAAAGGCGATCCGTTCTATATTCGCCTGGGCCAACTGGACTATTCCCGGTTGGGCCACGGCAGCATTGTCTACAACTACAGGAACAGCGCAAGCGTCGACCTGCGCAAGGTGGGCCTGGAACTGGATGTCAACTTCGAGAGCTTCGGCGCGGAGATGCTCTACAGCGATTTAGCCCGTGCGAGCGTCCTTGGAATGCGTGGGTATATCAAACCGCTCAAATTCACGTCCCTGGCGAAGGTCCCCGTCATCAATAATTTTGAAATAGGTGCGACCTACGCGACCGACGTCGACAAAAACGCGCACAAACTGTACAACTTTACCACCGGTCAGGTAACCGACAACAGCTCGATTTCCATCGTCGGGATAGACTTGGGTTTGCCGGTCATTTCATATAAGATTTTCAAGTCGTCGCTCTACTTCGACTACGTCACGATCATGGATTACGGGACCGGGGCCGTGGCGGGTATCGATATGCATTTCTCGGGCCTTGGATTGGTGACGATCAGCGGAAAGTATGAGCGGAGATTCCTGGGCGACCAATTCCTTCCCTCGTATTTCGACGCCCTGTACGAGCGGGAAAGATACGTACCCGACAGTGTGACATTCGAGAGCAAAGCGATGGCCCTGAGAGACGCAAAAAGTCAGGAGGGCTATTACGGCGAAGTGGTGATGAGCGTTCTCGGGACGTTCCACCTCATCGGAGGGTACTACCAGGCTCCGCTTGGCGTCAAGAACCGGGGCACGATGCACTTCCAGCTTTTGACAGGAGACATCATTCCCGTCATTCAATTCAGCGCAGGATATGACAAGCGGAATGTCGGGTCTGTGTTCAAGCTCGACAACAATTCCATATTGAGTGCGGAAGTGGGATACAAACCGTATCCGTTCATGATGGTCTCAACTCTGTACCAATGGACTTTCAAGGAGAAAAAAGAGGAACCATCAGGTCGGGTCATCGGATACGAACAGCAGCGTCGGATCGAACCGAAGGTGAGTTTCATCTTCAATTTTTGAGAATAGAAAAAGAGTACCGCCAAGAACGCCAAGGACGCCAAGAGAAAACGCATGAATAAAATTCAGATTTGAGATGGCTCCTACGGACGTCATCGCACAGAAACCCCCTGTCATCAGGGGGTTTTTTATTGCTTCTTCCTGCGTCTCTGGGTATATTGACGCGTTCCTTTGAGCCCCCACTTTCGCGCATGTCTTTGCTGAACCGTCTTGTTGTTGCGACCCTTCCATTCGTTCCCAAGCCAATTGTAGGCGCAGTTGCGCGCCGTTATATCGCGGGTGTTACCCTCGAAGAAGCCGTTGTGCAAATCCGATCGTTGAATTCCCGTGGGTTCGTTGCTACAACGGACCTTTTGGGGGAGTACATTACGCGCCTCGAAGAGGCCGGAGCAAACGAGAAGCTGATCGAATCGATCTTTCAAACGATCGGCCGGCACAGGTTGCTGTCGACGGCATCGGTAAAACTAAGCCAGCTTGGCCTTCTTCTCGATACGGAAGCTTGTTACCGGAATGTGCGGTCGATTGTTGTTCTCGCCGAGTCCCTCGGGAACAGGCTGACGATCGACATGGAGGACTCTTCGACCGTCGACGCAACGTGGGATATTTACTACCGGCTGCGCAGCGAGGGCTTGACGAACGTCGGCATGGTATCGCAGGCGTATCTTCGCCGCGCGGAGCCCGACATCCGGACAATGATCTCGCGGGGTGGCGGAGAGATCCGTCTCTGCAAAGGCATCTACGTCGAACCGGAAAGCATCGCTTTCAAATCGCGGGAAGATGTGCGAAACAACTTTTCGCGACTTCTGGACGTCATGTTTGACGGCGGCTGCCGTGTGGGTATAGCCACGCACGATGATGTGCTTGTGGACAAGGCTTACGGCAGCATCGCGCGGCACGGATTGAAGCCTAATGAGTATGAGTTTCAGATGTTGCTCGGCGTTCAGGAAGGACTGCGGAATACCATCCTGTCCACGGGCCATTCACTTCGCGTGTATGTGCCGTTTGGCGAGCACTGGTACGCATACAGCGTGCGGAGGCTGCGTGAGAACCCGCAGATCGCCGGGTATGTGTTCAAGGCAATGTTTTCGCGGCCGGCGTGACGGATACCCCCGCACTCCGAGTGCTCGGCAAACATGCACCGCCAAGAACGTCAAGATTGTCAAGCCTTTGAGACCGACTCCGGATTTTTCAACCAATCTCCGTCTTTCTTGGCGTCCCTGGCGGTTTTCTTTATATACTGCAATACGCACGTTCCCACCACATATCTCCTCATCAGCGTAAGGAGTTCCTATGGCTGAGACTCAGATAAAGCGCTTCCAGCCGTTCATCGCGGCTACGCAATCGATCCCGGAGTTCACGGCCAAATCGATCGTCGTGGGTGCGCTCATGGGAGTTCTGTTTGGAGCAGCGACGGTGTATCTCGCGCTCCGGGCAGGGCTGACCGTGTCCGCCTCCATTCCCATCGCCGTGCTGGCCATTTCCCTCGGCCGAAAATTCCTCAAAACGACCATCCTCGAGAACAACATTATCCAGACCGCAGGCTCCGCCGGCGAGTCGATCGCCGCGGGTGTCGTGTTCACGCTGCCGGGATTCCTGTTCCTGTCGGTGGCGGATGGAGGGGCGTCGTCGGCCGATTACTTTAACTACTGGACGATCTTCTTCATAGCGATGTTCGGCGGGCTTCTTGGGACGCTGATGATGATCCCGCTGCGACGCTCGCTCATTGTTCAGGAGCACGGAACTCTTCCGTATCCCGAAGGAACTGCATGCGCGTCCGTCCTTATTGCCGGCGAGAAGGGGGGAGACTTTGCGAAGACTGCTTACCAGGGACTCGCGTTCTCCGGGATCTATGCGATCTCTCAGCTCGTGTTCCAGGCGATCGCGGCTGTCCCGTCATGGGTGACGGCGCAGACCAACAAATACTTCCCTTCGGCTACCGTCAACGCGGCGATCACGCCGGAGTATCTCGGTGTCGGCTATATCATCGGTCCAAGGATCGCGGGTGTACTTGTTGCGGGCGGCGTGCTGGGATGGCTCGGCATCATTCCGCTGCTTGCTTCTCTCGTTCCGACGACGGTGATCGCAGACCAACTCGTCAAGCTCGGCTATCTGGCAAATATTACTACTGCTGGCGGACCGGGGGCCTGGGACCCTGCCACCCAGACTTTTGGAGACATGACCCAGGCGATCTATCGCGCCTATGTGCGGCAGATCGGTGCCGGCGCCGTCGCAGCGGGCGGCTTCATCACGCTGTTGAAGACGTTGCCAACGATCGTTTCTTCGTTCAAGGCAAGCGTTGCTTCCTTAAAAGAGCGGAAAGAAGGAATATCGCAGGCGCGCACGGATAATGATCTGTCATTCATGACAGTGATCGGCGGGAGCATCGGCCTGGTCGTCATCATGGCGTTCCTCCCGATGATCCCGGGCGATTCGGTACTGTCGAAACTCCTGCTTGGCGTGCTGGTGATCATCTTTGGATTCTTCTTCGTCACGGTTTCTAGCCGGATCGTGGGCATCATCGGATCGTCCTCCAACCCGATCTCGGGCATGACGATTGCAACGCTCATGGGAACGAGTCTGGTGTTTATCGCCGTGGGCTGGACGGGTATGTTCTACGAACCCATGGCCCTCGTCGTCGGCAGCATGATCTGCGTCGCGGCGGCGAATGGCGGCGCAACATCGCAAGACCTGAAGACCGGCTACATCGTGGGCGCAACGCCGAGATACCAGCAAATGAGCCTGTTCGTCGGCGCCATCGTATCGTCGATCATCATCGGCGCGACCGTGAAGATCCTCGATACGCCGACGAGTGTCATGATCGACCAAGGGCTGACCCACGCGATCGGAAGCGACAAGTTCCCCGCACCACAGGGGACGTTGATGGCCACTCTGATCAAGGGGCTTCTGTCGTTCAACCTCGACTGGCAGTTCGTGCTGGTCGGCGTGTTTCTTGCAATCACCGTGGAATTGTGCGGCGTGAAATCGCTGTCGTTCGCGGTGGGTGCGTATCTGCCACTTTCGACAACGTTGCCGATCTTCGTCGGCGGCGCGATCAAGGGAATTGTCGATATGCAATCAAAGAGGGAAGGCAAAAGCGTGGATGACGATGAACTCAGCCCCGGAGGGCTGTTCGCCACGGGCCTTGTTGCCGGTGGTGCGCTCCTGGGAGTTATCGTTGCGCTGATCTCCGTGACAGAATTCGGCGAGAACCTGATCGCAAGCGTGAACATCGGTCCCTGGCTGACGTCGTTGCTCGGTGTCGGCGGTTATGAACTGCTCGGCGTCGCATGCTTCGCGCTCATGGGTTTCACGTTGTATCGCGTAGGCCGGAAGCCGCTGGCACATTAGCGTGGAGGCGAGCTGGCAAGTTCTCTTGCCGCACAAACGTATCTTTGTGCTCTTTGTGGCTTTCTATTTTTCCATGAGTCCTACATGATAACTGGATCCTCTGGCCTACGACCTCAACCGACGTTACTCGCCCGGTGGTCGATCCTCTTGTTCCTGAGTCTGGCCATGTTCGGGAACTACTACATCTACGATTCGATCAATCCGGTCGTCGATGTATTTGAGAAGCAGCTCGGGTTCAGCAATCAGGAGATCGGCTGGCTGAATTCCGCCTACAGCGTTGCTGCGCTCTTGACGCTGCTGATCGGGGGACTGATCGTTGACCGGCTGGGAACGAAGCGCTCGATCGCGGCTTTCTCGGCGCTGTGCCTGCTCGGCGCGCTGCTCATGGTCGTCGAGGGTTCGTTCACGACCATGGTTATTGGCCGGGTCATACTCGGTCTTGGAGCGGAATCGCAGATCGTAGCGATCACGACGGCGATAGCAAAATGGTTCAAGGGGAAAGAACTCGGGTTCGCATTCGGCGTGAATCTCATGATCGCAAGAATGGCCTCTGTCGCCGCAGACAACGCGCCTTCTTGGGCGGGATGGGCGTTCTATCCGAACGGCCCCGAAGCCGGACCGAGCTGGGAGGGTCCGATGTGGATCGCAGTTGTGACCGGGGTCGTATGCCTCGTCGCAGCGGCATTCTACTGGATCTTGGAGCGGCAGGCTGAAACAAAGTATGAGCTTGGTCCCGCAGCTGAAACCGATAAGATCGACTGGAAGAATTTCTTGAAATTCGACCGTTCGTTCTGGTTCGTCGTTGCATTGTGCTTCACGTTTTATTCGGGAGTGTTCCCGTTCCGGACATTCGCCGTGAAGTTCTTCCTCGACACACATTTTGCAGGAGTCGAGCCGGAAACCGCACGCGAAACCGCATCATTCTTCAACAGTTTACTGCCCCTCTCAGCGATGTTCGCAACGCCGCTCTTCGGGCTACTTGTCGATCGGGTGGGAAAGCGTGCCACATTCATGATGATGGCGACGCTTCTGCTCATGCCCGTGTATCTCATCATGGCGTACAGCGACGTCACGCTGTGGCTCCCTGTCAGCATGCTCGGCATCTCTTTTTCGCTTATTCCAGCCGTCATGTGGCCTTCAGTCGCGTACATAGTCGATCAGAAGCGTCTGGGAACTGCGTATGCATTGATGACGCTGGTTCAGCAGGTAGGGGTGTTTGCGATGAACCTCGCGATCGGTACTGCGAATGATTGGGGGGCGGCCGGGCCAGCGAATCCCGATGGATATTCTGCCGGCATGTGGATCTTATCGTCGCTCGGATGTATCGGACTCGCGTTCGCATTCTTGTTGCGACGGGTGGAGTCGGGTCCGAATGCTCACGGGTTAGAGACGATTGCTGTACGTGCGAAGTCGAAGTAGGGAAGATAACTAGTGCCGCTCCCACTAATAAAGACTGTGTGGGAGCGTGCACTAGTGCTCGTTCCCAATGCTTCTGTAAACGAGAACACAAGATTGGTTATTGGGAACGGCACTAGCACCGACGCAACGCCCAGAATACTATGTCGACTCCGTTACAGAATGCCGCTTTGATAGCAGTACGGGACTGCATGGGACTTCGTCCAGGCGAGAAAGTCGCCGTTATCACAGACGAGCCGTGCCGCTCTATTGGCAGAGCACTGTTTGATGTAGTGCACGAACAGGGAAATGAGGTCTTCCTTGTCGAGATGACACCACGTCGAGTCCCCGGAGAAGAACCGCCGGCCGAAGTTGCTGAGTTGATGAAGCGGATGGACCTTGTGTTCTGTCCGACAAGCATGTCGATGACCCACACGGACGCAAAAAGGTCTGCACAGGCGTTGGGCGTGCGCATCTGTACGCTTCCCGGCATCACTGAAGAGGTAATGGTTCGGTGCATGAATGCCGATTACTTCGCCATCGCCGAGCGAACCAACAAACTTGCAAACCTGCTTGACAGAACGTCCGTCGTAAAAGTCACGGCCCCTGCCGGAACCAACCTTACAATGCCCGTGAGAGGGCGGAAGGCGATCGCAAGTCATGGACTCTTCCGCGAAAAAGGAACGGGTGGAAACCTGCCGACGGGAGAAGCCTTCCTTGCACCGCTCGAAGGAGAATCGGAAGGAATTCTGGTTGTCGACGGGTCCATGGCAGCACTCGGCAAAGTCACTCGTCCGCTGCGTATCGTCGTGAAAAAGGGGTACGGCGAAGAAGTCACAGGTGGTCCGGAAGCTGAGAAACTCCTTCGCATTTGGGAAGAGAAGGGAAGGCTCGCCCGGAATGTCGCTGAATTCGGCATTGGAACGAACGACAAGGCGGTCATCTCCGGTGTGATCCTGGAAGATGAGAAAGTGATGGGGACAATTCATGTGGCGTTCGGAGACAACATATCGATGGGAGGAAGTGTGAGGGTGCAGAGTCATCTCGACGGTTTGGTAACAAAACCGACAGTTATGTTTGATGGGAGGAAAATATTGGAAGACGGGAAGATGCTTGTGTAAAGCACGGAGGGATTGTCGACCTGCCCGCCATCTGAGTTCTCGAATGGCAGGCGGGTTGTCGATTTTCGAGTGTCGAATGGCGAGTGCGGAACGCGGATTGCAGAATGTAGCGGAAGAGCATATCTGAATTCTGACCTCTGACTTCTGTTCTTCGGCCTCTGTTGTCTGTCGTCTAATTTCCTTATGTTTCTTCGAACCGACACCTACTTTTCTCCCAATCCTCTCATGCGAATTTTGTCTGCTGTCGCTTTTGTGATCGCCGTTTCCTTTCCATCGTTCGCTCAAGTCGGCACTTCCGGGCTCAACCAGGCGGAAAGTCTGGGCAAATCTGTGTATGGGCTTGGCTTTTCAGCGGGAGCCGCTTCGGGCATCGGACTCAGTTTTCGCACACATCTGCCTTCCAAGAGTTCCTTTCAGGGAGTATTCGGCATTATCAAGACCACGGCGAAATTGTCAATGTCTGTGGGTGCCGAGTACCAGCACGATTTGACCCGTGGGAGCTCGAACCGCTTCTTTTTTGTCGGCGCCCTGGGATACTTTTATTCAGGCTATAGCAAGAACGACTTGACGGGTCCTTTTCGGCTCGGCGCCGGTCTCGGGAGCGAATTCAACGTCAAAGATGCGGTCCATGTAACGATCCAGGGAATGTTTGTGTATTTTTCCAACGGCACTGTGCTTCCGCTGCCTCAGGCTTCTCTTCACTACTACTTCTTCTGACCCGTTCGCCATGCCGGACATTCGCCTGTCGTCCGGACT
>MHAK01000137.1 GCA_001802945.1 Ignavibacteria bacterium RIFCSPLOWO2_12_FULL_56_21 | reverse complement strand
TCGGCTCTCAGGTCGACTCCGAGCTCCGTCCCGCTTCGCTCCACGCCTGATTGAATCTCCTGGCAATTCGGGTTATCTTCGTTCCAGCGCTCTCATAAGATTTCCCACGAATCTTCACGAATGGTCACGAATTGAAATTCCAAATATTCGTGTAGATTCGTGTGGATTCGTGGGTAAGTCTGTCTTCTGGTTTGTGCGCAGTACTAAATTGCTTTTCAAGACTTCATTCAAAGGAATTTTCCTATGTTCAAGGGCGGCATGCCGAATATGCAGCAGATGATGAAGCAAATGCAGAAGATGCAGGAAGCCATGGCGAAAGTGCAGGCCGACCTCGAGCAGAGGTTGGTGAATGGCGATTCGGGAGGAGGAATGGTCCGGGCCGTGGTGAATGGTAAGCAGAAACTCATGAAGATCGAGATCTCAAGGGAAGTTGTGAATCCTCAGGAAAAGGAGATGCTGGAAGACCTTGTCTTGACAGCGGTCAATCAGGCTCTGGATAAGTCGAATGCACTGGCACAGGAAGAGATGAAGAAGGTGACGGGCGGGGCTATTCCGGGAGTATGACTGAAAAGAGTTGTCGAGTCAAGGAATGATGGAATAATGGAATAATGGAATGGAGTGGGAGCAAGTGGATTCCACGCAGTTCACTCTTTCCGCTCACCGTCCCCGTTCCCTATCCCAGACATATGCTTTCCAATTCACGATTCACTATTCACGATTGACCGATGTTCTACACCGCAGAATCTGTTGAACAGCTTGCTGAACAGTTTTCCCGGCTTCCCGGAATCGGCAGGAAGACCGCCCACCGATTGGCGCTCTATGTTCTGAAAATGGAACGGAGCGAGGTCGATGCGCTGGCGGAGGCCCTTGTTGGTGTGAAGGAGAAGGTCCGATACTGCACCGTGTGCTCCAACATCACCGAGTCCGACCCGTGCGCGATCTGTTCGAGTTCGAAACGCGACCGGTCCGTCATTTGCGTTGTCGCCGACCCAAACGACGTACTTGCTGTGGAGAAGACGAATGAATTCCGCGGTCTGTATCATGTATTGGGGGGATCACTTTCACCGTTGGACGACGTCGGACCGGACGATCTGCGTATGAAGGAACTGTTGACTCGCGTTTCGGACGGCAGTATCGCCGAAGTCATCCTTGCGCTCAATCCAAACGTCGAGGGCGAGGCCACGACGCTGTATCTCTCCCGTCTGCTGAAACCTCTCGGACTTCGCGTGACCAGGATCGCTCGCGGTTTGCCGGTCGGTTCGGACCTGGAATTCGCGGACGAAGCTACGCTCTCCCGGGCGATTGAAGGGCGGGTGGCTGTCTGACAGCGCGCTCCCAAAGATTGACGCCAAGACGCCATGGACGCCAAGAACGCCAAGGCAAAGCGTAACATTTCATTTACGTCGCATTTTCCACGTGGCGGTCTCTCCTCTCTTAGCGCCCTGGCGGCATATGTTCTCTTCATGCCCGGATGCAGCCTGTTTGAACCGCGGGAGCCGGAACAGCCGGCTGTGCTCCGTTCCACGTTCAACGCGCCGACGGAGCCGCTCACTGTGCTCGACAATATGACGGCCGCGTTCCGTGAATTAAACGCCGTGAATTATCTCCGTTGTCTATCCGACTCCCTTTCGAGCGGTCCGTTTTCATTTGAGCCCACACCTGCGGCAGCGTCGGGTTACGGGATCTTCGCCGAGTGGACCAAGTCAAGTGAGGAGCATTATTTCACAAACATCCGTTCGCGCCTCCCGTCGGGTACCGCTATGATCCTCTCTTTCGGCACGCCGTCGCTCCAGAGCATTCAGGCCGATTCTGTGCTCGTCGAAGTGACGTACGATCTTTCCGTTCCGCATGGTCAGGAAGGCGTTCCGCAAAGGGGGATCGGCAGGGCACAGATGATGATGTATCTTGATCGTCCGACGGGATTTTGGTCGATCCGACGATGGAGCGACCTGGTCACAGATTCCAACGCGGAAACCTGGAGCGATGTGAAGGGAGCCTTTGGGCAATGAAGAGCCTTGAGATTGCGGATTGTCGACCTGCCCGCCGAACGAACGTCAGTGAGGCAGGCGGGTTGTCGATTTCGGATTGTGTAGAGCTCTGGAGAAGACCGCGTGTGCGATACGGGCATTCTGCATTTCGTATTCGTTGTGCATTTCATCTTTCTCTCGACTGCCTACTGCATACTGCCTACTTCAGGGCTCTTCTCTTTTTCATGCTCATGGCCTGCAATCCGTTCGCGCCGGGGTTGGACAACAATCCAACCGATGCGGAATCGTTGCTGGGCGATCCGGCCACGGTCGACGGCGTCTATCAGAACATACGGTATGCGTACACGTTTCGTGACACGACGATCTATGGGCAACTGGTCGGTGCGGATTTTTTCTTCACGTTCCGGGATTACGAGCGGGGCGTCGATGTTACGTGGGGAAGGGACGAAGAAATGCGTATCACGCAAAGCCTGTTCGACAACATTCAGCGCATCGACCTCCTCTGGAACAATGTATTGTCGATGTCGGTTGATTCGACGGAAACATTCGCCAGCGTGAGCAGGAATTTTTCGCTGACGGTGACCTTCAACCAGAGTGACATTCAACGCGCCGACGGATACGCAACGTTCACGCTGAGCCGCTCCACGACCGGAGAGCCATGGCGCATTACGAGATGGAGAGATGATTCGAATTTTTGACGGAACGGGCGGAGTGGACCACTTGGAAATTGTCGATTGTCGATTTTCGATTGACTATTCACGATTCACTATTCACCTACCGGGCATTACGCTGTCGTAAGGAGGCAGTATGGAAACCGATCAACGCTACAAAGTTCTCTTCTACGTCGGGTGCGCATGGAACTTCGTCATTGCAACAACTCTGTTCGTCCTGACGGGCTCGCTGCCGGCAATGATCGGCATTGAAGCGCCCCGATATCCCCTCTTCATTCACTTCAATTTGATCTCTATCTACTGCTTCGGGTTCATGCAATGGATCATCGCGCGTGACCCTAGGGGACACCGGAGCTTTGTCAAGCTGCTGATGTGGGCGAAGCTTTCAATGGGGGCGGCTGTCCTGTATTCGATGGTCGTCGATCCTCCCGCATGGGCGCTGATCGGATTCCTTGCCCCCGGGATCGTCGTCGACGTGCTCTTCGGGCTTATGTTCTGGAGGTTCCTGGTCTATGCGCGGCCGCAATCGCCTTTGAAACCTGAAAGTCTGCATCCGGTTGCGGTGTAACGTGGCTACTCATCTCCCCGTGGGAGACCGATGATATTGCGCGATGCCGTTGAGATTCAATCGTCACCGGATCGGGTCTGGAAAATCGTGGCCGACCCCGTCGCCATGCCGCTCTGGAACGACCACGTTCTGAGAGTTACAAGCCCTGGTTCTGGTCCTGCCGTGGGCAGGGCATATTCCATCATGTACGCCCTCAACGGAAAAGTCACCGAATGCACGGGTGAATTTACCGTCGTTGAACCGTGTCATCGATTGGTGATCAAAGTGAGGTCCACCGCCGTTGTACCGCCGCTCGAGGCAGAAGAGCGGTATGACCTGGAAGACCAGAACGGATCGACGCTGCTGAGGCAACAGGTCATCGTTACATCGCCGCGTGTTCCATTTCCTTTGAATATGTTGATCTGGTTCGTCATGAAATTCGGAAAACCGACGGGGAAACGCATGCTGGAGGTACTGAAAGACCTTGCGGAAAGCGGGTCTGTCGGAGCAGCAACGTGACCGTTGCCTTTCAGGGTGAACCGGGTGCTTTCAGCGAGCTGGCCGCGCTCAGGTTTTTTGGCACACGCACCAGGACTCTCTCCTGCACTTCATTCGAGGAAGTGTTCCGCGCCGTCGCTGCCGGCACAGCAACGGCGGGCATCGTGCCGGTTGAGAATTCGATCTTCGGCAGCATTCATCAGAACTACGACCTTTTGCTCCGATCGAAACTTCATGTCATCGGCGAGCTGAAATTACGGATCCGGCTGAATCTTTTGGGACTCCCCGGATCGTCGTTTCGCTCAATCACCACTGTTCTTTCGCAACCCCAGGCGCTCGGTCAGTGCGAGCGATTTCTGCGGAAACTCAAAGGAGTGCACGTTGAAGCAGTCCATGACACCGCCGGCGCGGCTCGCATCGTGCGAGAATCCGGGGACCTTGCTGTGGCGGCAGTTGCCAGTCGAAGGGCAGGGAGTCTGCATGGACTCTCGGTATTGCGGTCGGATGTGGAGGACGATCCCCGGAATTTCACGCGATTCCTGGTTGTGTCGGGAAAGCCTGTCCGCACTCACCGTGACAGCAAGACTTCAATCGTTTGTGCACTTCGTCATGTGCCGGGTTCGCTCCACGCCCTGTTGGGTGTGCTTGCTTCAGCGGGCGTCAACCTTCTCGCGCTTGAATCCCGACCGATGCCGGGAAAGCCGTGGGAGTACCTCTTTTATATGGACCTATCCGGGTCCGTCGCTGAGCCCCGTGTCGCCAGTGCTTTGAAAGCGGCACAATCTCTCTGTATCTTTCTGCGGGTCCTAGG
This sequence comes from Ignavibacteria bacterium RIFCSPLOWO2_12_FULL_56_21, assembly GCA_001802945.1. Taxonomy (GTDB): domain Bacteria; phylum Bacteroidota; class Ignavibacteria; order UBA10030; family UBA10030; genus 2-02-FULL-55-14. The sequence continues at coordinate 6,019 of MHAK01000137.1, read as the reverse complement.
CTCGTATCGGCGCGGGCGAACGTACAGCCGCTGACTGCGACGATAAAGATTACCGCCAAGACGCCAAGGGAGCCAAGAGAAGATGTAAGAGTATTCCCTACGTACACGCATCTTGGCGTTCTTGGCGGTTCATCTCTTACAAAACGACGAAGACACAGCAGCCTTAAAGCCCCATGGCCATTGGTTATCTGATCAAAGAAGGTTTCTCCGGGTTTGAGCGCGCCAAGCTCTCGATGTCCGCCGCCATCTTTACGATTACGGTCTCCCTTCTCCTTCTCAGTTTCTTTACCATCCTGTTTCTCAACGCCAACAGTGTCGTCGAATCGCTCAGGACACGAGTGGAAATGGAAGCGTTCCTCCGCGACGATGTCCAGGAGGCCGATATCCAGCGTTTGCAGGAACAGCTGGAAGCGCTCGATGGCATCGCCTCCGTCCGGTTCGTGACCAAAGACGAAGCTGCGGCCATCTTCAAGCAGGAATTCGGCGAAGACATAAATCGCGTCCTCAAGTTCAATCCGCTCCCGCCTTCTTACAAGATCACTCTGGAACCGGAGTTCCGGACAGCGATGGAGGCGGGGGCTGTGGCGGAGCGTGTTGCGGAACTGGCGGGTGTGGAAGAGGTCAAGTACAGGAGGGACCTGCTCGAAATGCTCGACAGTCGTGTGCAGACGTTTCTGGCGATCACGCTGGGAGTCGGCTTCTTCATTCTAGTGGCTTCGTTGTTCCTCGTTGCCAATACGATCCGGCTGGCCATCTATTCCAAAAGAAAGATCATCCAGACCATGAAACTGATCGGCGCCACCCGGGCTTTCATCCGTTTCCCGTTCATCCTGGAAGGGATCGTGCAGGGACTGCTTGGAGGCTGCATTGCAGCTGGAGTAGTCTATGCGGTCTTCGAATACCTTGAACGGTGGCTCACTTCGCAACTTCAGGAATTTGTCCGCGTCGATCCGCTCTCCTACGCAGTGATCATCGGGGCCGGTGCAATTCTGGGACTCCTCGGAAGCCTTGTGTCGGTCCGACGATTCATCGGAGAAAGCGTCACGAGTTGATGTTGCGATTGCATTTCGGTTAATCCATTGTTACACTTTATGGTCGTACAGTTTGGTGATTCGCAGTAGAGATTGGGACACGAAGCTAACGAAGGTCACACGAAGAGAAAGAGAATTTCGTACTTCTTCGTGGCACTTCGTGAAAACTTCGTGGTTCTTCGTGTTCCATCTTTTTCATCGGCAGTACATATTTACTCTTACTCGACTTCCCTCACCTCATCCACATGAATCGACTCGTCGCGTTCTACCAGTCTTCGATCGGGAAGAAGATCACGATGAGCCTCACGGGTCTCTTCCTCTGTACGTTCCTCGTCGAACATCTCGTTGGCAACCTTTTGCTGTTTGTCGGCGATGGCGGAGAATCTTTTGACGCGTATTCCGAGTTCATGGCAGGCAATTTCGTCATTCGGACGATCGAATTTGTCCTCCTCTTCGGCTTCCTCGGTCACATCGTCAGCGGGTACCTCGTGTGGCGTAAAAATCGGACCTCCCGCTCGACCGATTACGAGGTCTATCGCCTCAATGAGAATTCTCCAATCTGGTCGCGCAACACCATGCTTACGGGGAGCATTGTATTCATCTTCCTGGTGATCCACCTCCGGACGTTCTTTCTGCCGCTCCGGTTCGACGACCCGACACCGTCCCCGTATTTTCTCGTTGTTCAAGCCTTTACAAACGGATGGTATTGCGCGTTCTATGTGTTTGCACTCATCCTGCTCGCCTATCACTTGCGTCATGGATTCCAGGCGGCCATGCAGACCCTCGGCCTGAGGAATTCGCGGTACGAGGGCCTGATCAACGCGATCGGCGCGATCTTCTGGCTGTTGATCCCGCTCGGTTTTGCCAGTATGCCCATCTATTTCTATTTCTTTCATACCATGTCCAACGCCGCGATGGCCCTGGGAGCGCTGTGACCATGAAGCTCGACGCCAAGATCCCGGACGGACCCATCGACAAGAAGTGGTCCAACCACAAGTTCAACCTGAAGCTCGTCAACCCCGCTAACAAGCGGAAATACACGATTATCGTCGTCGGCACGGGGCTCGCCGGGGCTTCGGCGGCCGCGTCGCTCGCCGAGCTGGGCTACAACGTCCTGGCCTTCTGCTACCATGAATCTCCCCGCCGCGCGCATAGCATTGCGGCCCAGGGAGGCATCAACGCCCCGAAGAACTACTCGAACGACGGCGACAGCGTCTTTCGGCTGTTCTACGATACACTCAAAGGGGGCGATTACCGGGCCCGCGAAGCGAATGTGTATCGTTTGGCGGAGGTTTCGGGACTCATCATCGATCAATGCGTGGCGCAGGGCGTTCCGTTCGCCCGTGATTATTCCGGCTATCTCGATAACCGCTCGTTCGGCGGCGCACAAGTCTCGCGCACGTTCTATGCGCGCGGCCAGACGGGGCAGCAGCTTCTTCTCGGTGCTTATGCCGCCCTCATGCGACAGGTGGACGCCGGCACGGTCAAAATGTTCGAACGGAGGGAAATGCTCGACCTCGTTCTCGCGGACGGTCAGGCCCGCGGCATTGTTGCACGCAACCTGGTGACAGGCGAGATCGAGTCGTATGCAGCCAACGCTGTTGTACTGGCGACGGGAGGCTACGGCAACGTCTTTTTCCTGTCCACAAACGCCAAAGCGAGCAATGCCACCGCGATCTGGCGCGCATACAAACGTGGTGCGCTCTTCGGAAATCCGTGCTACACGCAGATCCACCCGACCTGCATTCCGCAGAGCGGAGAGTATCAGTCGAAGCTGACCCTTATGAGCGAAAGCCTCCGCAACGACGGCCGGGTCTGGGTGCCGAAAAAGGCGGGGGATAAGCGCCGGCCGGAAGACATTCAGGACAATGAGCGGGATTACTATTTGGAACGAATGTACCCGTCGTTCGGCAATCTCGTTCCCCGCGACGTCGCGTCACGACGGGCGAAGGAAATGTGCGACAAGGGGCATGGTGTCGGTCCGACAGGACTCGCCGTGTACCTTGATTTTGCGGATGCGATCAAGCGGCTCGGAAAGGGGGCTGTCGTCGAGAAATACGGCAACCTGTTCGACATGTACAAACAGATCACGGGAGAGGACCCGTACACGACGCCGATGCGCATCTATCCGGCCGTGCATTACACCATGGGGGGACTCTGGGTCGACTACAACCTCATGAGCAACGTCTCCGGTCTGTATGTCATTGGTGAGGCGAACTTCTCCGATCACGGCGCCAACCGGCTCGGGGCGTCTGCCCTGATGCAGGGTCTCGCGGACGGCTATTTCATCCTTCCGTACACCATTGGCGATTACCTGGCCACGACGAAATTCGCCCCCATCGCAAAAGACGCCACACCTTTCCGGGACTCGGCGAAAGAAGTTCAGAAGCAGGTGGACACGCTCCTCGCGATCAACGGCACGACGACCGTGGATGAATATCATCGCCAGTTGGGAAAGATCATGTGGGATTTTGTGGGGATGGGAAGGAACAAGGAAGGATTGAAGAAAGCGCTCAAGCTCATTCCGGAGCTTCGCGCAAAATTCTGGAAAGATGTGAAAGTGACGGGAATGGGTTCCGACCTGAACGCCGAATTGGAGAAAGCGGGCAGGGTCGCCGATTTCTTCGAGCTCGGCGAACTTCTCGCGATCGATGCTCTGCATCGTGAAGAATCCTGCGGCGGACATTTCCGTGAAGAGCATCAGACGGAAGAAGGCGAAGCGAAAAGAAATGACAAGAAATTCGCGTACGCGGCGGCGTGGGAATTCACGGGCCCGAAGAAAGCGCCGAAGATGACGAAAGAACCGCTGACGTTCGAGTATGTGAAGCCGTCACAACGCAGCTATAAATAAGAAGAAGCGGTAAGCAGTCGGCAGTATGCAGACAAGAGGAAGATGAGGAGCAGAGATAGTATAGACTTTGGACCAGGGAGAAATTGTCCGCGCAACGATTTTCGATTGACGATTCTCTATTCACGATTCACGAACTAGGACTCAACCAGGTCTCATGAAGATCACTCTGAAAGTCTGGCGTCAGAAGAACGCGGCATCTGAGGGCCGCTTCGAGACGTATGTCTCCAACACTGTCTCCGAGCACATGTCGTTCCTGGAGCTGCTCGACGTCGTCAACATCGACCTTGTCAAGCAAGGATTGGAGCCTATCGCGTTCGACCATGACTGCCGGGAAGGAATCTGCGGATCCTGCGGATTGATGATCAACGGCCGCGCGCACGGGCCTGGGAAGGGCATTGCCACCTGTCAGCTCCATATGCGCTCATTCAAGGATGGCGATGAGATCGTTGTGGAACCGTGGAGGGCGAATCCATTCCCCGTGCTGAAGGATCTGGTCGTCGACCGGCGGTCGTTCGACCGCATTATGCAGGCGGGTGGGTATATTTCCGTGAAAACGGGGGGCGCTCCGGACGGGAATGCGCTTCCTGTGCCGCACGACCATGCGGAAAAGGCCTTCGACGCCGCGGCATGCATAGGATGCGGCGCCTGTGTGGCGGCGTGTCCAAACTCCTCCGCAATGCTCTTTGTCGCAGCCAAAGTGTCTCAACTTGCGCTTCTGCCGCAAGGACATGCCGAACGGGCGGATCGGGCGCTGAATATGGTCGAACAGATGGACAAAGAAGGGTTTGGCAACTGCTCGAACAACTATGCGTGCGAAGCGGAGTGCCCGAAAGGGATCTCGGTGGACAACATCGCCCGGCTGAATAGAGAATTCCTGCGAGCCACGGTGGTGAAGTAGACCGTCCGGGAAGACTGCTGTTCATAAAAGTGAAAGCCGTGTACTCCGTACGCGGCTTCCTTATATCCGTTCCCTCATTTTTCTTCTTCCGCCCCTCATCTCTGTCCCCGTCCCCGACATCAGATTTCCACGGGACACTTCCGTACCCCACGAGACCTACTTCGTCCCCTTCAACTTCTTCTTCATCTTCCCCAACCGTCCCTGCATTTCTTCAAGAAGCGATCGCCAGTCGTTCTTCGACACCGGTGGAGGCGCGGGGGCGGGATGAGGAGACGAGTGCTGATTCGTCCTCCGGCCGCGGCCGGTTCCGGAAATGCGCGGCTGTTGGCGACGCTCATCATTCCGAAGCGGCTGCCGCTTGTGTCCAGAGGATGCGGGCTGTCCCTTCCGGTTTCCTCCACCCGGCCGGCCGGAATGCGACGGTGCGGCATGTGGACGGGCGTGCTGGGGCGCCGAGTCCTTCGGCAACGTGTTCGGGACGAAACCCTGGAACTGCTTCAGCTCATACCGCTTCGACGTATAGCGTTCGATATTCCGAAGATGTTTGACCTCATCTGGCGTGACAAACGTTGCGGCCTCGCCGGTGGCGCTTGCGCGACCCGTGCGGCCGATCCTGTGGATGTAGTCCTCCGGGAAAGCCGGAATGTCGTAGTTCACCACGTGCGAGATGCCGTCCACGTCGATGCCGCGCGCCGCGACATCCGTGGCTACCATGACGCGGAACCGTCCTGCTTTGAACCCGTCGAGTGCGTTCTGGCGCTGTGCTTGCGTGCGGTTCGAATGAATGGCGACGGAAGAAATGCCCTGCCGTTCCAATTTGTGCGCCACCTTGTCCGCGCCATGTTTCGTTCGCGAGAAGACGAGGACGCAATCCATGTCCTTCGACGTCAGCATGTGGATGAGCAGTTCGAGTTTGTGGTCGCGCGCCACGGAATAGAAATGCTGTTTCACCGACTCTGCCGGCGTACGGCGTTCGCCGATGGCAATGAGTTCGGGGGAGCGCTGAATGGCGGACATCAGGCCGCGCACCTCGTCCGACATCGTCGCGGCAAACAGCATCGTCTGCCTCTCTTTCGGCGTGCGTGCAACGATCGTGCGGACGTCGTTGATAAAGCCCATATCGAACATCCGGTCCGCTTCATCGATCACGAGGACCTCGACGCCGGAAAGGTCGACGTTTTTCCTCTGCATGTGGTCGAGGAGCCTGCCCGGTGTTGCGACGAGAATGTCCACCCCTTT
>MHAK01000136.1 GCA_001802945.1 Ignavibacteria bacterium RIFCSPLOWO2_12_FULL_56_21 | reverse complement strand
CGCTTTGTAAAGTGATCGGCCGGACGAATGGTTTCCACATTAAGGTCATCGTGTCGAAATTCATTGGACAACAATAGGTACTAAACCGCCACTTGATGCTGAAATTCCATATATGGGATGATAAACAAAGTATCTCCCTTCAGGACGGTGAAGAACCTATTCGGAGCGAACTGTTTGGCATCGAACGACTCGAACAACATGCAGAGAGCCTTGCCGTCGCACAACGCGTTACGACGAAGCCCTCGTTGGGTCGGCCATTGGCCGCGCGTCTCGAAGACAATGGACGTGTGCTGCTCCAAGCTTACCGGACCATCGCTGATGCCGTCAGCAAAGAACAGGTCATCATGCCTGCGGCGGAGTGGCTCGTCGATAACTTTCACGTTGTTGATGAACAGATCCGCGAGATCCGGGACGATCTTCCGCGGGCCTACTATCGCCAGCTTCCCAAGATCGCTGAAGGTCCGCTGAAGGGATATCCGCGCGTGTTTGGGATGGCATGGGCATTCGTTGCACACACGGACAGCCGATTCGATGTGGAGTCCCTGAGCCGGTTCGTGCGAGCCTACCAACGCGTCCAGCCGCTCACCATCGGTGAACTGTGGGCGATAGCTGTCACGCTGCGCATCGTTCTCGTTGAGAATCTACGTCGTTCGGCCCAGCGCATTGTGACGAGTCGGAGAGGGAGACAGGAGGCGGAAGAAGTCGCCAATCGCGTACTGGGCGTCGGCCAGCGTAGTGCCGAATCACCAGACAAGGCATTCCATCGATTCCACGGCAAGTCGTTGCCAACGGCTTTTGCCGCGCAACTCGTTCAACGATTGCGGGACCAAGATCCGGCAGTCACACCTGCTCTGCGTTGGCTGGATGAACGCCTCTTTGCGCAGGGAAGCACGTCCGAATCCATTGTCGCCGAAGAGCATCAATTTCAAGGCGCAATGAGCGTCACCGTCCGCAACATCATTACGAGCATGCGACTTATGTCCTCTGTCGACTGGACAAAGTTCTTCGAGGGAGTGAGCCTTGTAGATGCAGAATTGCGGGCGAGCAGCAACTTTGCTGCGATGGACTTTCCGACCCGGGACAGATATCGGCACGCAATCGAACAACTTGCCAGAGGCTCCGGCCATACCGAGATCGAGGTCGCCCGAAGCGCGCTTGAGCAAGCCCGAAGTGCCGGGCCGATAGATCCGGACGGACCGGAACATGATCCGGGTTATTACCTGATTTCGAAGGGGCGCGTGGCCTTTGAGAAGAGCATCAAGTTCCATATTCCATTCAGGACCCGGATCGATCGTGCCGCAACAAACACCGGCATGCGCGGCTATCTCGTGTTGATCGCGTGTGTCGCAGGGTTCTTTCTGATATTTCCTCTGATCGGAGCTGCGAAGGCCGGGGTGACCGGCATGGATCTCTTTGTGCTTGCGATCCTTGTTGTCATCCCGCTATCGGATGTAGCAGTTGCGCTCGTGAACCATTGGGTCACACAACGATTTGGTCCAAAGCCGTTACCCGGTCTCGAATTGAAGGATGGCGTACCGTCGAGTCTCCGAACGATGGTGGTCGTGCCCATTCTGTTGTCATCACGCGAAGAGATCGAGTCGCAGGTTGAGCGGTTGGAAGTAATTCACCTGGCAAATCAGGACGGCGACCTCTGCTTTGCACTGCTCTCGGACTGGTCCGACTCTGCAATGGAGAGCGTGGAAGGAGACGACGCACTGCTCGGAGTTGCAGCCGAGGGGATCGCGCGCCTGAACCAACATCATGAACCGACGACAGCCGGCGATCGGTTTTTCCTGTTTCATCGTAGAAGGCTATGGTGTGAGGCGGAGGGAATGTGGATAGGGTGGGAGCGCAAGCGCGGCAAGCTGCACGAACTGAATCGATTCTTGCGTGGAGCAGCCGATACGAGTTTTGTGATCTCCGGAGCCGGTTCGTCTCCGGCTTCATCTCATATTCCGAAAAATGTCCGGTATGTGATCACCCTCGATGCGGATACACGTCTCCCTCGCACAGCTGCCCGGCGGCTTGTTGGCAAGATGGCACACCCTCTCAACCGACCGAAGATCGACGGGCGAACAGGCCGCGTGACCGAAGGATACGCCGTACTTCAGCCGCGGGTCACTCCGTCATTGCCGACAGGTCGTGCAGGATCCTTGTTTCAGCGTATTTTCTCCGGACCGGGAGGGATGGATCCGTATGCGTTCGTAGTTTCCGATGTCTATCAGGACCTGTTCGGTGAGGGTTCATACAGCGGAAAGGGAATCTACGATGTGGATGTGTTCGAAGCCGCACTCAAGAGTCGTATTCCGGAGAACTCGGTTCTGAGCCACGATCTCCTGGAAGGGATCTTTGCCGGTTCGGGACTGGTCTCCGACATCGAAGTGGTGGAAGAATTTCCGGCTCGCTATGACGTTGCCGCAGCCCGACAGCATCGATGGGCGCGCGGCGACTGGCAGTTGCTTCCATGGATCTTTGGACACGGACGTGACTTCAGCGGTCGGCGTGATCGGCGAGAGATTCCGTTGACCGGCCGTTGGAAAATGATCGACAATTTGCGCCGCTCGTTATCGGCTCCTGCTGCGTTCCTTGCTTTGCTGGGAGGCTGGACTCTTCCCTTTGCATCTGCGGCTGTATGGAGCGGGTTTGTTCTTGCGACCATCGCGTTGCCTCCGCTCCTCCCCGTCTTCGCAGGGCTTCTTCCGCGTCGTCGCCGGATCTCCAAGAGAAGTCACGTGCGGGCCGTTGGAAAGGATCTTTCCCTTGCCCTTTCACAGATCGGCTTTCACATCGCCCTCCTCGCACACCAGGCATCACTGATGGCCGACGCAATCGTGCGAACGCTCTTCCGATTGCTCATCAGCCATCGACACATGCTGGAGTGGGTCACCGCGGCGCAGGCGAAGTTCGGACTTCCTCTCAATACTCTTGGATTCTATCGGCGGATGTCCGGAGGAATTGTTCTCTCCTGCGTCGCGGGCATCATTGTCGTGTTCACACCCGCCGGATCTTGGCTTATGGCTGCCCCCCTCCTCGTCCTGTGGTTCATTGCGCCGTTGGTGGCGCAATGGACGAGCCGACCGCTGGCGTTTGACGCTCCAGTCCCGGTTTCGGATGAAGATGCACTCAAGTTGCGACTGATCGCCCGCCGCACATGGAGATTCTTCGAGACCTTTGTAACAGACGAAAATCATTTGCTTCCTCCGGATAACTTTCAGGAGGAGCCGAAACCGACGATCGCCCACCGGACTTCTCCCACCAATCTCGGATTGTATCTCCTGTCGACGGTCGCTGCGAACGACTTCGGTTGGATCGGCCTGCATGAAACCGTCGAGCGTTTGGAATCAACGCTCGAAAGCATGAACCGACTAGAAAAATTCCGCGGCCACTTTTACAACTGGTATGACACGCACGACCTGCGCCCGTTGGACCCGAAATACATCTCCTCCGTTGACAGCGGAAATTGTGCGGGACATCTGATCACCACTGCTCATGCCTGTACAGAGATGATAAATCGTCCATTCGTGAGTTTACTATGGACCGCAGGTATTCAAGACGCTTTGGCACTGTGTCGTGAATCCATGCGTGGATTCGGGGAGAATCAAGAGGTCTGGACGGAAAGTCGACGAGGGCTGAACCAGGCAATCGAGGGACTGACCTCTGTGTTACATACGAACGCCTCAAGTTTCTCCGAAATCGCACAAAAGCTCGAAGTGCTTGAGTACCATTCCAACCTGCTAGCCGTTAGTGCAAAGACGATCTTAGAAGAGGTGGGTGAAGGCCCGCCAGCAGTTCCGGTCCGCGACGTACTCTTCTGGACGGACGCGGTCCGGCGTTCCATACAGGGGGCTGAACGTGATGCTGATCTGTTGAAGCCATGGTCGCACCTCGTTGTTGCGATACAACATGATCCAACGATGTTTCCGGATTTCATCCTCAAACTCCTCGCAGATCCGATTCCCGCACTCGATGATATTCCTGATCGGTGTGAAGAGGCGATATCGCTCCTCGTACTTCTTCAAACGAGAAAGCCTGACGGCGGTAACTCGCACAAGCGCTCACACGACATCGTTGAGGCTCTGATACAATACTTTAAGAGATCAGCCGTAGCAGCCAAGGCATTGGAGCGACGTCTGGTCTCTTTGAAGAAATCGTCTCTGAAAATGTCTTCGGACATGGAGTTTGGTCTTCTGTTCGAGCCTGAGCGACACCTTCTATCGATCGGGTACAGGGTCGTTGAGGGAAACCTCGACCCATCGTGCTATGACCTTCTAGCCTCGGAGGCTCGGCTGGCGAGTTTTGTCGCAATAGCGAAGGGTGACATTCCGGTACGGACATGGTTCGGGCTCGGCCGATCGCTCACTCCCGTCGATCGCGGGTCGGCGTTGATCTCGTGGTCGGGATCCATGTTTGAATATCTCATGCCGTCACTGGTGATGCGTGCTCCGGCTGAGAGTCTGCTGGGACAGACGCACCGATTTATTGTTCGTCGCCAAATTCAATATGGCCGAGAGCTCGGCGTTCCGTGGGGTGTTTCAGAATCTGCATACAACGTGCGTGATCTCGAGTTGACGTATCAGTATTCGACCTTCGGTATTCCCGGTCTTGGCCTGAAACGGGGTCTCAGCCAGGACGCGGTGATCGCACCATATGCGACAGCTCTTGCTGCGATGGTGGACCCAACTGCGGCGGCCGAGAATTTTGTCCGACTTGGGAATGCCGGCGGTTCCGGCACATTCGGATTTTACGAGGCATTGGACTACACTCCGGCCCGCCTCCCGGAGGGGGATCACGTCGCCGTCGTTCGTGCCTATATGGCGCACCATCAAGGGATGACGATCGTCGCCATTGACAATGCCCTGTTCGACGGCGCAATGCGAACGCGCTTTCACGCCGAGCCGATCATTCAGGCGACCGAACTGTTGTTGCAGGAGCGGACTCCCCGCAATGTTGCCATTGCCCGACCGCGAGCAGAGGAAGTGGCCGCGGCTGCCAACGTCCGTGAAGTGATACCGTCGATGTATCGCAGATTCCATTCGCCGCACGATCGCGTCCCGCGGACGCATATTCTCTCGAATGGAAGCTACGCAGTCATGATCACCGGCGCGGGCTCGGGATACAGTCGGTGGAAGGACCTTGCAGTCACGAGATGGCGTGAGGATGTGACCTGCGACCACTGGGGGGCGTACATTTTCCTCCGCGATGTATCCAGTGGATACGTCTGGTCGGCGGGGTATCAGCCGACCGGCGTAAAACCGGACAGCTATGAAGTGGAATTTTCCGAAGGCCGGGTTGAGATCGCACGGCGGGACGGAACCTTGGCGACGACGCTCGAACTCGTTGTTTCTCCTGAAAGCAATGCCGAAGTACGGCGGGTCTCCCTGTCGAATCTGGGGAACCGTGATCGGGAGATCGAGTTGACGTCGTACGCTGAAGTGGTATTGGCGCAGCCCTCTGCCGACGTATCACATCCTGCCTTCTCTAAACTCTTTGTTCAAACAGAGTTCGCTGCTGAAGTTGGAACTCTCCTGGCGACGCGACGCAGGAGATCATCCGGCGAACCCGAGGTCTGGGCTGCTCACCTTGCCGTTATTGAGGGGGACAGCATCGGCAGCGTGCAGTATGAAACAGATCGGGCGCGATTTCTTGGCCGGGGGCGCACTATCCGCACACCGATTTCCGTCATGGATGGCAGGCCGCTCTCCAACACGGTGGGAACTGTGCTCGACCCGGTCTTCAGCATACGTTGTTGTGTACGAATCCCCCCCGGAACCACCGTGCGCGTAGCATTCTGGACCATGGTTGCGCCGTCGCGAAAAGAAGTGCTTGACCTTGCCGACAAGCATCACGATGCGACCTCGTTTGAGCGTGCCGTCACACTTGCATGGACCCAGGCGCAGGTTCAACTTCACCATCTTCGCGTAAGCGTAGAAGAGGCGCATCTGTTCCAGCATCTTGCCAGTAACGTTCTGTATTCTCAGCCTTCGCTGCGGCCACGATCCGAAATGCTCCGGCGAAGCGGGAGCGGACCGTCAACGTTGTGGGCACATCGCATTTCCGGCGATCTGCCGGTCGTTCTTGTGCGGATAGACGCGCCGGAGGACCTGGACATAGTCCGTCAACTGTTGCGCGCGCACGAATACTGGCAGATGAAGCAGCTTCCCGTCGATCTGGTGATCCTCAACGAACAACCGCAATCCTACAACATGGACCTGCAAGGTGCGTTGGAAACGATCATTCGGACGAACGAATCACAGTTGCGACCGCATGTCGAGGGGACAGCTGCTGGAGGTAGTGTATTCATTGTGAGGGCGGATCTTGTTTCACTTGAAGTGCGCATGCTTCTCCAGAGCGCCGCACGGGCCGTTTTGCTCAGCCGTCGAGGCAGTCTGTCCGAGCAACTCAACGTTCAGGAAGCCCTCGAGCACGTTCCGCCGGTCCCGCGCCCTTCGGTCCAACTTCTTGCCAAGGATTGGATTAAGCAGAATTTGATCATTCAACGAGCAGACAGCGCTCCGACGGAGGCTGTCCCGCTCCCCGAGACGTTGGAGTTCCCGAACGGTGTCGGTGGATTCAGTGCCGACGGATGCGAATACGTTACGACCTTGGGAGATGCGCAAGAGACTCCGGCGCCATGGATCAATGTGATCGCAAATCCGTCATTCGGTTTTCAAGTCTCCACCGACGGTTCCGGGTACACGTGGTCGCTGAACAGCCGGGAGAATCAGCTTACGCCGAGGTCAAATGACCCCGTGTGCGACAGACCGGGCGAAGTGTTCTACATTCGGGACGAGGTGAGCGGTGATGTCTGGTCCCCGACAGCTCTTCCGATCAGGGAAGTGGATGGCCGCTATGTTGCGCGGCATGGCCAAGGCTACAGCCGCTTTGAACGCGAGTCGCACGGCATAGCCCTCGAGCTTCTAGAGTATGTGCCGCTCAACGATCCCATCAAAATCGCACGCCTGAAAGTCACAAACACGTCAAGCAGGAATCGACGGCTTTTGGTCACGGCGTATGTGGAATGGGTGCTGGCCTCATCACGCGAGGCATCGTCGCCGCACATTTCGACCGAGATCGATCCAACGACAGGGGCAATGTTCGCGCGGAATCCTTGGAGAACGGATTTCCGCGATCGCGTAGCATTTGTCGACTTGGGCGGACGACAGATGAGCTGGACGGGCGACCGGAAGGAATTCCTTGGGCGACATGGCACGCTCGAGCATCCTGCCGCTCTCGATGATGGAGCGCTGCTCTCCGACCGAGTTGGCGCCGGACTCGATCCCTGCAGCGCCATGCAAACCGGGATTGAACTCAGGCCGGGTGAGCATGCGGAGGTAGTTTTCTTCCTTGGTGAAACAGCCACGCAAGCCGAAGCGCAAGAGCTCATCATGCGGTTTCGGACGCTCGACCTCGATGTTGTGCTTCATGCAGTCACAGCATTTTGGAACGAAACCCTGGGTGCATTGCAGGTGAGAACCCCCGATCGATCGATGGATATTCTGCTCAACCGCTGGCTGTTGTATCAGACATTGGCTTGCCGGGTGTGGGCCCGTTCGGCATTGTACCAGGCCGGCGGTGCATACGGATTTCGCGATCAACTGCAGGATGGAATGGCGCTCGTGGTGTCGAAACCGGAGCTCACAAGGGAACATCTCCTTCGAGCCGCGGGACGACAGTTTGTCGAGGGCGACCTTCAGCATTGGTGGCTGCCGTCGACGGGCTTGGGTGTTCGAACCAGGATCTCCGACGATTCGGTCTGGCTGCCTTACGCTGCGGCCCACTATATTGGAGTGACAGGCGATCAGGAGATCCTGGACGAGATGATACCGTTTCTCGAAGGTCCCATCCTTCGGATCGAGCAACATGATTCGTTCTTTCAGCCCAGCGTTTCAGGCACACACGCCACATTGTTCGAACATTGTGCCCTCGCCCTCGACCGCAGCCTTTCGACCGGGATCCACGGGTTGCCGTTGATGGGAACGGGGGACTGGAACGACGGTATGAATAAGGTGGGAGAAGGAGGCAAGGGGGAAAGCGTGTGGCTCGGTTGGTTCCAGTACATGACCATATTGTTGATCGCTCCTTTAGCGAAAGCGCGCGGCGATCATATGCGAGCCGCCGCATGGATGCGGTATGCAACGGACCTGCGAGAATCTCTGGAACGTGAAGCGTGGGATGGAAACTGGTATCGCAGAGGATTTTACGACGACGGCACGCCGCTTGGCTCGGCTTCGAGCGAAGAATGCCGGATCGATTCCATTGCGCAGTCGTGGGGCGTGATTTCGGGTGCGGCTGATCCTGCCCGCGCCGCACAGGCGATGGCGGCAGTGAATGAGCAGCTCGTTCGGCGCGTTGAAGGGCTGGTGTTGCTCTTCGCCCCGCCGTTCGACACAACATCGCGTGAGCCTGGCTACATCAAGGGATACCCGCCAGGTATCCGGGAAAACGGGGGCCAGTACACTCACGGCGCCATCTGGTCAGCGATCGCGTTCGCAATGCTCGGCGACGGGGACAAAGCTGCGGAGCTGTTCTCGCTGTTCAATCCGATCGCCCGCTCGAGTACACCCGCACGTATGGATCGCTACAAAGTTGAGCCCTATGTCGTGGCCGCGGATGTCTATTCACGACCTCCTCATAGCGGCCGCGGCGGATGGACATGGTACACCGGTTCCGCCGGGTGGTTGTACCGCGCAGGCTTGGTATGGATGCTCGGATTTCGATTGCAGGGTGCAACACTGCTCCTCGATCCATGCATCCCGAAAGCTTGGAAAGACTTCGACATTCGGTATCGGTTCCATTCCGCATATTACGAGATCAGGGTTGAAAATCCGGATGGAGTAAGTAGGGGGATCGCCAGCTGTACGCTGGATGGTATTGGGCAACCGACGCCTCCGGCAGGCGGTCCAGCGAGCATACATCTGGTAGATGATGGCGTCACGCATACAGTGCGCCTGGTGTTGGGCGGCGCTATCAAGTCACCGGAAGTCGAACTGGAGTAGATATGCATCAATGATATCCCCTCGCAGAAAATCCTCCCGCCTCCTTTTTCCCCTGAAATTCCTTTCATACATTGTGTCTTCCATCATCGAAGACCCACCCAGCCATGATGAGCACACGGAAATCACGACGACAAGCCTCCAAACGAATTGCCCCTCTCGACATGTCTCCCGCCGCATTTCGGTCGGTCGGGCGTCGTGCTGTCGATGACACAGCGAAGTTTCTCGCATCAATGCCCAAGGGAAGCGTCACTGCCGGCTCTGCACCGAAACGCATCCGGAAATTGCTCGGCACGGGAAAGCTGCCCCAACGGGGTATGGCCCCGGGCCCGCTGCTTCGTGCAACCACCAAACTGCTGTTCGACGAATCGCTGTTCAACGGCCATCCAAGATTTTGGGGATACATAACTTCCTCGCCGGCTCCGCTCGGCATGCTCGGCGACCTCATTGCATCGGCGGTCAACCCGAACGTCGGTGCCTGGGTGCTCTCGCCTGTCGCGAGCGAGATCGAAGCGCAGACCATTCGCTGGATCGCGGAGCTCATCGGCTATCCCACGACCTGCGGCGGCCTGCTTGTCAGCGGCGGCAACATGGCAAACTTCATCGGGTTTCTTGCCGCTCGAAAGGCGAAAGCAACGTGGGATATTCGCACAGGGGGCTTACGCAGCGGTCCGGCGGCAATGACGGTGTACGTATCGCAGGAAACGCATACCTGGATCCACAAGGCGGTGGACCTTTTCGGACTGGGTCTGGAATCGATCCGCTGGATCCCCGTCGATGCCGACCGGCGAATGAATGTGAAGGAACTGGAGCAGCGGATCGCCATGGACAGGTCGGCAGGATATCTTCCCATGCTCGTCGTCGGTACGGCGGGAACTGTGGGCGTGGGAGCCGTGGACCCTTTGCGCGACATCGCCGCGGTGTGCCGGCGACAGGAGGTATGGTTCCATGTGGACGGGGCGTACGGGGCCCCCGCTGCGGCGTTGCCGAGGATTTCCGATGACCTTCTTGCACTCAGCGAGGCAGATTCTTTGGCTCTCGACCCCCACAAGTGGCTGTATAGCCCGCTTGAAGCTGGCTGCACGCTGGTGAAGAATCCCGCCCATTTGGAGGACGCCTTTAGTTTCCACCCGGAATACTACAATTTCAAGGTGTCCGAAGAGGAACCCGCTTTGAACTACTATGAACTGGGCATGCAAAATTCGCGCGGATTTCGGGCACTTAAAGTCTGGCTGGCACTGCGCATGGTTGGGAAAGCGGGATTTGTTCGAATGATCCGCGACGACATTTCACTTTCCCGTGCGATGTTCGATGCCGTCCGTCGTCAACCGGCGCTTGAGCCCTTCGCACAAAATTTAAGCATTGCGACATTCCGGTATCTGCCTCAAGACCTGCGGGGCAAAGGAGAGGCTGCCGCGGAATATGTCAACGACCTTAATCGGGAACTCTTGAACCGACTCCAGACCGGTGGAGAGGCGTTCATTTCGAATGCGGTTGTCGATGGCACATATCTCTTGAGAGCCTGCATTGTAAATTTTCGCACGAAGCTTGCGGATGTAAAGTCACTGCCCGAGCTTGTTGTGAGGATCGGCTCTCAGGTCGACTCCGAGCTCCGTCCCGCTTCGCTCCACGCCTGATTGAATCTCCTGGCAATTCGAGTTATCTTCGTTCCAGCGCCCTTAAAAGAATTCCCACGAATCTTCACGAATAGTCACGAATTGGAAATCCGAATATTCGTGTCGATTAGTGTGGATTCGCGGGTAAGTCCTTCTTGCGGGTTGTTCGCAGCATTCCATTGTGGTTCAAGCCTTCATTCAAAGGAACTTTACCATGTTCAAGGGCGGCATGCCGAATATGCAGCACATGATGAAGCAGATGCAGAAGGTACAGGAAGCAATGGCGAAGGTACAGGCTGACCTTGAAAATCGGTCTGTGACCGGCGATGCAGGGGGCGGCATGGTGCGCGTTGTTGTCAGCGGAAAACAAAAGCTGATGAAGATCGAGATCGCCAAAGACGTGGTCAACCCGAACGAAAAGGACATGCTCGAAGATCTGGTCCTGACAGCGGTCAACCAGGCGCTCGAAAAGTCGAATGCCCTTGCACAGGAAGAGATGAAGAAGGTGACCGGTGGGGCTATTCCGGGAGTATGACTGAAAAGAGTTGTCGAGTCAAGGAATGATGGAATAATGGAATAATGGAATGGAGTGGGAGCAAGTGGATTC
>MHAK01000135.1 GCA_001802945.1 Ignavibacteria bacterium RIFCSPLOWO2_12_FULL_56_21 | reverse complement strand
ATCGGATCTATCACAACGTCTTTGGAATGTTAAACAACAACTGGAAGAATCGCCCTGCTCCTTTTACACATAACTCTTGACATTACCAAAGCCTTCCCCAGCAGGCTTGATCCGATAGTAAAGGCCTTCGCCCACGATGCTTGTGCAACCCAACCTCTCGGCCACGCTTGTCGGCCGCACGATAGCGTACGCGTTTTCCGTTGAAATAAGGATATAGGCCGTTGATGGCATGGCTGTGGCATGAGTACACACCTAATTGCGTTCATTCGCGTCCATTTGCGGTTCAGTATTTGGCTTTTCAGCATCGCCCAACGTTGGCAATTCGCACCGCCATTTCGTATTTTTGAGAAATGCAGAGAAGAACCTTTCTCCGGTCATCGGCTCTCGGGTTGGGCGCTGCCGTTCTGTCCGGACGCTCCCCTTCCGCATCGAGACACCTACTTTCTCATTCTCAGGAGGCACCCGTCATGGCATTCACACTCCCCGAACTTCCCTACAAGCACGACGCTCTCGAACCGCACATCGACAAAATGACGATGGAGATCCATCACGGCAAGCATCATGCTGCGTATGTCGCCAACCTGAACAAGGCGATCGAAGGAACACCGAATGCTTCCACATCGCTGGAGGAACTCCTGTCGGGCATTTCCAAGCTCCCCCCCGCGGTCCGGAACAACGGCGGCGGACATTGGAACCATTCCGCCTTCTGGACATGGATGAAGCCGAACGGCGGCGGTGCTCCGGCCGGCGACCTTGCTGCGGCCATCGACCGGGACTTTGGTTCGTTCGATAAGTTCAAAGAGGCATTCGCCAATGCCGGCATGACCCGCTTCGGTTCCGGATGGGCATGGCTTGTCAAGAGCGGCAACAAGCTTGTCGTGAGTTCGACGCCGAATCAGGACAATCCGCTGATGGACATTGCCGACGTCAAAGGAACTCCGGTGCTCGGCGTCGACGTGTGGGAACACGCCTACTACCTGAAGTATCAGAACCGCCGCGCCGATTATCTTGCAGCGTTCTGGAACGTCGTCAACTGGGATGAGGCCGCCCGCCGATTCTCCGGAAAATAGCACTGCACTACGTGTAACCACGGCCGGCTCTCGCGAACACCGCGCGAGCCGGCGACGTGTCAAGTCCCATGCACGCCCGCCTCTACTCCTATTCCGCAGTCACCTCAGACATTAGAGTCGTCGTACATCCGCTGTATCTTGACGCACAATCGGATGTGTTGGCAAGGAAGTTCGTCTTTGCCTATTTCATTACCATCGAGAACCTCGGACACGACACAGTGCAGTTGCTCCGCCGTCGCTGGCACATTGCGCATGCCAACGGAAAAACGGAGGAGGTCGACGGCGAAGGCGTCGTCGGTAAGCAGCCGGTCATTCCGCCGGGGCGCTCGCACGAGTACAACTCCTTCTGCATTCTTGAAACGATGGAAGGAAGCATGGAAGGCTCCTATTTCATGCGGCGCAAGGATGGCGCCACGTTTGAAGTGACAATCCCCAAGTTTACGCTCCGAGCGGCGGCGAACTAGTGCCGCGTAGTGCACATTCTTTGATCGGATTGCGCGACTTAAAAACTCATCCACGAAGGACCACGAAGACACACGAAGACAAAACAAATTCATGTTACCTTCGTGCTCCTTCGTGTACCGGCTCTTCTTAGTCTTAGTGGCCCTTCGTGGATTCATCATTTAAGACGCGCGTCACCTGCCACAACTCACCGCTCACAAGTAGCGCGTATTGACCCGACTACGTGACGACGGACACTCGAATTCTTGCAGAATCCCCGAAGTTTCATGAAATATTTCTCATCGTGACGGGAGAACTTGCGGTTTGCGGAACACTGAACGAGATTGCCGCCGTCTATATCGTGCGATGCCCAGACTGGGCACTTACGAGTTCCAATAACCTGCAGGAGGATCTATGAGGCATTTCATCGTCGCAGCACTTTTTGTCATCGGCAGCCTTGGACTGGTTGCCCAGGAGCAGGAGAAGGGTAAGTCGCAGCCTGCGACTCCCGCGACCCCTCCGACGGGTGAACAGCAGAAGGCCACGCCCGCAACGCCATCGCCGAACGCCGCTCACGGCATGGAGAAGAAGGCGGAGAACATGGAAAAGAGGGATGCGAAAAAGGCTACGAAAGGAGCCAAGAAGTCGGCGAAGAAGTCTGCAAAGTCGGCAAGGAAGGACATGAAGAAGGACATGAAGAGCGAGATGAAAGAGCAGAAACACTAAGGGCCGACATGCATCGGAACTTCAAGGGTCTCCGTCCTCTGGAAAGAGACCCTTTTCTTGTACGCAAGCTCGTTCGGACCCTGGCGTGCGTCTTTGCGCTGACTTCGGCGGCGTGGACACAGGAACCGGAAGAGGAAATTGAGGACGCCTCCTGGACGGCATCGGCAGGAGTACGTCTGTTGAACCGTCTGAGCACGTACGGCGTCGATACCGGACCCGAGCAGACGACCGTCATTGGCGGAGCCGGTCTGGACCATAGTTCCGGTTTCTCGGCGATGTTTGCGCTCGTCACGGCCCCCGGAGCAAGTGCGGTCTGGCAACGGACCGACCTTTCGGTTGGTTTCGACGTCGATCTCGACCCGACATGGAGCATGGGATTCGAACTTAGCCGGTCATGGTATGCGTCGACCTCGACGAGCGTCTTTCGCTCTTCTCCTGTGAGCGCGTCGATCTCCCTGGACCACGACGGCGAGGACGTGTCGTTTGGCGCCACGGTGGACCGGTATTTTGGCGACAGCGGCGCGACATTCTTCAGCATCGACATATCGTCGTTCATGGATTTGGACGGTATTGCTTTCCTGCCCCTTGCACAACTTTCCTTCGGATCGAAACAGACAACTTCGGGATCCCTCAAGCGTAAAATGGGGAATTCACCGTTCACCTCATCGCCGTCCTCAACGGTCACCGTCTCCGGCATCACCGGCCTCGACCTCATGCTCGTCACCGTCATACGGCTGGGCAACGGCTGGAGCTCGACTATCACTCCCGGAGCGAGTTATACGCCTTCTGAACTTTCGACATCTGACTTGCGGTTTTCGTGGAGCGTGGGGGTAAGAAAGGCGTTTGCGCTCTAAGAAATCTTTATCACCATAGCTTCCCACCCCTTCCCGACCGTGAACGGTCGGATTATGATCACACCGTCCCTACGGGACGGATACACAAGCCCATCCCGACCATGTATCATGCGTTACGCCTACACCGCTCCCCTGAGGACGGACAAGCGAGCGCATTATATTGATCGGAAGAGACTGATCGACACAAGCAACCGGTCGCGGAGCGACCGTGTGATCCCGGACCGACCATTTATGGTCGGTACCGTGAACAAGCAATACACACCCGTCGGGGACCGACGGGGTGAATAAGAAAAAGCCCCGGCCGAGCGTCGGACGGGGCGTTGGAATTGTCGACTGTCCATTGTAGATTTTCGAATGCCAATCGGCAATCGAAAATCGAAAATTGACAATTACCGTGTCCTTACATCTCCTTTAACATCTTCGCCACTCCTGCCACATGCTCCGATTCCTCCACCACAAACTCCCGTACAAACGCGTCCATCACCACGTCGTCCGCCACGAGCGATACCATGGATGCATAATGGTCGACGGCCCGCTGTTCGTGGGCTAGGCTTTCCTCAAGTATCTTCTTCACTGAACCCTTCGTCGGTTTCTTCTCGGCAACTTTGACGACCGGAGTTCCTCCGAGGTCCACCACCTTTTCGCCCAGCTTCGTCGCATGGCCGATTGATTCCGTCGCCTGTTCCCGAAGGAATCCGACGATCACCGGACGCGTGAAACCGAACACATTGAACGACGAGGCGAGATACCACATCGCTCCCGTCAACTCCAGCTCGATGGCTTTGTTAAGCTGGTCGATGACTTTCTTCTTATCCATGTTGCTCCTCCTTAAAAGATTCACCCACGAAGAACACGAAGAGTTAATGAGTTAAAAGTTTTTCTTAGTGTTCTTAGTGGACAATAACATTTCTCTGCAACCTACAAGAACCAATATATCCTTCGTGTGCTTTGTGGTGAATCTTCTACTGCGTCCCCAGCGCCCTCACGAGCCACAAACTGAGGTCCGGGACGTACGTGATCACCGCCAACGCCACAAGCTCAAGTGCAATGAACACGACAACTGACCGGACCACTTCGAAGACGGGCTTCTCGAACCTTAGGCTCGCCAGGAAAAGATTCAATCCCACGGGAGGCGTAAGATAGCCGATCTCCAGATTCGTCAGGAAGATAATGCCGAGATGCACGGGGTCGATGCCGAATTCCCGCGCAATGGGAAGGATCAAAGGAACGACGACGATGATGGCCGAGAAGATATCCATCATCATTCCCACAATGATCAGAAAACCGTTGAGGATCAGGAGGAACGTGATCGGACTGTCGATGTGGTCTTTCACAAGTTCGAAGAGATGCTGCGGAACCTCCTCGTCGATAAGGTAGTTCGTCAGGCCGAGCGCAACTCCAAGGATCGCCAGGATCGCTCCGACGAGCACCATACTCTCCCGCATCACTCGAGGTATGTCGCGCGTCAGATGCAGATCCCGATACACAAATACTTCAACGATGAACACATAGAACGCGGTTATCGCCGCCGCTTCGATAGCCGTGAAGGCCCCGCCATAGATTCCGCCAATGATGATGACGGGAAGCGGAAGTTCCCACGCGGAAGCACGGATCGCCGACCAGAGCTCACTCCAAACGAACGGAACCCGAGGAACCTTTGCGGTATACGACACGCGTATGCCGTAGACGGTCAGAATGCCCACGAGCACCAGCCCGGGCAGCGCCCCGGCGACAAACAGCTGGTCGATGCTGACCGAAGCGATCAATCCGTAGAGGATGATGGGCAAACTTGGAGGGAACAGCAGGCCGATGCTTCCCGAGGCCGTCACCAGTCCGACGGAAAACCGTTCGGGATACTTTTGCTGGACCAGCATGGGAAGGACGATCCCGCCGAGCGCGACAATTGTGACCCCCGAAGCTCCGGTGAAGGCTGTGAAGAACGCGCACACGCCGAGCACCACGAAGGAAATGCCCCCGGGGAACGAGCCGACCAGTGCGCGGGCCAATGCGACCAGCCGCTGCGGTGACTTGCTCTCTGCAAGCATATATCCCGCGAACGTAAACAACGGAATGGCGACAAGAGCGGCCGAATCCGCGATCCGATACAGTTCAATAATGACGGCCGATGCGTCGGTCCCGGAAGACGAGAATCCATACAACGCGAACGTAGCAATGATGGAAAAGAGGGGCGCCCCAAAGAGTGCGAGGAGAACGATCAGAATGACGGCCAACCACGCGTTCATGCCGTCCCCCTTCCCGCGGCGGCGGCAACTTTGACACACGCGCGGATGACGAAATGGAGGGCCAGCAGCACGAATCCGACCGGAATGATAATCTCACTGTACCACGCAGGAATTCCGGGCAGAAACTCCGACCCCGAGGCGAGGTCGTTGTGAATGAACGTGAGCGATGCGTGTGCAAGTATTCCGCACACAGCCGCCGCAAAGAGGTGAGTGATTGCCGATGCGGCATGACGAACGCGGTCGGGCAGAAATCGGGCAAAGGCGTCGATCGAGATGTGGCGATCTTCGCTCGTCGCAATGGCGGCTCCGAGAAATCCGATCCAGAGTACAATGTGGCGCAGGAGAATGTCCGCCCAGATGATCCCCTCATGGAAGACGTTTCGTAGTACGACCTGAACGAAGGAGAGCAGGACCATGACCGATAATAGGGCGATCAGGATCCATCCTTCGACCCGGGATAACGCCCGGTCGACGGCGAGCAGGACCTTCATGAGCCGCCTTTTTGGCTCATCCGGAATTGTTCAAGCTCCCGTTCAACTCGTTGCAGGAGGTCGGCGGTAAACATCGAACCCGTGAGCTGCTTCCGCGCTGAAACGCCGGCATCCTGGTACACTTTCAGATCTCCTTCTTTGGTTCTGATCACTGTAATCCCGCGGCGTTTGAACTCTGCGACAGCATCTTCGTTCTCCCTGCGGCTCGTCTCGGTGAGTTTGCGAAAATACGTTCGACCGTTGCGGACAAGAATGTCCTGGAGATCTTTCGGCAGCGTGTCAAAGTACTTCTTGGATACGACGACCGCCCCCGCGGCATTGGCGATCGGCACATCCACCATGTATTTTGCCTTCGTGTACCACTGCAGCACAAGCGCCGCATACGGCGATGTGTAGAATGCATCGAGCAACCCGGTTTGGAGCGATGTCAGGACGTTTTCGAGCGTCAGCGGGATCGGGCGCATATTCAGCGATTTGAACGCGGCCCCGGCGATCGGGTCCCCTTCCCACGTCCACATTTTCAGCTTCGAGAGGTCATTCGGCGTCTTGACCTCGACGTTGGTGAAGACATGGACAAACCCCACCTCCGCCCATCCGAGCAGCACGTAGCCGTTCGCCTCGTACGCTTTTTCAAATTCGCCCGTAAAGACGGTCAGAATGCGGTCCACTTCGTCGTGTGACCGGAACAGGAAAGGGGCGTCGAGGATGCGCACGGATGGGGCGATCTCGCCCAGACCGACGCCCGTGAACCCGCCGCTCTGAAGCTGACCGATCGCAATCTTCCGGAGAACGTCCTGTTCTTTCCCCTGAACTCCTCCAGGATACACCTTGAAGCGCATGCGTCCGCCGCTTTCCTTTCGGACGGCATCGTCATATTCCCTCATGATCTTCATCCATGAGCTTCCTTCCGGCGCCACGGTCGCGAACTTCACTGTGTATTGCTGCGCTGCCAATGGACCGGCAGACGCACACATCAGGAAGGAGAGGCAAATCATGGGTCCGAGTCGTCTCATCGTACGTTTTCCTTAGAACAGTTCGTCGATCTGTGACAGGAGCCGGCGAGCCTTGTGTTTGGCGACCGCATTCGGAAGGCGCACTTCGGGCAGAATGTCGATCGATGCATCTCCCACTTCGTCCAGGAGCTTCTTGTAAAGGTCGCGGTCTTGGACCTGCACGCAATACGTCTTCGCATACATCACCTGGGCCATCAGGAACTTCCGGCCAGAAAAAGACAGCGACTTCTCAAAATGTTCCTTCGATCTTTCCGGACGTCCGCCCAACACTGCCGGAATCGTTCCCTGTATCGACCCGAAGTACAGATCGGCTCCGCCGTAATAGTAGGACGGGTCGTTCACAAGCACAAATTCCATCAGGGCATCGACCTTCGAAAGGTCCGCCATGACGATGGCGTCTTCCCTGGTGATATTGATGTACGACCCCCACGAAAACGCAGCCCAAAAGACCGCCGGAACGTCGTCTTTGGATAACGCCGAGACTGCGGTCCGAAGTTCTTCGAGGCTGCCTTTGCGCGCGTTTTTGAACCCCGAACGCTGATCGAGGATTCGAAACGCATAGTCGCGAGCGCGCAGGTAGATTGGCCGCGCCCGCTCGACACTGTCGTCCTCTGCGAAGGCAAGCGCATAGGCGCTGTATCCCTGGGCCGCGAACAGCAGGATCTGCTCGTTGTCCGGGTCTCCCTTGATCAGAGCCTCGAGCAATTTCAGATTGCCGCTCAGTCCCTCGCGTGCAAGATCGAGGTCGGATTCTTCGTTGAACGCCTCGAACCCGTACTCCATAATGCCGCCGACAGTTCGGATGGCGATCGTTTGCACACATCCCTGCATGGACAGGGAGGCCACGAGAAGTGCGGAAAGAATACGCATGGTCGTTCTGAATGGAAGGAGAATATAGCCAATTTTGTTCCGTACGACAACGCACAGGCCCGCTCTTGACCTTCGGGCCATTTCAGAGTACGTTGCACGTTGTTGAATGCATTATGGCCCCTGCCCCGCTGAAGATCCTGATCGTTGAGGATGAAGTGAAGGTCGCCCGATTCCTTCGGCGCGGCCTCGAAGGCGAAGGATATGCGGTCGACACCGCTGCCGATGGTGTGACGGGCGAACAGAAGGTCCGCACCAATTCCTTCGACCTGCTGATTCTCGATGTCCTCCTCCCCCACAAAAACGGGTTCGACGTTCTCCGGGACCTCCGCACCGACGGCATTGTCCTTCCAGTCCTCATGCTCACTGCGCGAAGCTCCACCGAGGACATCGTGTCCGGCCTCGACAGCGGCGCGGACGATTATTTGACCAAGCCCTTCTCCTTCGACGAGCTGCTGGCCCGGGTACGATCGATGCTCCGCAGGTCTGCGTCCCGAACGGAACTGCGCGTTGCCGACCTCGTTCTCGATACGGTCAGCCGCAAGGCGCAGCGCACAGGACGCACCATTGAATTGACGACAAGAGAGTACACGCTCCTCGAATACTTCATGAGGAACGAAGGAAAGCTCGTTAACCGCCAGCAGCTCGCGCGCGACGTATGGGGGTATGATTTCGACCCCGGAACGAATATCGTGGACGTCTATGTCAACCATCTCCGGAAGAAGATCGACGCGGGATTCCCGTCGCGGCTGCTCCACACCGAACGCGGCCAGGGGTATGTCCTGGAGCATCGGCCCGGCGTGAAATGACGTTCTTTCATTCCATACGCACGCGCCTGACGTCCTGGTACGCACTCTGGCTCGCGGCGACGCTCGTCGTTTACGGCGTCACGTCCTACGTGGTGTCGCGCAATGCCCTTGTCGACAATCTCGACCGTTCTCTGCGCTCCGAGATCAAATGGGTGAACGACTTCATCGAGCCCAGAGCCCGACGCATAAAGCTGAAGCGTGCAGCCGTCCGGGAATTGCGCGAATTGCGCAAGATCGCATCGCAACAGCAGGCGCCCGCTCCCGACTCCACGATCGCGGAGGAAGATGAGGCCGACGCCCTCTGGGGGGAGATCTACCAGCATACTCTCCTGAGTCCGCGCCGTCATTATATTCAGATCCTGGACCGCAACGGCGACCTGCTCTACCGTTCTCAAAGCCTCGGAATTCAGAAGCTGGAACATGCGGATATTCCGTACAAATGGGTGCAAGTGGTGACCTCCCGGAGCCCCGGGGGAGAAGAACTCCGCCTCGCCGTTACGCAGAATGACTTTGTCAAAATCTTCGTCGCGTATCCCCTCGAAACCGTGAATGAGGCGCTCGACAGTTTTTTCTTCTCCTTCCGCCTTTTTGCCCCTCTGGCGCTCATCATATCCGTGATCGGGGGATGGTTCCTGGCGAGCAAAACCCTCGCACCGGTCGACGATCTGACGAATGCAGCCCGGGAGATCACGGCCGAGAATCTGAGCCGGCGGCTCCCCGCGGCCCGGGTGGACGACGAGCTCGGCAGGCTGACTGCTCAGTTCAACGACATGATCGGCCGATTACAGTCGTCCTTCGCCCAGATCCAACAATTCTCCGCCGACGCCTCCCACGAGCTTCGCACACCGTTGACGATCATGCGGGGAGAGATCGAAGTGGCACTCCGGAACAGTCGGATCGACGGGCAAACGCGAGAACTGCTCGTCAGTCTCCACGACGAACTCCTCCGACTTTCTTCAATCGTCGAGAGCCTCATGTCGCTCATTCGGTCCGACCTGGGACGCCACTCACTGCAGATCACCTCTGTGCCTCTCCACGAGCTCCTGCGCCAGATCAGGGACGATGCACAGGTCCTTGCGGAAGAAAAACACATATCGGTCGGATTCGAAGAGCGGTCGCCGGTGACGATGAACGGCGACCCTCAGCGTTTGCGACAACTGTTTCTCAACCTTGTGGATAACGCTGTGAAGTACACGCCTGCGGGCGGCAGCGTTACAGTTCGACTCGAACGCGAGAATGGGGCGGCCGTCGTCAGCGTGCTGGACAACGGGGTGGGCATTCCGCCCGACGAAATGCCCCTTATCTTTAATAGATTTCATCGCGTTCATCGCGAAGGTTACGAGGCCCCCCCTGGCAGCGGGCTCGGCCTGTCGATCGCAAAGTGGATCGCCGAGGCGCACAACGGAACGCTCGAGGTCGAAAGCAAGGTCGGCTCGGGCAGTTGCTTCCGAGCCGTGCTTCCTCTCGCAGCTATCATGCGGTGAAGTACAACGTGCAACACCTCAGCCTTGCCCCGCGCTGCCGGTCGAATCGATGCCGATTTCGGAACACCCTGCTGATCGTTGCGGTTGTGCTCGGCGTATGGACGCGCCAGGCAGAAGCACAGGCCGCCGCCTACAGCGTTACGATTCGATTCGGAAGCTTGAACACCGACTGTTATCCGTCGTGCGACCATCCGACGGAGTGGCTTCAGGCTCTGTTCGCTGATGTGGTCGACTCCTCCGGCGTTCCCGTCGCAGCCGAAGGGGTACTGTTCGATTGGGGCGTCGATTTCTGCGGAGGCCTTTCCTTGAACTACGGCTGGGCCACCGGTGTCGGGTTGAATCATATCGACGTCGACGGCCTGCTCAACAAGAACATTCCCGGCTGCTGTTCCACGTGTCCTCATACCGCCTACTGGGTGTGCGTGCGTGTCACCGTCAATGATGAGACCGTGGTGGGGCCGCTGGTTCTTGTGCCCAATATTCCACGCGTCCATGCGCTTCGACAGAACTTCCCCAATCCATTCAACGATCGAACACGGATCCCATTCGAATTGGAGGAACAGGCCCATGTCCGTCTTGAGATCCTCGACCTCCAGGGACGCATGATCGCATGCCTGACAGACAGAATGTTCGCTCCCGGGCGTCACGCCATCGACTGGACGCCACACAACACGGCGAGCGGCGTGTATCTCTGTCGAATCACCATTTCTTCTCAACGTAGCTCCGCAAAGGTTTTCGTCGGCAAGATGCTGTTCGGGAAGTAATGCCCGATATTGGCCAGCCTTGCTTTTCCCTTGTTTTTTCGGTATTCAACACTTCGATTTTGACCGATATTTCCGAACGTGGCAAGAATTCAGCCTCCGAAGCGCACCCGCATTTACTTCTTTTCTGACGTTCATCTCGGCCTGGACACTCCCGAGCGCGAACGGTCGAAGGAACGCATGCTCCTGCGATTTCTCGACACGATCATGCGGGACGCCGAACAGGTGTTTATCGCCGGCGACCTGTTCGACTT
The DNA here is from genome assembly GCA_001802945.1 of Ignavibacteria bacterium RIFCSPLOWO2_12_FULL_56_21. GTDB lineage: Bacteria > Bacteroidota > Ignavibacteria > UBA10030 > UBA10030 > 2-02-FULL-55-14. The sequence continues at coordinate 3,465 of MHAK01000135.1, read as the reverse complement.
CTGGTTCGAATACCGCTCGGTCATCCCATCCGGACATGTGCGCGTTCTCGGCAAGCTCGCGGAACTTACCGATGCAGGCGTCCGCATAACGTTCCTTGCAGGGAATCACGATTTCTGGCTGAAATCGTTCTTTCCAAAACAACTCGGCGTCGAAGTCTCTCTCGAACCCATCGAGCGAAACCTCTATGGCAAACGTTTCTTTTTGCATCACGGAGACGGGCTTCTGAGAAACGACACAGGCTACCGTATGCTCAAGTCCGTGCTCCGAAACAGGGTCAGTATCTTTCTGTTTTCGCTGGTCCACCCCGATATCACGGGCATGATCGCACGCTGGTCCTCCCGGACGAGCCGGCAGCATACCGGCAAAAAGACGTATGAAGGGAACGACATGGTGGATTTCGCACGTCAAAAGATCCGCGAAGGATTCGATGTGGTCGTTATGGGCCATAATCATCAGCCGCACGTCGAACGCTTTCAGAATGGCACGTATATCAACCTCGGCGACTGGATCGACGAACATACGTATGCGGTGTTCGATGGCAGGCGCATTACACTGAAGACCTTCCGGGCTAATGAAAAGCGCGAAAGGCGCGGATAAAGAAAAGATCCACCACGAAGTACACGAAGGGTAATTTGTTAGTAAGGGCGTGGTGAAAGAGGTTTGGACCACGAAGGTACACGAAGCAATAACACAATTTACTTCGTGTTCTTGGTGGTCAATATCACTTTCAAGTTTCGCCATTCACAATTACATAACTCTCTTCGTGTGCTTCGTGGACCATCTTCTCCATCGGCCCTCAACTTCACATGTCCAAGTCCACCTATAGCTCCGACGAAATGCAGCGATATTTCAACGACCCGGAATTCCGGAGGCAGGCCGCACGGAAATCAGGGCGTTGGTCGTATAACCGCTATTCGATGCTGCTTGTCGTAGCGGCCGTCGTCGTCGTCCTTCTCACGTGGTATACCGTCTACATCATCGACGGCCTTCCTTCCCTCGAACAGCTGGAAAACCCCCGGCCGGAGCTTTCGACCAAGATCCTTTCCAGCGACGGCGAGGTACTCGATCAGCTCTTCTATAAGAACCGCACCCGCATCCCCCTCGATCGGCTTCCGGCAGGGCTTGTCCCCGCGTTGATCGCCACCGAAGACAAGCAATTCTACAATCACTGGGGGTTGCATCTGACGCGGATCTTCAAGGCGTTCGTCAAGAATATCCTGGCGTTCGACCTTGACCGGGAAGGAGCCAGCACTATCACGCAGCAGCTCTCCCGCAACCTCTACCTGAGGGTCACGGACCGTCATCTCTTTGATAAGATCACGCGGAAGCTTCGCGAGGCGATCTCGTCTATTCAGATCGAACGGAACTTCACCAAGAACGAGATCGTCGAGCTGTATCTCAACGTGGCTTTTTTCGGCCGCACAGCCTACGGCATCGAATCCGCCGCGCAGATCTATTTCGGAAAATCAGCGTCGCATTTGACGATGGGTGAATACACGCTCCTCATCGGGATGCTGAAGGGTCCGTCGTATTATGACCCCATCAAACATCCCGAACGAGCTCTCGACCGGCGCGAAATTGTCCTCGGCCAGATGATCAAGGACGGCATTGTGCCGCAGGATTCCGTCGACTTCGTTCGCGCCGATTCCCTCAGAATCATGAGCATGGATTCCGATTTCCGCGTGGGCATCGCGCCGCATTTTGTTGAATGGGTCCGTCAGCAGCTCCTGAAAAAAGCGGAACAATACGGCTTCGACGTGTACCGGGACGGCCTTCAAGTGTACACCACCCTCGACAGCCGAATGCAGCGAAACGCCAACCGTGCCGTGGACGAGCATTTCCCAGTATTCCAGGCCGTGTTCGATTCCACATGGGACTGGCGTGAACATCCCGACATACTTCAGGACAACGTCGACAAGACGATCCGGGAGACCGATGCCTACCGGAAGGCGCGCAATTCCACGCAGCGCGACAGCATCATTCAGTTCTACGCATCCGATCAGACGTTCACCGATTCCGTCAAGCACAAGACACAGAATATCGAAGTCGGCTTCGTTGCCGTCAATCCTCATACAGGCCATATTTTGGCGATGGTCGGCGGCAGGGATTTTCGGAATTTCCGGTACGGCTTGAATCATGTGACACAGATCCGGCGCCAGCCCGGTTCCGCATTCAAGCCGTTCGTCTACACCGTCGCCATCGACAACGGGACGCCCGTGACGTATGAGATTCAGAACCAGCCCGTGACGATCCCCATGCCCGACGGCACGCGATGGACACCCGAGAACTATGACAAGAGCGTTGGGGGAAGATTTACGCTCCGCGACGGCGTCAGATTCTCCATCAACCTTGTGACCGTGCGAGCCATACTCGAGATCGCCCCCGCAAAACAGGTGGCCGAATATGCGAATCGCATGGGCATCCGTTCCCGGATACCGCCGTATGAGTCGATCGCCCTGGGGTCCGTTGAGGTGATGCCGCTCGACCTCGTCTCATCTTACGGCGTGTATGCCAACGAGGGCGTCCTCGTCTCCCCCATCGCCATCCTGCGCATCGAGGACAAGGACGGCAACGTCATTGAACAGAACACGCCCGAGAAGAGCGAAGTGCTGAGCAAAGAAACGGCGTATATCATGACCGACCTCATGAAAGGCGTCGTCAATTCGGGGACCGGTTACCGCGGCGTGCGGGCGTTCTACACCGGACCGGCCGCCGGCAAAACGGGAACGACGAACGACTATGGGGATGCGTGGTTCGTAGGATTCACCCCCCACATCGTCGCAGGGGCCTGGGTCGGGTTTGACGACAACCGGATCAAGTTCCGAAGCAGTGAGGGTCAGGGAGGGCGCGCCGCCGCCCCCGTCTGGGCCCGCTTCATGCAGTATACCTATGAAGACCCGTCCATCGCCCTGCCGTTTGAATCGTTCAATCAGCCGGATGGCGTGATCGATGATACGATCTGCGTGGAGACGAAAAAGAAGGCGCGGGAATGGTGCCCCGAAAAGACGACCGAAATCTTCAATGCGAAATATCCGATCGGCCTCTGCGACAAGCACACGTCACTGCAATGGAACGAGGGGGAAGCGGACCCGAGGAGGAGAAGCAAGATTACGTGGTAAAGCGGAGTAGGACTTTGTCGAGGTGAAGCAGTCAATAATGAATATTCAACAAGGAACGACCAAATACCAAGTGCGATTGAAGGTACTACCTCGGAAATACTTCACAATGACCGCGCCCATGCAATAACGATACTGTTCTCCAGGGCCTACCAACGACGACGTTTCTTCAAAACCCCTTCCACAATCCTTGCGATAACATTCCATCATTCCAATATTCCATTATTCCTTTTGAGTTCTCAACGGCATTACTTCACCACCTGCATCTTCTTCGTCATCACTTTTCCCTCCGCAACCAGACGATAGAAGTACGTTCCGCTCGTTAACCTTCCTGCATCGAACTGAACC
>MHAK01000134.1 GCA_001802945.1 Ignavibacteria bacterium RIFCSPLOWO2_12_FULL_56_21 | reverse complement strand
CCTCCAGTACGTCAAGGGCGTCGGCCCTCGCCGTTACGAGGCCCTTGACGCCATGGGAATCCGTTCGGTCCGGGACCTGCTCTATTATTTTCCGCGTGATTATCTCGACCGGAGCAAGATCGTTCCGATCGGCGACATCCGGAAATTCATCGAAGCCGGAGAATACATCACCGTCGTCGGACAGGTGCTGAAGCAGGAGGCCCGTCGGACAAAGAAGGGAAATCGCATCATCTTCCTGCTGACGGTCGGCGACGAGAGCGGAAAGATTTCCTGCGTTTGGTTCGAGGGATACAGCTATTATAAAGACGCCTTCACCGTGGGCGAAACGCTGGCGCTCTCCGCGATTCCCGGTCGTGACAAACTCGGACGGCCGCAGTTCGTCCATCCCCAATTCGACCGACTGGCAAGCTCCGAAGAAGACGAGCCCGACTGGGGGAAGCTGTTCAATACCGGGACGATCATCCCGAAATATCGGTCGACGGCCGAACTGTCGCGTATCGGACTTGACAGCCGCGGTTTCCGGCGCATAGTCCGGAATGCACTGCCTCAAGTCTCCCGCGTCGTTCCGGAGATTCTTGATGGCGACCTCCCGAAGCTCGAAGGACTCTGGCCTCTAACGCAAGCCATTCAGAAGGTGCATTTTCCCGGCTCTTGGGATGAACTTGCCAAGGCGCTTCAGCGGCTGAAGTTCGACGAGCTGTTCTTCCTTCAGTTAATGCTGTTTCTCCGCAAGACGCATGACGCTCTTCTTCCGGGAATTGCATTCGCCGGGGCGAGTCCCCGCCAGCAACTTCTCCGTTCAGCATTGCCGTACACGCTCACGCGTGCCCAAGAACGCGTACTTGGCGAGATCGAAGCGGATATGCGCCTTCCGCGCCCCATGAACCGGCTTCTGCAAGGTGATGTCGGGAGTGGAAAAACAGTCGTTGCGCTGTCGGCGTGCTTGCGAGCGATCGACCACGGCTACCAGGCCGCGTTCATGGCTCCGACAGAGGTCCTGGCGGAACAACATCTGCAAACACTTGCGGAGATGACACGCGGTTTGAATATCAACGTCCGGCTCTTGATCGGCGGCCAAAGAAAGAAATTGCGTGAAGACGTCTTGGAGGATATTCGGCGGGGGTCGGCACAATTGGTCGTGGGAACACACGCCCTCCTCGAAGAACAGGTGGATTTCCCGAACCTGGGTTTTGTGGTGATCGACGAACAGCATCGATTCGGCGTTGCGCAACGGTCTGTTCTCCGCCAGAAAGGTACGCATCCCGATCTGTTGGTTATGACGGCCACCCCGATCCCCCGGACGCTGGCCATGACGCTGTATGGCGACCTGGATGTGTCCACGATTGACGAGCTCCCCGCAGGCCGGAAACCGATCGTCACAGCCGTCCGGACGGAGGAGCAGAAGTCGAAGGTTTTGGAATTCATCCGGGCGGAGGTTGGGCGGGGGAGGCAGGCATACATCATCTTCCCCCTTATTGAACAGTCGGAAAAGGTCGACTTGAAGGCTGCGACGGAAGAATATGAGACATTCCGGACGAGGGTCTTTCCGGAATGCTCCGTCGGTCTCCTCCATGGAAGGATGAAGGGGGATGCCAAGGAAGGGGTGATGCATGATTTCCAATCCGGGAAGGTCCAGATCCTCGTCTCGACGACGGTCATCGAGGTTGGGATCGACATTCCGAACGCGACGGTCATGGTCATTGAGAACGCCGAGCGGTTCGGCCTGTCCCAATTACACCAGCTGCGGGGACGTGTCGGGCGTGGAGCTGACCAGTCATACTGCGTTTTAATGTCGAAATCAGCGGAATATCGACGATTGTTGAAGGACCTTGACCCGTCGGAGCTGCGCGAAGAAGAACGGAGCGCCGAACGGCGCCTGAAGACGATGGTCGAGACGAACGACGGGTTCCGGATCGCCGAAGTCGACCTGGAGTTGCGTGGTCCGGGCGAACTTTTCGGCACGCGGCAGAGCGGCGCGCCGACGTTGACCGTTGCCGATCTCGTGCTCGACCGCGATCTTCTCGAAAGGGCGCGCGATGCAGCGTCGCGCATCGTCGCTCATGACCCTCAGGTCCGACTTCCCGAGCATCGACTCATCCGACGTCACTTCGAAGATCATTACCGTGATCTCTTCGACCTCGGCTCCGTGAGTTGAGTCGTCGACCGATTCCCTGCGAACCTCTCCGACACGTCGTCGACCGTCGCTGATCGTCGAAAAAACTTGACAACGGCTCGTAAAACGTTATATTAGTATCAGCCGTTGGTTGTTCATTGATACAACGACGATCGTTCACTATCGAAAGGTACATGACGCTGCTTGGGTACCCCACTGCACGTCGCTCTCGTTTATAACATCAAGCACGAAGAGACGAGAGAGCCCTCGGGCGACGAGGGAGAACAGAGCGAACTTCGGAATGACGACAGCGTGACCGTCGCGTTACCGAAGCCGCGAGTGACGACCGATGATACATATGCGGAATGGGACACGGAAGAGACCATTCTCGCCGTGCGTTCCGCGCTGGAGCAGCGACATCGCGTCAGCCTCGTTGAAGCGAACGAAGAAGCGTACCCCACGCTTCTCAAGCTTCGGCCGGATATCGTTTTCAATGTCGCCGAAGGATTTCGCGGAGCCTCCCGCGAAGCTCAAATTCCAGCAATGCTCGACCATCTGGGAATCCCCTACACAGGGTCCGATCCCCTGACGCTCGGCATTTGCCTCGACAAGTCCCGCGCAAAAGAGATCCTCGCGTATCATAACATTCCGACGCCGGCCTTCACCGTCATCGACCGGCTGTCGCAACTTTCCCGCCGTACGATTCCACTTCCCGCGATCGTGAAACCCCTTCATGAAGGTTCGAGCAAGGGGATCATGAATGCGTCCGTCGTGCGGACGCCGGCGGAATTGCGCGACCAGGTCCACCGCATTCTGGAGACGTACAACGAGCCGGCACTCGTCGAAGAATTCCTCCCTGGCAGGGAGTTTACCGTCGCGGTCATCGGCAATGGAGTCAATATCCGGGTGTTACCGCTCGTAGAGATCAAACTCGACGCATTGCCCCCCGGCGTGAATCCCATTTGGTCGTTTGAAGCAAAATGGATCTGGGACACGCTCGAGACGCCGCTCGACATTCACGAGTGTCCGGCAAACATCACAACAGAGTTGGAAGCAGAAATTTCTCGGTTGTGCGTTCGTTCGTACGAAATTCTCCGATGCCGTGATTGGTGCCGGATCGATGTTCGTCTTGATGCGAAAAACCGTCCTCACATCATTGAGCTGAATCCTCTGCCGGGAATTTTGCCGAATCCGGACGACCATTCGTGTTTTCCGCAGGCAGCTCGTGCAGCCGGAATTGAGTATGATGCAATGATCAACATGGTTCTCCATGCGGCTCTTCAGCGAAACGGTCTTGCATGAGGACTTGCAAATTTCACCAATTCAGGGAATTCGCATTTCTGGGTTTACCATATCTTCTTGTCATTTCATCCTCTATGAGCGACGCCTTAAACCCTGCAGGAATGATCTTTCCGAAGCCTCATACTTCTAGTAACTTGGAGCGTTGATTCATATGAGGAAAAAGGTCCATGTCGCCGTAGTATTCAACGAACCGACGATTGCAACGAGTGACGGTCGAAAATACATTTCGGAGCATGGAGAATTGCGCGCCGTGCCGACGCATGCCGAAGTTGTGGTCCAAGCTGGAAAAGCGACGATCGACATGTCGGAAGTAGGAGTTTTGGAAGAGCGAGAGCATGTCGTGCAGGCGTTGAAAGAAAGCGGCTACAAGACTTCCCTCTTCAACATGAACGGCGACATCAAGCGATTGATCGCTTTCCTTGAAGAAAAAGAGCCCGACATAATTTTCAATCTCTGTGAATCGGTCGGTAACGAATCGATTCACGAGATGCATGTCGCCGGAATCTATGAATTGATGGGCGTGCCGTACACCGGCGCCCCGGCATTCGTGCTCGGCACATGTTTAAGCAAAGTCCGCACAAAAGAGATCCTCGCCGCTCACGGCCTGCCGACTCCGAAATTCGCCGTCTTCAAGTATGCCAACACACTCAACCTTGACGATTTTTCGCTGAAGTTCCCCGTCATCGTCAAACCCTCCGGTGAGGATGCGAGTATTGGCATCGATAACGCATCAGTGGTAGAAAACCTCGCCGCACTGAGAAAGCGGATCCGATATATCTTCCAGACGTACGGGCAACCCGCTCTCGTGGAGGAGTATATCGAGGGAAGGGAACTGAACGTGGCGATCATGGGAAATGCCCGTCCAATCATTTTGCCCATCTCCGAAATCGATTTTACCGGTCTTCCGGCCGACTACCCTCGCATCGTCAGCTACAATGCAAAATGGATGGAGGGAACGCCTGAATATACCGGCACGCGGGGCGTTTGCCCGGCACCGATCCCGGCCGATGTCGAAAAACGGGCCAAAGAGATCGGTTTGAAGGCGTTCCGCCTGATGGGCCTAAGGGACTATGGACGCGTTGACATGCGCCTCGATGCCAAGGGAAACCTACACATTCTCGAAGTAAACCCGAATCCCGACATTGCCGATGACGCCGGCTTCGCCCGCTCAGCACGGACGTACGGACTTACTTTCAACGAGATTGTCGCCCGGATCGTCGAATATGCCTGGGAGCGGACACCCTGACCTTTGATGCCGATACGACCGTTTGTTGCGTCCGATCGCGAACCGCTACGGGCCATTCTGCAAGCAACGGGCGTCTTCCGGAAGGAAGAAGTCGAAATTGCCGTCGAATTGATGGACTTGGCTTCCGAGGAGCCGACGCAGACCGATTATGTGCTCAACTCGTACGCAGACGACGACGGCACGGTCCGCGGATATTATTGCATCGGACCGACGCCTGGAACTGCATCGACGTACGACCTCTATTGGATCGCCGTCGACCCGGGAGTACAAAAGAGCGGCATCGGAACTCTCCTCATGAAGCATTGCGAGGAGCTCATAAGTTCGAAAGGCGGGAAGTTGATCATCGTCGAGACATCGTCGCTTCCGCAGTATACACCGACGCATCGGTTCTACAGGCGTCATAAGTACGAATCGGCCTCCCGGATCCGGGACTACTATGGACCCGGGGACGACTTGATGGTCTTTACGAAGCACTTGTAGGCTCGGATCTTTGCAGCTCGGGTACAATCATGAACACTCAACACGGAATGTAGAAGTTGGATTCTTGCAGCCTACGTCGTAAGGCTGTTCATCAACACTTGAAAATTCACTTCTCCGTGTTTCTTGTTGGATGTTGACTCTTTTTTAATTCACCGGAAGGAGGACGTACCCTTCGCATGGAACTCTGGCAAGAGATGTTGCGTCAGAGCGTGGACAGCTCCAAAGACCTTGTTGAGCGTTTTTCGTTCGACAAGGAGACCGCGGAGCGTCTGAACAAGCTGTTCCATATCCGCGTCAATCCGTATTATCTCAGCCTCATCCGGTATCCTGGCGATCCGATCTGGCTTCAATGCATTCCGGATGCCGTCGAACTTGAGGATGACGGCGCGCCCGAAGACCCGCTCAACGAAGAGGCGGATAGTCCGGTTCCGAGCATCACGCATCGTTATCCCGACCGCGTGTTGTTCCTGATCACCAGCCAGTGCTCGATGTATTGCCGTTTTTGCACGCGCAAACGGAAAGTGAGCGATTCCACGAAGATCAACGCTCGATGGATCCAGGGCGGCCTCGAGTACATTGCTGCCCATCCGGAGGTGCGGGATGTTGTGCTGTCGGGTGGCGATCCGCTCATGGTTACCGACTTCGCGCTCGAGCGTGTGCTGGCCGGATTGAGGGCTATTCCACACGTCGAGATCATCCGCCTCGGCACAAAGATGCCGTGCGTCCTTCCTCAGAGGATCACGCCCAAGTTCGTCAAGATGATTCGCAAGTACCATCCGATCTACGTGAACACGCACTTCAACCATCCGTGGGAATGCACGCCGGAAGCCGAAAAGGCGTGTGCTATGCTCGCGGATGCCGGATGTCCCGTTGGGAACCAGGCCGTGCTAATGAAGGGGGTGAACGACGACCCCGATGTCATGCTCGAGTTGCACCGAAAGCTCCTCAAAATGCGCGTGCGGCCGTACTACATTTATCAGGCGGACCTGACGAAAGGAACGAATCATTTCCGGACCCCCGTTCGCGTTGGTCTGGAGATTATGGACAAACTCCGCGGCCACACGTCCGGCCTGGCGATTCCGTATTACGTCATCGATGCTCCCGGCGGAGGGGGGAAGATCCCTCTCCTGCCGCAATATGTCCTCGGGAGAAACGGGAAGGATATCATCCTCCGAAATTACAAGTACGAGATATTCACCTATCCCGACGTTGAAGAGGCGCGCATCGAGCAGCATCCGGTGGAGCAGAAGTACATGAGGAAGAAGCGTTCGGCGAGGCGGAAGACGCCCGCCCCCGCAGAAACAGTGAGCGTTTCCCAGGAAATGCCTGCTGGGAAGTAAAGTTCGAATCGGCTATATTAGGGCCCGGGACTCTCATCCCGGGCCTTTTTATTGGACCTATCTGAAGAAAAGATTTCCCCACGAAGTTCACTAAGAAGGATGAGATAGAAATGCAAGAAAGTGTCTTCGTGTACTTCGTGGGAGAAGTTTCTAATAGTGGCTCTTCACATCAAATTGGGACCTACACTCATGACGACTGAACGACTGCACGAGATCCAGCAGACCCTCCAAAGCTCGGGAATCGACGGATGGCTCCTCTATAATTTCCGCGGATCGAACGTTTTTGCCACACGCCTTTTGGCGCTTCCTTCGCATATCATGTGCACGAGGCGCTACTTCTATTATATACCGGCGAAGGGGGAGCCCCGAAAGCTGGTCCACCGAATCGAAGAATGGAACCTGGACACGGCTCCGGGTGAAAAGACCGTGTATCTGAGCTGGCAGTCGCTGGCTGAAGGTGTGAAAAAGATCCTTGCAGGTTCCCGTTCCGTGGCGATGGAATACTCGCCAAACTGTGCCATTCCCTATGTGTCGAACGTCGATGCAGGCACGATCGAGCTCGTTCGGTCTGCGGGGGTCAGCGTTGTATCGTCGGCGAATCTTGTGGCGGCTTTTGAGGCAGTTTGGACGGAAGAGCAGCGGAGCGACAATTTCGTTGCAGCCGGTCACCTCCGTGAAACCGTCGATGCCGCGTTTGCCTTTATTCGGAAACGGATCGCGGCCGGTAAGAAAACGACCGAATACGACGCGCAACAATTCATGCTGAAAGAATTCGGCCGCCACGGAATGTGGTCGGAAGACGCCCCGAACTGTTCCGTCAACGCGAACAGTGCAAACCCGCACTACGAACCGACAAAAAAGGTCCATAGTCCGCTGAAAGAAGGGGACTTTGTCCTTCTTGACCTATGGGCCAAGTCGAAAAAACCGCACTCCGTATACGCGGACATCACGTGGACGGGATTTATCGGCGAGTCCGTACCGGACGAATTCGAGAAGATATTCCAGGTCGTGAAGGGGGGACGGGACGCAGCCCTGATGCTCGTTCAGGAGCGGTTTCGCACAGGGATTCCCATATATGGTTGGGAAGTCGACGCCGCTGCGCGGAAGTACATCTCAGACAGCGGGTACGGCGACCAATTTGTCCACCGGACGGGCCATTCGATCGGAGAGGTCATTCACGGCAATGGTGCCAACATGGATAATCTCGAAACTCATGACGAACGGCGTTTGCTACCGGGAACGTCATTCTCAATAGAGCCCGGCGTGTACCTCCGGGACAAGTTTGGAGTTCGAAGCGAGATCGATGTGTACATCACCATGAAAGGGGAAGTCGTCGTCACCGGCCTTCCGATGCAGGAGCACGTTGTCGCAATTCTTGGAAACAGCGGCTCAAACGTCCGCCGGAAAATCTCGAAATCGGGAGGAAAGAAGTCAAGAACAGGCAAATCGGCGAAGCACGGCTCGAAGAGAGGCCGATAACAAGGCGGAACGGCAGCATATCCATGCGCAATCGATGTTAAGATTTCCCATGAATCTCCATTCTTATCGGCTCGCGGAGGTTCGTGGGATTTTATTTGCGGCTTATCAGCCCCGAGGACTTGACAAGTCTTGAAACTTGAACTATATTGGAAACGTTAGAAACGAAAATAGTTTCCATGAAATTCGGGCTGCCATTCGGCCCTTTTTTTGAACCTCATTGGAAACTCATAATACCAAAAAAGTTTCCAAGGATATTTGTCATGGGCGAAACAGAAGAAAAAGAACGAATCATCACAGCGGCACGAGACCGGTTCTTCGAACACGGATTCTCCAAGGTCACTGTGGACGAGATCGCTTCCGACCTCGGAATGAGCAAGAAAACCGTGTACAAATTCTTCCCGACCAAGGAAGACATTCTCAAAGGAATTGTCGCTCTGATGACGGGGTTTGTTGAACGAAAGATCGAATCAATCGTTGCGTCCGACAAACCCTTTGAGGACAAGCTCGCCGAAGTGCTCGCTGCCATCGGCGGCATCGTCCGCCGCATTTCTCCCGTCATGCTGGACGACATGCGCCGAAATACTCCTGCAGTCTGGCGGCAACTCGAAGCGTTCCGGAGTGAACAGATCTTCCCCAAGATCCGCCGCCTCATGCAGCAGGCAAAAGAGGAGGGTGTCCTTCGGCCGGATGTCAATGTCGACCTGTTCTTCCTGATGTTTCTCAGCGTTGCCCGGGGAATCGTCAATCCCCAGACGCTTTCCGAACATTCATTCTCAGCGGACGAAGCATTCAGCGGCATTTTCCGCATTCTCTTTCTTGGAGCCATGTCGCCGGCTTCCGAACAACGTTACCGCGCCGTCGAGAACATCCTTGCCGCGCATTCCAATCTGAGGTCCATATGAAACTCTTCCTTTTGCTGTTCTCAGCAATCACTCTTGCTGCATGCGGCAATTCCGACGATGGGCGCATCGAAGCCACCGGTACAATGGAGGCGACCGACGTCACGATCAGCGCCCAGGTATCGGGCACGCTCGAAAGCATCCGCGGAGATGAAGGGATGTCGGTTGCCGAAGGCGACACGCTTGCCGTCATAGATCAACGCGACCTGCTTCTTCAGCTCCGTCAGGCCGACGCAAACCTCGCGGCCGCCGAAGCGCAGTACAAGCTCACGGTCATCGGTGCACGCAGGGAGGATGTGACGCAGGCAGAAGTCACGTATCATAACGCGAATCGCGACCTCGAACGCATGCGCGAACTCCGTGCTACGAACAGCATTCCGCAAAAACAGCTCGAAGACGCTGAATTGCGCGCGACGATCGCGCGACAGACGTTTGAGAAGATAAAGAGCGGCGCCCGGCCGGAAGAGATCGCGTCAGTTGCCGCCCGACGAGATCAAGCGTCGGCGCAATCCGCAGCGCTCCGCAAAAAGGTCGAAGACTGCGTGGTCACTTCGCCCATCGCGGGAACGGTCATCAATCGATTCGTCGAGCGGGGTGAATTCACCGCCCCCGGCGCGGCACTCTTCCGCGTGGCCAATCTGGCGGAGCTCGATGTCATGATCTACGTTCCCGAAGCGGACCTTCCGCGCATCGCCATCGGACAGACGGCCGCCATCACTGTCGACGCCTTCAACGACAGGACATTCGAAGGCAAAGTGGTGTTCATTTCCAGCACGGCTGAATTCACGCCAAAGAACATTCAGACCAAGGACGAACGAACAAAGCTCGTTTTCGGGGTGAAGGTCCGTGTTCACAATCCCGATGGGATTCTGAAAGCCGGAATCCCCGCCGATGTGGTCCTATGATCGACATGTGGATCAAAATGACGTGAACCCGTGACGGGTTCCACACCAGGTAATCCGACAATGAATGCCGTTTCTTTCACATCCGTAACAAAGGAATTCCTTCGCGAGGACGGCGGTAAGCTGCGTGCAGTCGATGACCTTTCGCTGGAAGTGCAAAAGGGGGAAGTCTTCAGCATTGTCGGTCCCGACGGCGCGGGGAAGACAACCGCCATCCGCATGATGTGCGGCGTCCTGGCGCCGACCTCGGGGATCGTCGAGGTGCTCGGCCTCAATGTTCAGCGGCAAAGGGCGGAGATAAAGAAGCACATCGGCTACTTGTCCCAGCGATTCAGCCTTTACAGCGATCTCACTGTCGACGAAAACATCGATTTTTTCGCCGAGATCCATGGCATGAAGGGTTTTGGACAGAGGAAAGAAGAATTGCTGGAGATGACGCGATTGACATCCTTCCGGGACCGGCTTTCGGGCCGGTTGTCCGGCGGCATGAAGCAAAAGCTCGCCCTTGCATGCACGCTCATTCATACGCCCGAAGTGATCTTCCTTGATGAACCGACGACTGGCGTAGACCCTGTGTCGAGGCGTGATTTCTGGCGCATTCTGTCGGGATTGTTGAAAGCCGGCATAACGATCGTTGTGAGCACGCCGTATCTGGACGAAGCGGAACGCAGCTCGCGCGTGGCGCTCATGAGCGGCGGTCGCATCCTTCAGTGCGACACACCGTCGGCGGTCAAATCGTCTTTCCCGTCCGATGTTTTCGAGATCGTCATCGGCAACGTGCGAGAAGCCGCCGATCGACTCAGGGAAAAATTTGGCCCGAATCGCGTTCAACTGTTTGGCGACCGTCTGCATTTGCACTGGGAACGAGGATCTTCAGAATCGCCTCACAAAGCACTTGAGGAGATGGGACTTCGCCCGGAATCGCTCCGTGCGCTCGCCCCTTCGCTGGAAGACGTGTTCATTTTGGCAACTCAGACAAAAGAGGATTGAGATGAAGCAAATATCAATTTGGAGTTTATTTGTGATTTGCACATTGCGAATTGGTGCTTACTTCAAGAGGCCCCTCATTGCGATGATGTTCTTTCACTCCATCCTTTCCAGCCAATCGACGCCTGTCCCTGTTTCCGTCCCTGCTTCTGTCACTGTCCGAATGTGTGTCGATGCGGCGTTAACGGCACATCCCGTGGCTTCAATGGCCGAGGCTCGCGTTGACGCAGCGAACGCAAAGTATGATGAATCGGGGGGAGCGCTCTTGCCGCAGCTCCGATTCTCCGCGCGTGCGATCGGATTGAGCCACGTTGAACCGACCTCGATCAAGCTTCCGATCCCGGGCTCACAGCCGATCACATTGTTTCCGTCCATCGACCACCAATACGGCGCCCGTCTGAGCCTTACGCAACCGCTGTTCGCGGGATTCCGGTTAAGCAGTGCGAAAGAGATGGCCCGCCTGGCAGCTGAAGCATCGGTTGAAGAACGCCTGCGCGACAGGGCAGACCTGGCGCTTCAGGTGGAGCAGGCGTATTGGACCTGGGTCCAGGCGCTCGAGGCTCAGGATGTTCTCGAAAAGGTGCTCGTCCAAATGACCGAGCATGAAAAGCTCGTTCGCCGGCTTGTCGAACAGGGACTGTCGACGTCATCCGACCTCCTCAACATCCGCGTTAAACGGTCCGATGTCCAAGTGCGTCTGATCGATGCGCGTACAGGGGCCGACCTCGCCCGCATGGCGCTGAACAATTTCATCGGCAATCCGCTGGAGACGCCGTTGGTTCCGGCCGAAAGCCCGCTTCAGTACCTGGACGTGAAGGCCGATTCCCTTTCGAACCATCCCGACGTCCGCGCCGACGCCTTCGCTGACCGTCCGGACATTCGCGCATTGAGCTTGCGGAAATCCATCTCGGAGGAGAGCTTATCGGCGGCGAGAGGCGGATGGTATCCCCAGATCTCGTTGGCGGCGAACGTCGACTACGCGCGGCCGAATTCGCGCATCATTCCGCCTCAGGACAAATTCTCAGACACATGGGACGTCGGCATTCAGCTGCAATGGACTGTCTGGGACTGGCAGACCACATCCGCACAAGCTGAACAGGCACAGGCTTCGGTCAGACAAGCAGAAGCGGGCCTGCAGTTGATGACGAATGCGGCGAAACTGGAGGTTGCACAATATTCCCGCCGGCTGCGCGATGCGCGCGAACAGGTTGCAGCCGCGCGGCTCGGGGTCGAAGCTGCCGAAGAGTCGCGCCGGATCGTGGGGGAAAAATTCCAGGCGGGCACGTCATCCAATACCGAAGTGCTCGATGCCGACGTCGCGCTGCTGCAGGCGAAGCTCAATCTGACAAAAGCGGGGGCCGAGTTCCGCCTTGCCAAGGCGCGACTGCGGCGGGCGACAGGAGAATTGCCGTGACGACTCAGGACAAAGACATCGCCGTTACCGTCGAGGGCTTGACGCGAACGTTCGGCGAGTTCACCGCCGTGGACGACATCTCGTTCCGTGTCAAGCGGGGCGAAGTGTTTGGATTCCTCGGCCCGAACGGCGCAGGGAAGTCCACGACGATCAGGATGCTGTGCGGACTGCTCGCACCGACGGCGGGCGTCGCCACTGTTGGCGGCATCGACGTCATGCGGGATCCAGACAGCGTCAAAGCGAACATCGGCTACATGTCGCAGCGATTCTCATTGTATGAGGACCTCACCGTAAGTCAGAACATCGATTTCTACGGGGGCGTCTACGGACTGGAAGGAGAGCGGCTCAAAGAACGAAGGGCATGGGCGGTGAGAATGGCAGGATTGGTGGGGAAAGAAAATGAGTTGACGGGAGCCCTTTCCGGGGGTTGGAAGCAGCGGCTTGCGCTCGGATGTGCCATTCTGCACGAACCACCAATACTGTTCCTCGATGAACCGACCGGGGGTGTGGACCCTGTGTCGCGCCGAAGATTCTGGGACTTGATCTACGATCTATCCAACGGCGGCACCACGGTCTTCGTGACGACCCACTACATGGACGAAGCCGAACACTGTAATACGATCGGATTCATCTACGCCGGCCGGCTTGTGGCCCTCGGCTCGCCGACGGAACTCAAGCAAGGACTGTCGTCCATGACGACCTACGAGGTGAAATGCGCGCGGCCGCTCGATGCCGTCGATGCATTCCAGGAGCTTCCGTGGGTCAAGGAGACGTCGATATTTGGCCACGCCTTCCACGTCACGGTCTCCTCCGACCCGTCGGCCGTCGGAAGCATCAGGGATATTCTCATGAACGATAAGAACGAAGTTGAGGCCATCGAAGAGATCCTGCCGTCGCTCGAGGACGTGTTCATACACCTGATCTCCGAGGAAGACCGCCGAAAAGCAAAGGCGGCGTAAATTCGAAACGAACCTCAGAACGCCAAGAAGAGAAATTCGAAATGCGGAATTCGAAATACGAAAGAAGCACGAAGCACATGCCCTTGGGATTTCGAGTTTTGCTGGGTTCTACGGCAGTAGATTTTTCGAGTCTCCTTCGAATTTCTTGCTTCCCGTTTCGAGATTGGTTCTCAAATGTACTTGGCGTTCTTAGGGTCCTTGGCGGTTCGTGTACGTATCATGTTCTTGGCTCCCTTGGCGGTCGACACTCTTGAGACACATTGAGGCCACATGAACCTCGCTCCCATTGTTCGCAAAGAATTCCGGCAGATCAGCCGAGACAGGCGTGCGCTGGGTATTCTCGTGTTTCTCCCCGGCCTTTTGCTTGTGCTTGTGGGGTATGCGCTGAATTTCGACGTAAAGAATCTCTCCGTGGCGGTGGTCGACGAAGATCGTTCGCCGGAGAGCAGACATTTTGTCCAGTCACTTACCGGGTCGGAATACCTGGTCCACAAATGGTCACTAGACGATAGGAGCGGCATCGATCGGCTGCTCGAAGAGGGCGAGGCGCAGGTCGCGCTTGTCATTCCACGCGGGTTCGCCCATGCCATGATCGAAGGGAAGTCTATTCAGGTGCAGGTGATCGTGGATGGAGCCAATGCAAATACCGCTGCAATAGCGGCCGGCTACGTCGCCCTCGGCATCCAGGACTATTCCTCACGCGTTCTCGCACAGTGGCTGGAACGGCACGGCGCTCACATCCTCGTCCCGATCGACATTCGTCCAAGGCTGTTGTTCAACCCGGAACTGAAGACCGCGAAATACCTCGTTCCCGGGCTCTTTGGACTGATCCTCATGCTGAGCACTGTCATTTCCACGTCGCTGTCGGTCGTTCGGGAAAAAGAGCTCGGGACCATGGAGCAGTTGAAGACCTCTCCTCTCAAAGCCTACGAGATCATCATTGGTAAGGCGGTCCCGTATCTCGGAATTGCGCTTCTGGCGGCGACGCTGATCCTTGTGCTCGGTTGGCTCATGTTTGACGTTTCTGTTCGGGGGAGTCTCCTCGTTTTGTATGTTGCCATCTTCATCTTTCTTCTGGCCGGCCTTGGCCAGGGCCTGGTAATATCTTCGGTGGCGAAGAACCAACAAATCGCGTTCTTTATCTCCGTGTTTTCATCGCTCCTACCGGCATTCCTTTTGTCGGGATTCGTCTTTCCGCTGAGCAGCATGCCTATGATCCTGCAAGTGATCGCAAACATCCTTCCCACGAAGTATTTTCTGGTGATCGTACGTGCGGTGATCTTGAAAGGCGTCGGGATCGGACCCGTGTGGGATCAGTTCCTGGCGCTCTCCCTGTTTAGCGCGTTTGCGATCGGCCTCAGCAGCATTCGATTGCACAGGGAGTTGTCGTCATGAAGTCGATCAAGCAGATGTTGATCAAGGAGTTCCTTCAGATCCGTCGCGACAGACTGATGATGCCGATCATCCTGGTCGCGCCGATCATTCAGGTCATTCTCCTCGGTTACGCGGCGACCGTCGATGTGCGGAATATCGGCCTCGCGGTGTGCGATATGGATAATTCCCCGGACAGCCGCGCCCTGGTGACCCGCTTTACGAACACCGGGTATTTCACGGTCACGGGATGGGCAAAAGAACCCGACGGCGTGGACGAATACCTCAACGCCTCGGAGGCAGTCATCGGCATCGTTATTCCGCGCGGTTTCGGGAGGGACATATCCTCCGGACGCACGTCGACGCTGCAATTGATCGCGGACGGAGCCGATGCGAACACGGCAAACATATCGCTCAATTATGCCCGGCAGATCACGGTGGGATATTCACAGGGACTGCTGGTGGAACAAGTGCGGCGATTGGGAGGGGGAAGACAGGTGCCCCAAATAACGCCCGTGACGCGCGTGTGGTACAATCCGGAACTTCGCAGCGCTAATTACATGGTCCCAGGCGTCGTGGCTCTTATCCTCATGATCATTACGACCACGTTCACGTCGGCGTCGATCGTGAAAGAACGGGAGATCGGGACGATGGAGCAACTCCTGGTGACGCCGATGAAGCCGTCCCAATTGCTGCTCGGCAAGCTGCTGCCGTACGTGCTCATCGGTTTGGTGGACGTTTTGCTGACGCTGGGAGTGGCGGTGAACTGGTTCGACATTCCCCTTAAAGGGAGCGTGATCACGCTGTTTGGATTGTCCGGACTTTTCATCCTGACGACGCTCGGCCTTGGACTTTTCGTCTCGACGATATCGCACACACAGCAGCAGGCGATGATGACGGCTCAGTTCTTCGTTTTCTTCCCGATGATCTTTTTGTCGGGCTTCACATTCCCCATAGAAAACATGCCGGCCGCAATCCAGGTTATAACATACCTCGTGCCTCTAAGATATTTCTTGGAGATCATCCGGGGATTGTTCCTCAAAGGGGTTGGCATGGAAACACTCTGGCCGGAAGCCCTTGCGTTGTTGGTGTTTGGGGTAACGATTCTGTCACTCAGTGTAAGTAGATTCCAAAAAAGGCTGGCCTAGTGAAGAGTCGGTTCTTTCACAGTTGCGGGCGCGAACTATGATCGCAACCACCGGCGTCGACACGTTGACGAATCTGCATATGCGCAACTGGGTCGAATGCATGTGAAGCGGCAAACAACCGAACGGCCCGGTCCAGGCTGGATACGAGCATTCTATAGCCACCATCATGACCAACGCGGCAGTGCGGACGGGCGAAAAAGTGTGGTTCGACGAAAAGACGCAGGAAGTGATGGCGGGGGGCAAGATCTTCAAGTATTAGTTCTCTCACCCAACAACCTCAGGCGACAGCGCAACAGCCTTTCCCTCACCGCATGAAAAAACTCCCGGCGCACCCGGAAGGATCTTCCTGGTGGCGCCGGGAGTTGAAATGTCGCCGCTCGGCCGCCGGAGTGGTCTACTTTATCAAGACCATTCTCCTCGTCGCGACAAAATCTCCGGCCCAAATCGTGCAAAAATAGACGCCCGTTGAGAGAGTCCGCGCATCCCACGATGCAGAATGAACTCCCGCCGGCAACTCGCGTTCGACAAGCGTCGCAATTTCTTCTCCCAGAATGTTTCGTACCACGAGCCTCACGTGGCTCTGCGATGCGAGAGAGAAGCGGATCGTTGTCGTTGGATTGAACGGGTTGGGGAAGTTTTGCTCGAGCGCAAATTTCAACGGCACCGATTCCTCCGGCTGCTCCTCTACATCCGTCAGGACAAGCTGGCTATAATGCGCCGCAATGGAGTCGCTGTTTGTCCTGAGTTCTTCAATCCCGTTTCCGAGGACGAGAGCGAACGCGACCGTTTCCGATTGTCCGGCCGCAAGGCCGAATGGAGCAGCAACCGGCATAATGCGAAAATCGGAAACTCCTCCCGGCTGGGTCTTTACTCCGCTGCTCATGCTCGCGTATCGTCCCGCATCGGTGAACGGCTCGGTGCCCGCCCCGGTGGCGTAGAAGACGGACGAGTACAGAGGATGGCTGTTCGAAAGAACACGCAGCCCAAAGTAACCGCCGGTTTGAGAGGAATTGCTCACATAGAGCATTTGCCGGACTGAGTCATAACCGCCCATATTTGTACCGGCAGAGGGTGGAACGTCGGGATCCGTCCAGAGTCCGACGAAGATGCTGTCGATCTGCGAATTGACACCCCGGTTTTCCAGTCGATAGGTAATGACCACACCGTCATCGCTAGATGGAGCTGTCCACTGGTAACTCTTTTGCAGCACTCGGAGCCCGAGCGGTGATGAAAGAGCGCTCGAATCGTCGTAGGTAACGGCAATGGTCTGCATCGAGGCGTCACTGGCGGCCGCGAACGGAGTGCCGACTGTCCGGCGCCAGTCGAACGTTGAATAGTGTGCTTCCATCACGCGGGCTTCCGAGCCCACCTTCCCCCCGACCCACAGGCCTCCTGTGTACAGATAATTGAGGCCCCCGATCTTGGGCCACTTCGCTGAATTATCTCCTCCGCTCGTTCCCAGCACGCTGTTCTGCCTGAGGGCAAGTTTCACATTCCCGGCATTATGCACGGCGGGGATGGAAACGCCCGGAAGGAACCAGTAGAGCGTATTGGCGTTGTCGGTGACGACATAGCGAATGTCGATGACGTCGCCGGGGTTGAACGTGCCGAGAGGTCCACCGTAGATACCGTCGCCCGAACCATAGTCGTCATGGGCGCCGTCGTCATAAAGCGGGGCAGGTCCAGTCTGAACGTTGTCTTTCGTGTAATACGCCTCAACACCAACGATGCCCGTTTCATCGATTGTGTGTATGATCGCGGAGAAAGGCACGCCTTGCTCGGGAGCGGTGGACGTAGCGTACTCAACATCCGGTGGCGGGTTGGGATCGGCTGTGATGCCCAGGATTCCATAGTAATATGCCCCCGTATATCGCACAGTGTTGAAAGAAACGAACGGAAGGTCCCCAAGTAGGGCAATTCGCGGGACATTGTCCGTTCCTGCAAACTGCGTCATCGCCGTCGTCGCACTCCACGTCGCGCCGCCGTCATGACTCGTCGAATATGCAATATCGGACAGGGCATATCCGCCGGACGGATACGCCGGTGTTCCCAGGAAGGGCGAGTACGCCACCAATCTTCTGAGCTCTGCGAACACCAGGACAAACGTTCCGTTGGACAGGCGCATTGCTTTTGGCGTGTTCCGTTCCAGCGTATCGCTCGCGAACATCCGCGCGGGCGGCGACCAGTTCGTCCCTCCGTCCGTCGAACTCATCGAATAGACGTGCGTGCGTAAATTGTCGGAATTGTCGTGATACAAGGCGGAGACAGTCGAACCGCCGCCGGAAATGAAGGTCGCTCCCACCTCGTTGGCAGTTCCCGTCCGCAATCCCATTTCGCCGCTCCAGGTCGCGCCATTGTCCGTGCTGGTTCGATAATAGATATTGTTGGACTGACCGGTCACGGAACGGGTGTACGATAGCCACACTTTTCCGTCACTTGTTTGAGAGATCGAGTAGGGGTTGTCCGCCGTTGCGGAGAAGCTTGCGGGGGGGGAAAAACTCGTCCCGTTGTCATCCGAATTGACGTAGCGCATGCCGTCACCGTCCCGCCATGCAATGATGATCCTTCCTGACGAGAGGCGCGTTGCCTGAATGTTCGAGGGAAACGCGCCGGTCTGGAACATTCCCCGGACACTTCCCCACGACTTGCCCCAGTCATTGCTGGCAATGGTGAACAACGAGTCATTGCTTCGGAAACACACAAGCAGGCTCGACGTGCTCAGGGCGACAGGCGCAAAGTCTGACGCGACCGACCGCGGAAGCGCAAACGGCGACTGCCTCGGGAACGGCTTCACTGTTGCGAGCGGTCCCGGATCGCCAATGTTGTTGGCGATCGTTTGAAAATACCGCTCCGCGATGGAATCGCTGTTGGCCTCAAGTTCCGACAGCCCGTTGCCGAGCACAAGGGCATACGTGATCGTTTCAGTCTGACCGGCAGCCAATCCGAACGGTGAAGCGACGGGCATGATGCGGTAGTCGGAAACGCCCGCCGGTTGATAGTGTACCCCGCTCCTCATGCTCGCATACCGATTTGCATCGGTGAACGGTTCGGCCTCCGCGCCGTTGGCGTAGAAGACGGCGGAGTACAGCGGGTGGCTGGGCGAGAGAAGGCGGAATCCAATAAATCCACCGGTCTGCGATGACTGGCTGAGATAAAGCATTTGCCGGGAGGAGTCGAACCCGCCGATGTTATTGCCGGCTGTCGGCGGCACGTCGGGATCTGTCCACAATCCGACCAACAAGCTGTCGAGAAAAGGATTCACTCCCCGGTTTTCCAGGCGATACGAGAAGACTATGCCGTCATCATGGTTTGGATCGGACCATTGATAGCTTTTCTGAGTCACGCGCAGCCCGAGCGGCACAGAGCCGGCGAGGGAGTCGTCGTACGTCATTGTGATGACCTGGTCCGCCGGTCCGCTGCCGATCGTGACCGTCGTCCCAGGTGTGCGCCGCCAGTCAAACGTCGAATAGTGCGCTTCCATCACGCGGGCCGCAGGTCCAACTTTGCCGCCGACCCAGAGTCCGCCGGTGAACAAATAGTCGTCACCACCGGAAGCGGGCCACGTAGCGGAGTTGCCAACGCCACCCGAAGATCCGATGACGCTGTTATCTTTCAGTGCAAGCTTCACATTCCCCGCGTTGTGAACTGCCGGAATGATCACCCCATTCAAGTACCACGTGACTGTATTGGCGTTGTCGGCGACGACGTACCGGACATCTACTACGTCGCTGACATTGAACGTGTTGAGCTGTCCGCCGTACACGCCGTCAGAAGCCTCATAGTCGCCGTGCGCGCCGTCGTCGAACAGGGTGAATGGACCCGATTCGATGCCGTTCTTGGTGCAGAATGCCTGCGCGCTCACGATACCGGTCTCGTCGTTCGTCTGGATGAGCGCAGAAAGCGGAACGCCCTGTTCCGGCGCCGATGTCGCCACGTAGTCCACATTGGGAGGGGGATTGGGATCGCCGGAGACGCCTAAGATGCCATAATAATACGCACCGAGTGCCTGCAGCGCTCCTCCGAGGTATCGCACGGAATTGAACGAGACGAACGTGAGATCTCCCAGCAACGTCGATCGGGGCGCATTGTCTGTTCCGGCAAACGATGTCAGAGGCGACGGAGCAGACCAGGTCGCACCGTTATCCGTGCTCATCGAGGAAACGACGTCGCCGAGCGCATAGCCGCCGGGATAGTTGATCGACCCGATGAACGGCGAGTACATCCGCCGGTTCAGATCCGCCATCACAAGCGTCAGCATTCCGTCTGAACCCCTCGTTACGCGCGGCGCGAAACGCTCAAGGGTATCGGTCGCGAACAATTGAGTTGCGGCCGTCCAGGTAGTGCCGCCGTCCGTCGTCGAGCTGACGTAGGTGTGGTTCTTGTTATTCAGCGAGTTGTCAGAGTGGAAGGCCAGCACTGTCGGCCCCGTTGTCGAGACGAATACAGCCCCCTGTTCGTTGGCGGCGGTTGTGAGGAACACGTTCTCGCTGCCCCACGATGCGCCGTTGTTCGTGCTCTTGCGATAATAACTGTTGTTTGATTGTCCAGTTACAGACCGGGAATAGGACAGCCATGCAGTCCCGTCGGCGGTTTGTGAGAGGGCATAGGGAAAATCTGAAGTGGCGAAGATATTTGAAGCGGGAGAGTACGTGGTACCGTTGTCGTCCGACGTTACGAAGAACATTCCGCCGGCGTCGTGCCATGCGAGCAGGATTCGCCCAGATGTCAGCCGGATCGCCTGGAGGTTTGACGGCGAAGCTCCTGTTTTCAACAAGAACCGGATGTTGCCCCATGACTTGCCCCAGTCGTTGCTGGCAATGACAAACACCGAATCATTGCTGCGGAAATATGTGAGCAGACTCGACGTGCTTAGGGCGACAGGCACATAGTCGGTTGCGCTAGCGCGTGGCTGCGTGAATGGCGACTGCCCGGGGAACGGCCGTACAGATGCGAGCGGTCCTGGATCTCCGATATCGTTGGCAACCGTCCGTTCGTACAAAGCCGCGATCGAATCGCTGTTCGTTTGCAGCTGCGTCAGGCCATTGCCGAGGACCAAAGCGAACGTGATCGTTTCGGCCTGTCCGGCCGCCAGTCCAAACGGTGAGGCGACGGGCATAAGGCGATAGTCAGCAATACTCGCAGGCTGATACTTCACGCCGCTTCTCATGCTGGCGTACCGTCCTGCGTCCGTCGTCGGTTCGCTCTCAGCCCCGTTGGCAAAGAATACGGCGGAGAACAGCGGATGGTTGGACGACAGGAGGCGTATACCGATGTATCCGCCCGTCTGGGAGGACTGGCTGAGATACACCATGTTCCTGAGGGAATCGTATCCAGCAAGGTTTGTGCCGGCTGTCGGCGGCACGTCGGGATCCGTCCACAATCCGACAAAGATGCTGTCGAGAAAGGGATTCACACCACGGTTTTCAATACGATACCTGATCACGAGTCCGTCGTCGTGCGCATTGTCTGACCATTGATACGACGTCTGCATCACGCGAAGTCCCAAAGGCGTGGAAATGGCTGTAGAATCATCGTATACCATGGAGATAGCTTGGACGGCGGCGTCTTCCGAAATTGCCGTCGCTGTACCGGGAGTGCGGCGCCAGTCGAACGTCGAATAGTGCGATTCCATGACTCGGGCCTCGGTACCTACTTTGCCGCCTATCCACAGTCCGCCTGTATACAGGTAGCTGTAGGGCTCCGATTTCGGCCAGCTTGCGGAATTGTCGCCACCGTTCGAACCCAGAACGCTGTTTGCGCCCATCGCCAGCAGCACGTTTCCGAGATTGTGTACGGCCGGGATTGTAAAAGCACCAAGAAAACTCGTCACCGTGTTCGCGTTGTCCGTGACGACAAATCGGACATTCGCAATCACATCGTCCACGTTAAACGTGCCCAATTGGCCGCCGTAAATGTCGTCACCGGCGCCGTAATCTCCGTGTGTGCCGTCGTCATACAGTGCATATGGCCCGTTCTCGAGGCCGTCCTTCGTATAGTATGCCTGCACGCCGCCGACTCCCGTCTCATCGATCGCGTGCATTAGTGCCGAAAGCGGAGTCCCTTGTGCAGGGGCCGTCGTCGTTCTATACTCGATATCGGGGGGCGGATTGGGGTCCGACGTAATTCCGACGATCCCGTAATAGTACGCCCCGGCATACCGCACGGAGTTGAAAGAAACGAACGCAAGGTTCCCCAGGAGCGTGGCGCGCGGGACGTTATCCGTTCCGGCAAACCGGGTCAGCGCACTCGTGGTATCCCATGTGTCTCCGCCATCCGTGCTCTTTGTCGATACGATGTCTCCGAGCGCATATCCTCCCAACGGAAAGGCAGCGGAACCGAGGAATGGAGAAAACAGGACCCGTCGTCGATTTTCCGTAAGTACCATGACCAGTGTTCCATCCGACAGTCGAACCAGGCGCGGGGTGAATCGATCGAGCGTATCGCTCCCGAACATCCTGGTGGGAGCGGACCAGCTTGTCCCGCCGTCCGTTGAGGTCATTCGATAGATATATGTGCGCAAGTTGTCGGAGTTGTCCTGGTACATCGCGACAATAGTCGATCCGTTTCCAGAAACGAAGGCAGCCCCCTGCTCGTTAGCGGTCCCCGTCCGTAGCGCTGTTTCGCCGCTCCATGTCGTGCCGCTGTCAGTGCTGGTGCGGTAATAGACGTTGTTGGACTCACCACTTACCGACCGGGTATACGACAACCATACCTTTCCGTCGGTCGTTTGCGAAAGGCCGTAAGGGATATCGCTGGGCGCGGAGACGATTGCTGCCGGCGTAAATGTGACTCCGCTGTCGGAGGACGATGAATATTCGAGGCCTAACGCATCTTTCCATACAAGAAGGACCTTCCCGGTCGACAACGCCGCCGCTTGCAGGCCGGCAGGGGAACTTCCGGTCTTGAAGAGAAATGTCGCGCTTCCCCATGTCCCTCCCGAGTCTGCACTGACGGCCGAGAACAGAGAATCGTTCGACCTCCAAAAGACGATCAATCTTGACGGGGAAATGCCGATAGGAGTGAAATCGGTGGCGATTGCGCGGGGGGCGACGACTGGAGACTGGGATGGAAACGGTTGAACGGCGGTTTGTGATAGCGATGACTGGAATCCGTTAGCGAAGATGGCCGCTACAATCACCCATCGTGCAGGAAATTGCGAATGCGAGAATCGTAATCTCATCACCAGGTTCCTCCTTTGAGCTTGAAATAGTGGACAAACGGCCAACTACGAAGCGAACTGATTCCCCAGGGTTGTGAGTGAGACCAAGTTATGAGAATGGCGAAAAGAATCAACCTCAGTGTGTACTCTTTTTTTCTTAATAAGAAATAATTCATCCTAAACTTCAGTTCTCCCGAAAATGAGAATCGATACTCGACGGATGGTGTCACAAAATGAGTCACGAATACGAATGAGAGTTCATTGTTTCAACTTGGACAGGACTGTCATTTTCACGCGGTTCTTTCCTTCCCTTATCTCAATCTTCGGTGCCGACAGCCTGAATCCGCGCGTCGAGATCACGGCATCCCGGTAGATATCCGTCGTGCCTTCACGAACTCCTTCGACTTCGTATCCACTCTCACTTCCTTTCGCTTCCGTGTCTATCCACTTGATATAATAGAGCTGGTCGATCACCATCGGCGTTTCTTTTCCTTCGAAAACCACGTCTGCGATCCTCACTCGCCGGATCCCTGTCGGATAGATATTGATCAATCCAACCCTGTACGAGGTCTGCAAGGATTCGGCGGAAACAAAGTCGCCGGTATTCTTGAAGTTCACCACGTACGACATTCCCGTCCGTTGTTGTACCGTTTCATACGCCTTGTTTCGTTCGCCGATCACGCTCGCATGCCGGGCGTAGATCGTGTCATAGCCATAGCGGCTGGAGAGGCGGCTGTCAACGGCTTCCCGTTCTTGAAGTGAAAGTGACAACAAGGAATCGAGTTCGACTTCAAGTCCCTTCCCTTTTTGGAAGAATCCATTCCTCCATCCCGGAGAAAGACGGGTGAGGAGCATCGCCTCGAAGCATCCGAACGGATAACTCTTTCCTATACTGGAAAGGGTACTGGCTCTGTTCGTCCTGAGCGAGTTCAGCTTAAACTGAGCGAGCGAATCCGCGTCCTTGAAGCTGTAGAAGTACGGGTCGTCGTTCTGAGTGATGATGGACTCATAGCCACTCTTGAGCAACATCAATGTCATCAACTCTGCATATGTCGCCGTGCCTTCCATGACGTCCTCATCGGATTCCTGAAGACGCTCCAGATCATTCATGCTGCGGCGCTTGCGCTGCTTGGCAACGAGACAATCCTTCAAATACTCCTTGGCGGAATCGTCATTGGCTTCGAGATATGCCCGTTCCAAAGCCAGCCCTTCGATTTCGGCATATGTGGCATAGTTTTCATCTGTGTTAAATCGCAGGTTTCCACTCTTCCACTGATAGAGGTTCTTCTGAAAGCAATGGAACAGTTCGTGGATGCCGATCAAGATCTGGTTTTCGCTCCTTGTCGAATACGTGTCACGCGAAACCCGGTTCGTGTCCATCCCCTCGGCCAAGCTCGAAGATCGTATGTTGATGCTGATGACGGTGATCGACTTTCCGTCGGCAATTCCATAAGGAATCGGACCGCCGCCGCCGGACAATGGAAGGGGCATTGGAAGAGGAATTTCCTTGGAGCGATCCAGGTATACGGTTTTACCCCTTGGGGTGATCCCTGCTACGAGTGAAAAGCCTTCCGGTGGTTTCGGATGGCCAACCAACATCCGAACACCGTTGGGGTACGCGAACATGAACGGTAAATCGGCATAGCCCGTCCATCCGGGCCAGATCTCGGTCGAGATCAAGTCGAGAATGTGCCAGGTTTCCTCGAGCTGTTTGAGTTGTACTGACAGGTATTTTGGGAGAGTGTCTTGCGCTGGGACAGGCTCTGTGAACAATGCCAGGAACAGAAGCAGGAAAGCCGCCTTCACCGGTATCGTAGTTTTCATGGCACGGTCAAGGTCAATTGGACAGCTCTTGGACGGAATTTACTCTCTGGAAACCGTCGGGGACTTCATAAATCATGGGAGGGGGAGCGGCTGTTTCGACCTTTGTGATCTTCGTTTCATAGGTCGTTTCCGGCGCGATCGGGGGCTGTCTCTTGTCGACGAACCGCATGATGAAGCGATTTTTCAGAGTGGGAAAGACATTCAAGAGGTCCTGCCAGTCGAAATCCACCGCGCCGGCCGTGACGCGTTCATTGTACAAGGCGGCGTTCACAGGTGCGCTCTTGGCGACCCAGAGTTCGACGGATTCAGAAGAATAATCCGCATCTCCCTCGGCAACGATCAGCATGCAGGGCTGATCGCCGATGACCGCCTCCTGGTCCGTTTCCTTGACAGTCCACTCATACGTTGGCGCGTATGTCCATCCTGCCCGTTGTATTGCAACGCTGTCGTTGTTGATTTTCTTTTCCGGAGCGGGAGTAAGAGGTACCTCGACATATCGTTTTTTCCCGGGCGAGACGATCCAACGCTTCTGGAGATCGTATCGTTCAATCGTGACGTACGCGCTTCCCTTGAGCCAGACGCTTGACTCGTTCATCCAGATCTCGGTCGAACGCGCTGGAAACCGCACGCCCAACCCGGACCTAATCCGTTGAAAGATGATATGATCGTCAGCGGTTGCCGCTGAGTATATCATCGCGGCGAGAACAACAGAGGCGATGAATGTGCGTTTGTGTGATGTGTCCATTTGTCATTCTTGAATACACTAACCCCGGCTATCGTCCCAAACCATTTGTTGCCATCAGTGTCAATTGCAATCGCATTGATATTGTTGCTCGGCAAGGTAAAATAAACCCAGCGAAAGAGGCAGAAGAGCTTTCACAATGATGCAGATTACGCCTTCCTGCACCAAGCGATCATATTCTCCGTCCAAAGCTTTGACGAGTTGTGAGCTTCGATCTGACGAACGATTCTGACGACAGCCCGCGTGATTTTCCAGAGGAACGAGTTCACCTTGCCTCCAAAGGAATCGGGGACAGGGTCAGTCTCTTTGAAACGGATATTCTCAAAACCGGTCATGCGCAGCATTTGACGGAGGGAATCTTCTGCAAAAATGGTCAGATGAGTCAGGTCACCGTAGATGACCTGTCCCGGAAAAAGACCTTGACCATTCGGGGTCTGAATGATGAAAAGACCGTTGTGTTTGAGAGCTTTGTGAACGCGAGGCAGCAGGGAGAGCAGTTCACTTTTGGAGAAGTGTTCAACAAAGTCGATGGCAAAGATGAGGTCGTATGCGTTGCGCTTTCTGGAGAGGAAAGAGAAGACATCAGCGACAGAAACATGAAGTCCTTGCTTCGCAGCGATCTGAACTTGTTCGGCAGAAATATCTATTCCTTCGATATTCTTGAACCCTTGATCCCGGAGGAATTCCAGTAGATAACCGGGACCGCAACCGAGTTCAAGTATGCGATCTCCCGGACTTGTGTTCTCAAGAAGAGGAAGGAATCGATGCTTATACGTTCGAAAGAACTGTTGAATACGTTGGATGTTGCGCTCAAGCTGAGCGCTTTTCAGCGTTGACACGTAACGGCTGTAAAGTACCTTTCGAAAATCGGCCATCGGTTGTCCTCGAGGTGATCTGATCGTGGTTGCTGCAAATCAATTGAAGTATTCGAGCTTGACGAAGACGTCGGCGGATTTCGTAGGAACAACTTTGTTCAATCGAACAACAGGCGTGTCGCCAATTGCCCGCAACATGGAGGGGACAGGGTTCCCGGACATCGATAGCTCCTTACTTCCAGCCTTCCAGCGAATCGGGCACGTCGTCCAAAGAGTAGTACCGATGCCGCAGCCCATTCGGGCCCACCTCGACGATGCGAAGACCAGAAGGATCGGTTCCCAACGGCAGCCCGACAGGACCCGACGCCGTCACTTCGACACCCTTGTACACTCCCCCGGCATTGTGGTGAAGATGACCCGCGAAAACGTTCTTCACGCCGGTTTCATCCAAAAGGTGTAAGTATGCCATCCGCGTCTTCGACGGGATGTTCTGGTATTTGTCCGATTCCTCCGCGTTCTTCACAAAGAACGGATGATGAAGAAGAAGGATCGTTCTGCCGTTGTCCCGAGGGGTGTGATGCGGTTGCAGAAGGGACTGAAACCACTCGTCCTGCTCCTTCGCTTCAGTGCGAGCGGATCCCGGACCTTTCAGAAGACTCGAGTTGAGGACGATGAACCGGACGCCTCGATGTTCGAATGAATAATAATCCTGGCCGAATGTCCTTCGATAAGCCTGCAGCGACTTGATCGTCGGCGTGTTGCCCACATCGTGGTTGCCGGCGACCAGATACAACGGTATCGTCGAATCGAGCGCGGCGAACGACTCCTTGAACGCCTTGATCTGCTTCTCGTTCCCGGCCTTGTTCACCAAGTCGCCGCAGATGACGACAAAGTCGGGGCGGAGCCGATTGATCGCCCGCACCGCCTTCGCCACGTGCTCTCTCTCATGCTTGAAATCGCGTCCGATCCTATACATCCCGAATTGCGGATCGGCGAGCTGCACAAAAAAGAACGATTCACGTGGCTGTGCGGAAAGCAGCAGAGGGACGAAAAACAACAGCGTACATAGACGCTTCCACGAGCGACCGGCGATGATCGGCTGCAAATGGCCACGATCACGTGGGCACGAAGACACGTCGCTCATTCCCTCACTTCTTCCGCGACTTTGATTTCAACCGAGACGCTTTCTTCTTGGCAGTTGGTCGATGGGCGGTTGGTCTTTTGACGGTTGGCCGCTTGGCAGTTTTCTTCTTGGCAGCTGTCACTTTGCCCTTCTTTGCTTTTGCTTCTCTTTCTTGCCCCATGCCCACCAGCTGCCGAAACACATACTGCAATATCCCATCATTCCTGTAATAGTCGACCTCATTGGGCGTATCGATTCGGCAGACAACGCTGAATTCCTTCTTCTTTCCGTCGGGTGTCGACGCCGTGACCTTCATCTTCTTCCGCGGTTTCAGATCCTGCGAAACACCTTCAATCGCAAACGTCTCAAATCCGCTCAACCCCAGGGTCGCCGCAGTCTGTCCCTCTTCATACTGCAGCGGCAATACTCCCATTCCCACCAAATTGCTCCGATGGATACGCTCGAATGATTCCGCGATCACCGCCTTAACGCCCAGTAGTCTCGGACCCTTCGCCGCCCAGTCGCGGGATGAACCGGAACCGTATTCTTTTCCTGCCAAGATGATCGTCGGAACGTTCTCGTTCTTATACTTCTCCGCCGCGTCGAAGATCGACATAGGTTCTTTCGACGACGGATGTACCGTCCATCCCCCTTCGGTGCCGGGGGCAAGAAGGTTTCTCAAACGAATGTTCGCGAAAGTTCCCCTCATCATCACCTCATGATTACCACGACGCGAACCATAGGAGTTGAAATCCTTCTTCTGTATTCCTCTGTCCAACAAATACTTGCCGGCCGGACTCTTTTCCGAGATAGATCCGGCAGGGGAAATATGGTCCGTCGTGACGGAGTCCCCCAGGAGCGCAAGCACGCGCGCGTTGCGAATGTCCACCTTCGGCGTCGGGTCCTTCGGCAATTTCTCAAAATACGGAGCGGCTTTGATGTATGTCGACGACCCTTCCCACTTGAACTGAGCGCCTGTTGGTACAGGAAGCGACTTCCACTGTTCGTCTCCGTCGAAGACGTTCGCGTACTGGCGGCGGAACATCTCCGACTTGACGCACGCCCGCACCGTCGCATCAACCTCATCCGGAGTCGGCCATACGTCCTTCAAATACACGGGCTGCCCTTTCTGGTCGTTGCCGAGTGGTTCGTTATGAATATCGATGTCCATGGTTCCCGTCAGCGCATACGCAACGACAAGCGGCGGTGAGGCAAGGTAGTTCGCGCGCACATGCTGATTCACGCGCCCCTCGAAATTACGGTTCCCCGACAGCACAGAAACCGCCACCAGGTCGTTGTCAGTGATCGCTTTCGCGATCGCTTCGGGCAACGGTCCGCTGTTCCCGATGCATGTCGTGCAGCCGTAGCCGACAAGATTGAACCCAAGCTCGTTGAGCGGCTGCGTTAGCTTTGCCTCGAGCAGATACTCGGTGACGACCTTGGACCCGGGCGCCAGACTCGTCTTCACCCACGGCTTTGTGGTGAGTCCTTTTGCGCGAGCCTTCTTTGCCAGCAGCCCGGCGGCGACCATGACCGACGGATTCGAGGTGTTCGTACACGACGTGATCGCAGCGATGACCACCGAACCGTGAGAGATCGCGAAGGACGCCCCTTTGTTCTCAACAGGTACACGCTTTACAAAAGAAGCTGCGACAGTTGGGTCGGAAGAGCCGTTCTTCGAATTCGTCCACTTCGCCGCCGCTTCCTTGTCGATCTGTGCACCTCTTGTGGAGAGCATGTCGACGAGCGCCTTGCGGTACGACGGCTTGGAAACCGAAAGCGGCACGCGGTCCTGCGGCCGCTTCGGCCCGGCAAGACTTGGCTCGACGGAATCGAGGTTCAGCTCCAGCGTGTCGGAGAATTCAGGTTCGGGCGTCGTGTCAGTGTGGAAGATCCCCTGGTCTTTGCAGTACGCCTCCACGAGCGCGATCGTCTGGGGGTCGCGTCCCGTGAATCGCAGATACTCGATCGTCTGTGCGTCGACGGGGAAGAAGCCCATCGTCGCGCCGTACTCCGGCGCCATGTTCGCGATTGTGGCTCTGTCTGCGATGGGAAGTCCGGACAGACCCGAACCGTAGAACTCCACGAATTTTCCGACGACTCCCTTATTCCGCAGCATCTGTGTCACGGTCAGCACCAGGTCCGTTGCGGTCGCCCCCGGTCGCAGCTTTCCATGCAACTTGAACCCGACAACCTGCGGCAGCAACATCGAAATCGGCTGGCCGAGCATGGCCGCTTCCGCCTCGATTCCCCCGACGCCCCATCCGAGAACGCCGAGCCCGTTGATCATCGTCGTATGAGAATCGGTCCCGACCAGCGTATCCGGATACGCGACGACTTCTCCGTTCCGCTCTCCCGTGAAAACCACGTGGGCCAGATATTCGAGATTGACTTGGTGGACGATACCGGTGTCCGGGGGCACCACACGGAAGTTCTTGAACGCCTGCTGTCCCCAACGCAGGAACGCGTATCGTTCTTTGTTCCTGTCCGATTCCAGCTTTGCATTGATGAGAAACGCTGCGTCGGAGCCGTATTCGTCGACCTGAACGGAGTGGTCGATGACGAGGTCGACAGGCTGAAGCGGATTGATACGGTTTGGATCGCCGCCTGCGGCGATCATGGCGTCGCGCATGACCGCAAGGTCGACCACGCACGGAACGCCGGTGAAGTCCTGCAAAAGTACGCGGGCGGGCATGAATGCAATCTCGGCGTCCGGAGCCGCCTTGGCTTTCCAGCGAAGAACGGCTTCAATATCTTCCCTCCGAACAACCCTGCCGTCCTCCCGGCGAAGGAGGTTCTCCAGCAGAATACGGAGGGAAATAGGGAGTCGGGTAAGCGATACTCCCGCTGCCGCTTCCAGTCGTGAGAAGGAATAGATCGTCATCCGTCGTCCGCCGACGGTGATCGAGGATTTGCTGCCGTACGAATTTGTCGAGGACATGGCCATTGCGAAAGGATGGTAACGAAGGTTGAAGATAAAATATACGAATAATGCCGATTAATTTTTGTATCTTTTGAGCATAGGAAAAAGCCGAACTCTGCTCCTGCCGCTCAATCTCCGCGGGAAGAAAGTTCCTCTCCGTGGGCAATGCTCTCTCGTGTTCCTTCTCATGAATCGATGAAAACAAGCCAGTCAACGAGAAAAACGATTCTGATTGTCGACGACGAGGACATCATCCGCGACCTGATGACCGAAGTAGTCGCCGGTGAAGGTTACAAAGTCCTGACGGCGGTCAACGGGCGCGAAGCCGTCGACATCTTCAAGAAACAGTCCTCGAACATCGACCTTATCATCCTTGACATGCTCATGCCGGAAATGGACGGCAAGAGAACCTTCGAAGCCCTCCGGAAGATCTCCAATGGAGTGAAAGTGCTCATCGCCACAGGCTTTTCGCAGGACGAGGTCGTGCTCTCCATGCTGAAGAACGGCGCGAACGGCGTCGTGAATAAGCCGTTCCATATCGAAGAATTGCTCGACACCATCGCCTCGGCGCTGAGATCCTGAACCATGCGTGATGTATCGAAGAAGACAACCTCTCTTCGTACAGCACGGGCCCGCGCAGTTCTGAAAGCCCGTCCCACCACTGTCGCACTCATCAAGGATGGCCGGCTCCCCAAGGGGGACCCGGTTCCCGTCGCACGCGTCGCTGCCATTCAGGCCGCGAAGCAGACGAGCGTCATCATACCATATTGTCATCCTGTTGCCGTCGAATACGCCGAGTGCACGGTGGAATGTCACCGCGACACGGTTGAGATCACGACCTCAGTGACCGCCGTTCACAAGACAGGCGTTGAAATGGAAGCGCTTACGGCGGCCTCCGTTGCCGCTCTGACGATCTACGACATGGCGAAGATGGTGGACGACACCATGGAGATCGTCGGCATCCAACTTCTCGAAAAACGGGGCGGGAAATCGGACCTGCGCCCGGCCGGACAGCGCAAGGTTCGCGCCGGCGTTCTCGTATTGTCGGATTCGACGTCTGCCGGGACTCGGCGGGACGAATCCGGAAAGAAGATCACGCAACGCCTGCAGGAGATGGGGGTGGAAGTCCCGTTCTACCGGATTCTGCCGGACGATGAACCGGAGATCGTCGATGCGCTCCGCGAGTGCTCCGATGTTCAACATCTCGACCTTGTCCTGACGACGGGAGGTACGGGCCTGGGCCCGCGCGACCGCGC
This sequence comes from Ignavibacteria bacterium RIFCSPLOWO2_12_FULL_56_21, assembly GCA_001802945.1. Lineage (GTDB taxonomy): Bacteria > Bacteroidota > Ignavibacteria > UBA10030 > UBA10030 > 2-02-FULL-55-14. Next base: position 41,699 of record MHAK01000134.1, on the reverse strand, counting down.
CCCGGAAGCCACCCGCGCCGTGATCGAGCGTGAGGTCCCGGGCATCGGCGAAGCGCTCCGATCCTACGGCCAAAGCCGAACGTCGACGGCCATGCTTTCCCGATCACTCGCCGGGGTTCGTGGACGGACGCTGATTGTAAACCTCCCCGGTTCTCTGCGGGGAGTGGAGGAGAGCCTGGACGCGCTGCTGCCGGGGATCCTTCACTCGTTCCCGATGCTCGACGGCGAAGGCCATGAAGCGGGCAAAAAGTAAGATGTGAAATGTGAAAAGTACGATGTGAAAACAGCGATCTTTTCGTATATTATCGGGGTCGCATCGCGCAGCGGCAAGCCCATCGACAGCGGCTCGCCGCTTTTTTATGCCATCAAGAATGCTCACGCATTCTTGAAGTTCAGTTTCACACACACTTCCGCTCAGAATTGCCCAAGCGCACTGACATCTCTTCCATTCTCATCATCGGGTCTGGACCGATCGTCATCGGCCAGGCCTGTGAATTTGATTACTCCGGTACGCAAGCCTGCAAGGTGCTGCGCCAGGAGGGATACCGTATCATCCTGGTGAACAGTAATCCCGCCACGATCATGACGGATCCCGAGCTCGCAGACGCAACGTACATCGAGCCCATCACTCCTGAATTTGTCGAGAAGATCATCGAACGGGAAAAGCCCGACGTTATTTTGCCTACGATGGGTGGACAGACCGCGCTGAATGTCGCCGTTGCGCTCGCGGAATCCGGCGCGCTCGATCGCCATGGCGTTGAGTTGATTGGCGCAAAGCTTGGCGCGATCAAGATGGCGGAAGACCGGGAGCTCTTCAAACGTGCGATGGATCGGATCGGACTTCAATGCGCGCGCGGAGGCTTCGTCAATACCCTCGACGAAGCCATGCGCTTTGCGGAGCAGATCGGTTTCCCGCTCATCATTCGTCCTTCCTTCACTCTCGGCGGCACAGGCGGCGGCACCGCATACAACATCCAGGAGTTTCGCGAAAAAGCCCAGCACGGATTGACCGCAAGCCCCATCAGCCAGATCCTCGTCGAGGAATCGGTCATCGGGTGGAAGGAATACGAACTGGAGGTGATGCGCGACCTGAAGGACAACGTCGTGATCATCTGCTCGATCGAAAACTTCGACCCGATGGGAGTCCACACTGGCGATTCGATCACCGTCGCCCCCGCGCAGACGCTGACGGACAAAGAATATCAGACGATGCGCGACGCGGCGATCAGGATCATTCGCGAGATCGGAGTCGAAACGGGAGGCTCAAACATCCAGTTCGCCGTCAACCCGAAGGACGGCCGGCTCATCGTCATCGAAATGAACCCGCGTGTCTCGCGCTCATCCGCCCTGGCGTCCAAGGCGACCGGATTTCCGATCGCAAAGATCGCCGCGAAGCTTGCCGTGGGGTACACGCTCGACGAGATCCCAAACGATATCACAAAACTTACCCCCGCATCGTTCGAGCCGACGATCGACTATTGCGTCGTGAAGATTCCGCGTTGGGATTTCGAAAAATTCAAAGGGGTCGACGATACGCTTGGCGTGCAAATGAAATCGGTCGGCGAAGCAATGGCCATCGGACGCACATTCAAGGAAGCGTTCCAAAAGGCGCTTCGCTCGCTCGAACAAGGCCGGTTCGGGCTGGGATCCGACGGAAAGGACGTTTTCAACGTCCGGAAGTTGCCTGAGGATAAGCTGCCCGCATTGCGGAAGCGGGTACTCGACCGGCTCAAAATGCCGAAGCCGGACAATATCTTCTATGTTCGGTACGCTCTGCAGATGGACGTCGGTATCGATGAGATCCATCAGATCACGAAGATCGACCCGTGGTTCCTGTATAACCTGCAGCAGATCGTCGATGTGGAGAATGAGCTGTATTCGTTCCATGTCTAACAGGTTTCGAAAAATCTATGAAGTGAGATGTCTCGGAGAATATAAAACCGCGAATAAACGCTAATGAACGCGAATAGTATTTGGGTAAATTAGCGTCTATTCGCGTTCATTCGCGGTTGAATTTTCTTTTTTCCGCAGCCTGCTTGAGACGTGAGATATGAAGGGTGAAAGGTGAAATGTGAAACGTCATATGGGGCAGATGAAGATCATGCAAACGAAATGGCTGGCAGCGCAAATGCTTGTTGTATGTTTGCTGGCGCTTGTCACCGCCGCTTCGGCACAGCCGACCATTCCCACTGATCGGGGGGGATTGCTTGCGGGTGAAGGAATGGGACTGGCCGCTCCCGCCGAGAGAAACGGTTTTCCCGGTCCCAAACACGTTTTGGAGCTCAAAGATTCGTTACGCCTTTCGAGAGATCAAGCGAAGCGGACGGAAGAGCTTGTCGAAGGAGTGAAGGTCTCGGCAATCGCAAAAGGGGAACAGATCGTAGAGGCTGAGGAAGAGCTTGAAGGATATCTTGCCGCCGGAAAAGTGCAGGAAAAGGAACTCCGTGCGAAGCTTCAGCGGATCGGCAAGCTCCGGGCCGAGCTTCGATTTGTCCATCTTCAGGCACATCTTCGAATGAAACAGGTCCTGCGGCAGGAACAGAACGCCGCCTACGGCGTGTTGCGGGGAGTTCATGGCAGTCACTGACCAGGGGAAAGGGCCGCGGCCGGTCACGCGCGAGATCCTCCTCAAAGCCAAACAATTCGGGTTCTCTGACCGCCAGCTGGCTACGATCTGGGGGTCGACGGAAAAGGCCGTGCGCGCATTGCGCATGAAGCTCGGCGTTCGTCCGTCGTTCAAGACCGTCGACACCTGCGCTGCTGAGTTCGAGGCGCACACGCCGTATCATTACTCGACGTACGACGAAGAGAACGAATCCGTCCGCTCCGACCGGAAGAAGGTCATCATTCTCGGGGGTGGACCGAACCGCATCGGACAGGGGATCGAGTTCGATTACTGCTGCGTTCACGGCGTCTTTGCGCTGGAGCAGGAGGGGATTGAGACGATCATGATCAACTGCAATCCGGAGACGGTCTCGACGGATTACGATACGACGGACAAGCTGTACTTTGAGCCGCTGACGCTGGAGGACGTGCTCAACATTTGCGACCATGAGCAGCCGTACGGCGTGATCGTGAGTTTCGGAGGGCAAACACCGCTGAAGATCGCAAAGGGGCTCGAGGCGCACGGCGTCCGGATCCTGGGAACGTCTCCGGAAGGGATCGATCTTGCGGAAGACCGGGAGCGATTCGGCGCTCTGCTGAGGAAGCTCAAGATCGCGCATCCAAAATACGGGACAGCATTCTCCGTTCATCAGGCGGAACTGGTTGCGGAGGAGATCGGATTTCCCGTGCTTGTACGGCCGTCATATGTCCTGGGGGGCCGGGCGATGGAGATCTGCTACACGAACGACGCCGTCCGCGAGTATATGAAAAAGGCGGTCGACGTGTCGCCGGAACATCCGGTCCTGATCGACAGGTTCCTCGAGGATGCGTTCGAATACGACGTCGATTGCGTGAGCGACGGAGTCGACGTCATGATCGGCGGCGTTATGGAGCATATCGAAGAGGCGGGAATCCATTCAGGGGACAGCTCCTGCGTCCTGCCCCCGTACATGATCTCCCAGAAGAATCTCGAAGAGATGATCGCGACGACCGTGAAATTGGCGAAGGCGCTCGACGTCAACGGGCTGATGAACGTGCAGTTTGCCATGAAGGACGGCGTCATTTACGTGCTGGAAGTGAACCCGCGGGCGTCGCGGACAGTGCCGTTCGTCAGCAAGGCGACCGGCATACCGCTAGCGAAGGTCGCTGCACGCGTCATGGTTGGGAAGACGCTCAAACAACAGGGTCTCGACACATACGATTTTCGGAGACTCAAGCACATTTCCATTAAGGAAGCGGTCTTTCCGTTCAACAAATTCCCCCGAACGCCCATTTTTCTCGGACCGGAAATGCGTTCGACCGGGGAAGTCATGGGCATTTCGGACGAGTTCGGCGCTTCGATCGCCAAATCGCAAATGAGCGCCGGGAACACGCTGCCGTCGCAGGGGCGCGTGTTCATCAGCGTGAACAAGAGCGACAAGAATGACATTACCGTGGCGATCGCGCGGGAGTTCGTGCGGCTCGGGTTTTTGCTCGTCGCGACGGAAGGAACGTCGAAGTTCCTCGACTCGCACGGCATCACGAGTCAGCATGTGTTCAAAGTGGACGAGGGCCGTCCGAACGTCGTCGACCTTATCAAGAACGGCGACATACAACTCGTCATCAATACTCCGCTGGGTGAAGATTCCCGGTACGACGAGTATTCGATAGGCTGGGCGGCGCTGGAACAAAAAGTCTCCGTCATCACCACGCTTTCGGCGGCCGCGACTGCGGTCAAAGGCATTGAACGTCAGCTCGCAGGCGGCCTCACCGTGAAAAGCATACAGGAATATCTGAAAGCCACGGTCTGACAGCCTTTTCCCCGATATCCCAAGCCCGACCGAAAAGAGCCAGGTCGGGCTTTGTGCTTTTGGTGAAGGAGTGAAACCATCTCAAAAAGATTTGCCACAAAAAGCACAAAAGTCACAAAAATTGGGTTTAGCGCATTTTGAGAATTCTTGTGGCTGAAATTGTTCCACGAGGCGGTCTTTGAGATTGGTTGTATGCAAAATGATGGATACAAAGGGCACGAAGGAGACACACAGCACACAAAGAGAAAATGTTGCACAAAATTGTGACTCTCGACTGCCTGTCAGGCTGCTGAAATATCATGTTTCAAGAGAAAGGACTCGACCGGCAATAAATTGCCGGTCTCGTCACAAACACCCCGGACTCGCTTTGGAGTAAGCTCGGCCGTGGGCAAGCGAAACCCGGTGGGTTATTAAAAAAAGCCCGAAGGGCTTCGAGTTTGTTTGGAGCCGGAGGATTTATCCTCCGTACAGCGCCATCCAAATCTTATGAGTTCGTACACACATAATTTTCCCCATTCAAGAAAGTAGATTCCAACCATATGGAACAGTCCACCAACACTTTTTACGGCCTCGGCATAGCGCCGGGCATTCTGGACCTTCTCGAAAAGCTGGGCTTCAAGGAACCTACGCCGATACAACGTAAGGCCATTCCCATCGGCATTGAAGGGCAGGACATCATCGGCATAGCGCAGACGGGCACGGGTAAGACGCTAGCCTTTGCGATCCCTCTTATTCAACACCTAGCCCAGAAGAAGGGGAAGGGACTCATTCTTGTCCCGACGCGCGAACTTGCGCTGCAAGTGAACGACGTGGTCAAAAAGCTCGCGGAATCGTACGGCATGTTCACCGCCGTCCTCATCGGCGGCGAGTCGATGGTACCGCAGCTCGCCGCGCTCCGCAAGAAACCCCGCGTGTTGATCGCGACCCCCGGACGTCTCATCGACCTGCTGCAACAGCGGCATGTCCGCGTCGACGACGTGGCGATCCTCGTCCTCGACGAAGCGGACCGGATGCTCGACATCGGGTTCGGGCCGCAGATCGAACAGATCCTTCGCACGGTGCCCAAAGACCGGCACACGATGCTCTTTTCAGCGACGATGCCGGACAACATTGTGCGCATCGCGGCGACGCACATGAAACTCCCCGTCCGGACGGAGATCGCCCCCTCGGGCACGGCCGCGGAAAATGTGTCGCAGGAGATCTTTGTCGTGCCGCGGGAGGCAAAGAATTCACTCCTCCACAAGCTCCTCGGAAAATACACGGGTTCTGTGCTGCTCTTCAGCCGCACGAAGCGCGGTGCGGTCAGGATCACGCAGGACCTCCGGAAGATGGGACACGCGGCCTCGCAGATCCATGCAGACCGCAGCCTGAGTCAGCGCAAAGAGGCGTTGGAGGGTTTTCGTTCGGGAAGGTATCGCATTCTCGTTGCAACGGATATTGCGGCGAGAGGGATCGATGTGAAAGGGATCGAGGTCGTGATCAACTACGACCTGCCCGACGACCCGGAGAATTACGTCCATCGCATCGGACGCGCGGGACGAGCGGGCCTGGCAGGACATGCGGTCTCCATTGCGACGCCCGATCAGGGGAAGGATGTGCGGGCGATCGAGCGGATCATTCGCACGTCGATCACCGTTACGGAACATCCGGAGATCCGGAGTGGAAAGCTCGACATGACGCCGAAGGTGGTGTTCTCGTCGAAACCGAGAAGGAGGTCGAGGTTCAGGAGGAGGTAGGGGGAGGTTATCGTCAATTTTCAATTGTCGAATGACGATTGCGGAGAGCCTGGTAACTTGGAAGAGCTCAGAAAATTGCGGATTTCGGATTGCGGATTGCGGAATGTCTGAGGTATAGCTGCGCTCTTTCGAGCTGCATGGTTGGCAATTGAACTTTGGTCCTTCGTAGTCTCTGTTTTGGCAGTTGACCGTTGGCAGTCTGTTCCCTGTCCCTGTTCACCGTCCCTACCTGCAGTTTTACGCGGTCTTCAATTAACCATCTAACCAGCTCTGTTCTCCTCCCGCCATTCAACCATTACGATTTCATTGATCTCTTCTTCATGGAGAGTGCGGCCGCAGCGTAACCTCCTCCCGACGCATCGACAAAATGCACGTGTTCATGCTGGCGTTTCGAAATGAGGCACGTCATGATGGCCGATCGGGCAACGTGAATGCCGTAGGTTATTTTGCCCGAGCTTGCGAGATTTTCCAGGGCGGATTCCAGGGACTTCCTCTTTCCCTTATTTCCTGATAGAACGAGTCGCAGACAGCCGTCGAATTTCCTTGAATCGGTGTTATCGACGAGATCCCTCTTGTATGTGCCCCAGTCCGTCTCCGATGTCCGTACGTTGAGCCGGAAAAGGATCCAACCAATGACAACGAACACCCGTTGGAGGAGACTGTAGACGAACGTTCTCCATGTTCCACTTCCCCACGTTCGGACGCGGGATTCGTGCCGAAGCGCATTAGCGGAAAGCGTGACACGCAATCGATCCTCCGTGACCGGCCGGGATTCTTCCGCAGTCCCGTAAATGTTCGTGATCGTGTCCATCACGTTTCGATACGTCTCCAACGACCGTTCGGGTCTGTGGGAAGCGTCCACAATGACGGCGATCGTTTCTTCCTCCGGACTCGGGACCTCGCTCCAGCGACATTCAAGCCCTGAAAAATCGGCGGTTACCGAGGTATCTTCACGGATGACCAGTTCTTCAGGCAATCGACCCGATTTCAGCTCGCGATCGACGAACATCTCCCCGCCGCCATACAGCGCGCATTGGTCGTAGTGCGGCGAGACCCGGTGTCGGCAGATGAGAACGTCGTGGTTGTTGCTTCTGATGTACGGAATGGGAATGACCGCCGCGCGAAGTTGAAGTCCAAAGCTGACGCGCGCCATGGCTGCTGTAGCAGCAAGAGCGCTACGCGCAGCATCGAGCGAAGAAAGCGGAATACAAAGGAGAGCCCCGTCTCCGCCAAAGACGTAGGTGTATAACTGCCGGCGACTGTGAGTGCATCGAAGCTGTCGACGGGAGATAGCGAAGAATAGAAGCTCTCTGTCACATGATAAGCGTCATGAATTCTCGTGGAGTAGGCGCAATGCTAAAAACAGTCGACAGAGATTGATCATGCCTGGACTCAAGAGGATGGAGTTCGCAGATGTTTCTCCATCACTCCAATTCTCCATCTCCCCAAAATCTACATAGAGGGCCACAGCCAGCCGAACGTTCCTGCCGTCACTGCAGCATAGACGAGTCCGTCGAACGAGTTCTTGGCCGTGGTCGTCCACGACTCTCTGAACCATATCGTCCGCTGCCATCCAGCAACGGCATAACAGGCGAATGCCGTGCAGCCGGCGAAACGGAACACTGAGAGATATTCTGCGCCGGGACCGAGTGCGCGGCCGGCGATGTACGCGGCGAACACGCCGACGACGACGCAATAGATGAACCATTGCACGAGGCTGTTGACCATGGAGGGGCGTCCACCGGGCCAGACCGTTAACATCGTGCCGAGCCCTTGTTCCATGGCTTTCTGGAATTCCGGTGCCCTCGATTCTTTGGGAGACCCGGCGTACGGGAACATGTACTCCCCCGGTGGAATACCGAGCTTGCGCAGCGCGTCCGCAAATGCATTCTCATCCGGGACCTTCCGGAAATCCGTGTAATGGTAGGTCAGGACCATGTGGAGCGCGAAGCTGACCAGGAACACGAACACTGCCGACACGACGATCGGCAGCCAGAGTGAGAGGATGGGGACCATGAGGAGCTCCCTAAGTGTGTGAAGTGAGAGTGGGGTGTTGTTTGGACAGACGTGAGAAGACAGTTGTCAGATGCCGGAAGTCAGAAGTCAGGAGGCGGTATACGGACGACTCACCTCCGACCACTGGCGACTTACCACTGGCTGGAAGAAGGTAATCTCGGGATACATGGAATTCAAGCGGCTTATTCTTGGCCGCCAGCGGGGAGGGGGCGACCCCGGAAAACGATACGCTGCTCGCCGACCTCGAGATCAAGAAGGCGGTCGGATATCCCCGATTCTGCGGCCAATTGGCGTATCGTCGTGATCGACGCGCGCGGATCATCGTCGGACCCGTAGTACATCGTGCTGTGATGCATGGGGAGCAGATACCGGGCTCGCAGTTCGCGAAAAATGGTCATTGCGCCCCCCGGGTGCACGTGGATGCGCCCCCCGATTTCGCGCGATGAGCCGGGACCAATGGGAATGATCGCCAAGTCGATGGAATATTTGCGGCCGATCTCCTTAAATGTTGCCGGGTCATACCCGGTGTCTCCGCCGTAGAAGACGCAAATGCCTTCGTATTCAACGATGTAGCCCGTATATCCGATGTTCCTCATCCATGCGCCGTCGATGCCGTACCTGCCGCTGAAATGCTGGACAGGGACGGCGGTGATTCGCACACCTTCGTGCTCAACGGATTCCCACGCTGAGAGCTCATGCAGGGACGCGAATCCGAACTCTGGAGTGTAGGGTAAGGCGCCTTCCGGCACAAAGAGAGCGCCATTCTTGGGGAGCCTGTCAAGGCTGCCGTAGCTGAAGTGATCAAAATGGATGTGAGAAATGAGCGTGGCGTCCACCGAAGTGAGGCTGTCTGGATCCAACCCCGGAGCGACGTATCTGCGGACGACCATCGCCACTGCATTAGAGAAGAACGGATCGGTCACAAAAACCTTGTCGTGGATCTGAAACAACACTGTGGCGTGTCCTGACCAAGCGACTGCGAGTCCGGGACCTGTCAGCAAAGGAGTGGTGATCGTCCGCGGAGCCGGTTCGATCGTCGAGTTGAGGCGTGACAAAGACCTCACAAACATTCTTCCAGCCCACGAACCGCATCCGAGCAGAATAGGAAGGGCGATGAGCAATGCGAATAGTGTACTGTGGTTTTTCAATTGCCTCGTCCTTAGAATACCAGATCCGCCATGCGGGCACTTCGCCCAAACGCTCGCAGCTCTACCACTGCTCATCTGCGATCGACATTCCACAATCCCAAATCATTCAGCTGTCCTCAAAAGATTCTGACTTCGAGACTTCCCATCCACGTTTCCGGATTTGCCGCATGCTTTACATTCAGATGGACCATTCCGAATACGCTCGACACCCCAGCGGCCGTGTAATACAGCGACAGACCGCCCGTGCGAAACTTCCCGGCGCCTACGTTCAACGTCAGTTGCTCTCCCAGTTCGAAGACCGGAATGAATCCCATGACTTGGACGGTGGAGCCGAAGTACGATCGTCCAGGCTTCGAGGTAAAGACCTGTCCAGCAACGGTAAGCTCCACAGAGCCGCTGAACCTGGCCGTCGGTTCGACGATGAACGAGTACCAAGGTGAAACGTGTCGGTTGATGCCAAACGAGTACAGAACCGGCGTCGTTTCCCATTCGAAGCCGAATACAGAGTGTGTCTGAAAAGAATAGAGCGTCATGCTCGGAATGATCTGAAGGGGGAACCAGACATTCAGCCTGTTAACTTTGTCCCCACTTTGTGACATGAGGAGAGAGGGAGACAACGCAAGAGCCAGTATGAGAGGGAATCGTCTCACAGGGTTTCAAGTATACGAAATCGAGTTCTTTGGAAACGAGAATCGGAATATGAATGTTGCTGAAATGATCCTAACTCCGTGATACCTTTGTGAAGAAGCAAAGATATGAACAAACGCCGATTTTCGAAAGATTTAGCGGATTGGATTCGGGCCTTGACTTCTGCTGACATGTGGCTTAAATTAAGCCATTAGGGTGTTTCCGTTCATAGGTGACTTTAAAGACTGTTCACGAAGTGCTTATTTCTGTAATTGAGGAGAGGAACCGAAGTGGTTGGGAATCCAATGGAAAGAGAAGGTTTACCGGCCTCGTTGTTTCTAACAACGCTTAAGGCGTGGATTATTATCCTTGTCTTGGCCAATTGTTTTCAGGATCTGCTTTTTGCCCAAATCGGATCTCCCCCCACGACACGGTCTGCTTCTGAAGACCAGGATTATGCGTTCGCCCACGGCCTTTTCCAGGATAAGCTCTATCAACTCTCACTCGAACAGTTCGAGAATTATCTCAAGAAATATCCTTCTTCTATTCGCCGCCAAGACGCTCTCTTTCTCAGGGCGGAGTGTTCGTATCATCTTTCATTGTATGCTGACGCCATTGTCGGCTATCAGTCCCTGATTCGCGAATACGGCAAGGGTTCTTTGACGGACGATGGATATTTCCGCATTGGGCAATCGTATCTCGCTCTCGAGCGACCCTCCGAGGCACTGCAGCCGTTCAAGACCGTTGTCGATCAGTTTGCCGGGAGCCCTCTCGCGGGAGAAGCAGCATACTGGTTGGGCGAAGCATATTTCCGCCTGAAAGAGCCCGCCAACGCAGTCAAGTACTATACGCTCTCCTACGAGTTCTTCAGCGGAAATCCGTACCGCGACTATGCATTGTATTCGATCGGCTGGACGTACCAGTCGGACGAACGCTACACCGATGCTGTTGCAGCGTATTCTATGCTGATCGATTCGATCTCCGCCAGTCCGCTCGTTTCTGCGGCGCGCGTACGCATAGGGGAATGCTGGTACGGAACGAAAGAATACGCGAAGGCCGCAGATGTACTGATCAAATCGCTGACCAGCATCACCGGCGATCTGGAGAAGGGGCAGGCGCAATTTCTGATCGCGGAATCGCACTACCGCCTGGGCGAGTATCCCCAGGCACGACGCGACTATGAAAAACTCCTCAACGACCTTCCTCGACATCCCCTCAAGGACGACGCCCTGTACGGTCTGGGCTGGACGTTCCTTCAGTCCAAGAACTATGAATCTGCCGCCTCGACATTCCAGCGGGTTGCCGATGGAAAAGGGAAACTTGCCCACGCCGCACGCTACAGACAGGCAACCGCACTCAGACTTCGCGGTCTCAGCGACCAGTCCCTGCAGGTCTACGATCAAGTCACCGCTGCGACACCCCAGGGCGAGTTCTCAGATAATGCGCATATGGACAAGGCGGAGATCCTCCTCGATCAGGGAAAGGTCGTCGAGTCGCGATTAGAAGCCGAAAAGGTCGTGGCGTCGTTCACGTCGAGCGATGTTCGTGCGGAGGCTTTGCGTCTGGTCGGAGAATGCCTGCTGCGCGAAGGACGTCCCACGGAGGCGCGAAAGTCGTTCGAACTGGCATCCGTCATCCCCGGAGTTCGCTATGAGGTCAAGGTTGCGGCCGATTTTCAGGCGGCCTGGGCGGCGTATCGCTCCGGATCTTTCGACACGGCCGCGATCGGATTTGGCGCCTTTGTACGCGAGTATCCAAAGCATCCCAAGGCATACGAAGCTATGTACTGGCAGGCGGAGGCGGAATACAAAAAAGGCGATCACGACCGTTCGCTTGAATTGTATCGCCAGGTTCTGGCATCGCAACGCGACGAAAAACGGACGGATGCCCAATACGGCCTCGGCTGGTCGCTCTACAAGCTCGGCAAATATGCAGATGCTGCCGGAGCGTTTGAACGCATGGTGCAAACAGCCCCGCGCGGACCGCTTGCGTACGATGCCCGCCTGCGGCAGGCGGATGCGCTCTTTGCCCTCAAAGATAACAAGCGAGCCGGGGCGGCGTACAGGGCTGCAATCCGGCTCTATCCGGACAGCGCCTCCAACGATTACGCCATGTATCAGGCAGGTCAGTGTTCGTTCCGGGATAACGATGTTACGGAGGCTTACAAGCAATTCAGCCAGGTCGTGCGACAGTTCTCTTCGTCCCCCCTGGCCGACGACGCACAGTATGCCATGGGTTGGGTAAATTTTCACCGTAAAGATTTCACAGAGGCCATCAAAGAATTTCAGAAGGTCATTCGCAATTTCCCGACCGGCGACGCTGCACCGCGTGCCTATTACAGCATGGGCGACTGCTACTATAATCTCGAGCAGTATGCGGCTGCTGAAAAATCGTACCGCGAGGTCCTCGCGCGCTTTCCCGACGGCCGTTATATGGCCGACGCAGTGACGGGCATTCAATATTGCCTTCTAGCCCAGGGCAAGGAGAAAGAGGCATATGCAGTCTTCGACAGGTACATACGCGAGCATCCGGGTTCAAAGGCATCGCAGGAGTTGCACCTGAAGAAAGCCGATCTTTACTACAACCAGAAGAAATACACGGAAGCTGCGCTGGAATACAAGGGTTTCGTTGCTTCGTATTCGTCTTCCCCGCTTAAAGGGCAGGCGGCGTTCTGGCTTGGAAAGTCGCTCGTTGAGCTCAAGAATCCGGATGAGGCGGCAAAGGCCTTTGAACAGTCCGCCGACCTGCCGGGTTCACATCGCGGACTTGCTCTTCTTGAGGCCGTCGATCTGGCACTCGCCGCGGACAGGTCCGATAAAGCATTTGAGCTCGTTTCCAGGGGTGAAAAAGTCTTCACTGACGGCGAATCACAATCGGAGCTACGGTACCGGAAGGGAAGGATCTTTATGGCGAACGGAAATCCGGGCGACGCGAGGCGTCAATTCATGTCCGTCGTGGACCGGTATCCCGGACGTCCCGCCGCCGACAGATCGCGCGTCGCCATGGTCCGGCTCGATCTCGCCGAAGGGAAGCCGGAAAGCGCCAGGCCATTGGCGGAAAGCGTTGCGTCGTCCCGGTCGGATGAGGTCGGGGCAGAGGCGCAGTACCTGGTCGGTGAGACGTACGCCGCGCAGAAAAATTGGAAGCTCGCGACCTCCGCGTACCTTCGTGTCCGTTATGTCTACCCGTCGTATCAGGATTGGATCCACCGTTCTATGCTCGGGCTTGGACGATCGTACGCCGGATCGGGCGACCTCCGTCGTGCACGGGAAACCTACAAAGACCTTCTCGGGCGTACTCCGGCGGGAGATGTCAAGAGCGAAGCCGAGACGAGGTTGAAAGAACTTGATCGCTCATAAGGCCGCACCGCACTGGCGGAAACGCATGCATCGTTCGAACTACATATTGCCCACAGTGATCGTCGCTTGTTCCGCACCATGCATACTCTTGGGGCAGGCCAAGCCGACACCCGATACACGTCGTGATCTAACGCCGCAGCGACAGACGACAGAGCAACGGCCCCAGACCGAGCTGCCAAAGATCGATCTTCCGGAATTCGTCATCACAGGATGGGAGATCATCGATTTGCCGCGTGCGGAAAAACTGCCAGCGGCGGAGACGGTGACGGGAGATATGCCTGTGCGAACCGGAGCGCCGATGCGCGAAAATGCGCAGATATTGCCGACGGCGTCGATGGTGCGCGGACCCGAACTCGTACATTCTTCGTTGTCGGGACGCATATCTGCAGGAATCGGATCGTTTACTACGCCCTCTGTCGCCGTGGCGCTTTCAGCCCCGCTGGAAAATGCGAGGACAGTAGTAGATGCGTCATACGCTCGCTCGCACGGATTCACCCCGAATGCTCGCTGGTCCGAAGGTAAGATCGGCGCGTCGGTCGGGTCCCCCGTCGACCTTACCGGCATTGGCATGAGCGGATCCGCAGCATCCGCTTCTGTCGCATACGGAGTTCGCGATTTCCGTTGGTACGGGAGCACTTCACCGTCGAACGCCCGCTCCATTGCCGACGGGTCCGTGTCCGTCATGGCGGGGGGGTCGATCGGTGGAGGCTGGACCGGATCGACGGAGGTTGGCTACCGTGGAACGGGAGTGACCGACTCCACAACGACCGTTCGCGAAGGAATCTTCTCCATCGGCATGCGGGGAGACGGGACCCTGGAGGGCATTCCTGTTTTCACACGACTTCGTTCCCATACTGCCGGAAGGTCGGGGGCCGCGGACAATACGTACGGGTTAACAACCTTTGGCGGCGGGGCACAGTGGGTTCCGTTTGAAGCTTTCGCACTTACCGCCGCGGTGGACGGTTATTTTGGTTCTGGATCGGCCGGCGGATCCCTCGTTCGCGTTTTCCCAACATTGCGGGTATCGTACGCTCTCGATCCGAGACAAACCCTTATCGGCGCATACGAGCCTGGCGTGGTTCCGACGACGCTTGGCTCCACGCTTGAAAACATGAGATATGTCGACGCCGGTTCTGAGATCCGTCACGCGGTGAACTGGAACTCAGGTCGCATCGGTCTTGAGTCCGAGTGGACGGACGACATTCGCACGAGATTCGAGCTCGAAGGAACAACGACTGACGACCTCCCTCATACGGTCGATACTACGGGGTCCGGAGTCTTCCAAGCAGCGTACGGAGGAACCTCAAGGATCGTCGGGATCAAGGCTGATTTTGTTGCACATTTCGGCCTAAATGACTATTTTTCTGCGGCTTTCATGATGCGTTCGAGCGAGAACTCGGCAAGCGGCCGACCTGTTCCGTATGTGCCCGAAGCCGAGATGAGGTTTTCGTACACGACATCGCCAATCGAAAAATTGAATTTTCGATCATCCCTGCAATTCGTCCATACGCGTGAAACGAGCCTTACGGGATCTTCCGCGCGGCTCAGCGGATATACTCGCATCGACGTGCGCGGAGCGTATTCTGTCACATCATCCATCGCCCTTTGGGCGGCGGCCGCGAATCTCACGAATGCAATCTACCAACATTGGGCGGGCTATCAGGAACCGCCGTTCCAGCTTTCGCTGGGTGCGGCTGCGACATGGTAGTCGGCACGATCGTGTTCTCATTCTATCACTAGGAGGCTTCCCATGCCTGATCTTAACCTGATCGACGACGAAGGCGGTGTCGAAGATGACGGTGGCGCCGTATCAGCTGCACCGATGAGAGGCGGCGGTGGAGGGGGCGGGGGACGGATCATTATCATTCTCTTTCTTGTTGTTCTGATTCTCGCGGGGGCCGTTTACGTCCTCAACAGCCGCGGCATCATCAAGCTGTGGGGCAAGAAGCCGACGGTCATGACTGTCGAAGAACCGCTCCCCGAGAACGCGTATGATGAGCAGATGTACGCCGAGCAGCCGATGGATTCGACGATGCAGGGAGGCGAGGGTCAGACTGGCGATGTTGCCATGCTCGAGACGCCTCCGCTCGATGAACGAGCGGGAGCTCCTGCAGCGACCAAGAAAATCGAAAAAGCAGGTGCAGATGGCGAAATGCCCGGCCTGGCTTCGGGAGACCTGGCGGCAATGAAGGGTGATTACACGATCCAGGTTGTTGCGTTCCGTGAGGCGGAAAAGGCTCAGGACATCAAAGGGAATCTCGAGATCGCCGGTTATCCCGCATTTGTGGAAAAAGTTCCCATGAAGGGCGGAGATTGGTATACGGTCAGAATTGGCCGCTATCCCTCTCGCGACGACGCCAAGGAAGCGGTGAAAACGTTCGCGGAACAGATCCGGTCGAATTATGTTATAGATAAGATCAGGACGAGATAGAGCGCAAGCGCGAAAGTCTCGTTGTGTGCGTTGTGTGCGTTGTGTGCGTCGTTGCGTCACTTCTTTCTCAATGGTTTTCCATGAACCTGTTCGACCTGTTCTTGCGCGGTGGAGCGGTGATGTGGCCGATATTGCTTACGTCGGTCATCGGAGCCGTCGTGATCATCGAACGTTGGCTCGTGCTGCGTCGGGCCCGCGTCGATGCAGGGCAATTCTTGATGCGCCTCCGTTCCGTCATGAAGCGCGGAGAATTGAGGGAGGCCGTGGATTTCTGTTCCAAGACCGACGCACCGCTCGCCAGGATCCTAAAGCGCGGATTGACAACGTATCCGGAGGGACATGATCGTGTCCGCGAGGCGATTGAGAATGCCGGCAAAGAGGAGGCGTTCAAGCTCGAAGAACGCATGAGCGTACTGGCCAACGTTGCCGGTATCGCTCCGCTTCTCGGATTCCTCGGGACGGTCACCGGCATGATCGGCGCGTTCCGCACCATCGAGCAACTCAGCGGCACTGCATCGCCGGCCGACCTGGCGGGAGGCATATGGGAAGCCCTCCTGACAACGGCGTTCGGTTTGTTCGTCGGTATTCCTGCATACGGCTTCTACAACTACTTCCTCTCGCGGGTGAATCGGTTCGTGTTCGAATTGGAGCACGGGTCTGAGGAATTCCTGGACTTGGTCCGTTCGGGTGCGTTGGAGCAGGATCAGGAATCGAACAGTCGGAAGACAAAATAAAGCAAGGTACGATTGCCGTGCGGTTGTTCAGAATGTCTCCTGACTTCTGACATCTGCCACCTGATCTCTGTTGTCTCGCTAGCTCAACATGCGCTTCCGCAGTTCCAAACAAGAATATCTTGCCGCTTTTTCCTACGCGTCACTCACCGATGTCGTCCTCCAGTTATTGATCTTTTTCCTCCTCTCTTCAGCATTCGTCATTCAAAGCGGCGTCAAGGTGCAGCTGCCGAAGGCGCTTTTGCGTGAACAGGAAACACGCTCCCAGATCATTGTCTCCGTCGATGGAGAGGGGAATGTCTATCTCAACTCGCGACCGTTGACAATGGATCAGCTCTTGACGCAAGTCCGCGATCTCCTTCGCAAAGAGCCCGATCAGGTCGTCATCATTCAGGCTGACCGCAATGTCACGCTGCAGAAAGCGGTTGAAGCCATGGATGCGGTAAAGTCCGCCGGCGGCACGCGATTCCTCATTGCCACCGAACCCCTGGAATAGCGTTCGTGACCCCGCAATTGCGCATTGGATGGACCGGGTCCGTCCTTCTGCATCTGCTGTTCATGCTGATCGCCCTCCTGATCCGCATGTCCGATGCAGTCCGCTCCATCGAATTCGTGGAAATGGATTGGGGTGCTGTCGCCGCCCCTGAAAGATCAGAACGCCCATCCCCCATTCCCGCGCGCCCCGCGACGACGACAAAAACAGCGCCCATCGTCAACAGGGAAAAGGCGGTCACGTCGACCCCTGCTTCACGTCGCGTGGTCCTTCCCCGGAGAACCTTGCCGGACCCGACCCAGGATATGCTCGCCGTGCAAAGCCGGATGGACAAAATGGACGCGGCAGGTCCTGACGTGACGCCGGAAAAGTCGGAGCGAAGCGCGCTGGAGCGGCCGGAACCGATCGGTTCGCGCCAGCAGTTGATGACCGGGAAAGAGACAGATCAGGCGGGCACGACCTCCCCCTCGACAGCGGCCGGAAGCGGTGTCAACAAGCCGGGAACGACAGGCAGCGGTTCAGGTGTGGGATACAACGTGCAGTGGTCGGGGGGCGGGGCGCGTCAGAGGCTTTCGGGTGATCTGCCACAGTATCCGGCCGGAACGAATGTAGAGGCACAGGTCCGCATTCAGGCCCACGTTTTGCCCGACGGGACCGTGCGTATGGTCCAGCCTATTCAGAAGGCGAATCGCGCTCTCGAGGACGTGGCGATGAAGGAATTACGATTGTGGAGATTCGAACCCCTTCCGGGTAGCGTGCCTCAGATTGCGCAGACGTGCGTGGTGACGTTTGTGTTTAAGCTGAGGTAGAGCTTTAAGAAGAACACGTGGGAATGGAATAGTGGAATATTGGAATTATGGAATTGGATTCAAATCGATCTCCACAATCATTCCATCAATCCATTATTCCATCATTCCGGAGATTACCCTCATCGGTTTGCCTCATCCCCCCTTCTGTTTTTTTCTTCTTTTTCCATCTTCCTTCCAAGATATCCCCTGTAGAACACTGCCTCGCCCACCGAGAGCAGCACCAAGGACATCGAGTCCACGGTGATCTCCCGGTAAAGGAATCTCTTCGTCGGTGTGTCGCCCCAATTGTCGATCAGCAGCCCGATTCCCCTTTCCGGCCAGACGAGTCCGACAAGGAACGTCGCCAGCGTCCATCCGATGGCGAAGATCAGGACCACGAGCGACAACCCCAGCACGGCCTCTTCCGTGCTTGTACGCTTGCCACGGAGGAACATCACGACAGCGAGAATAGCATGCATGGCAAAGATGATCGCGGCGATCATACGAGAACTTTACCCACGTCCGTCTTCAGTCTGTCATCTGCCTTCTGCAGTCTGCTTTCTGCATTCTGACATTTGCCATGTCAATACGCATCTTTTCCAAACAGCACTGCCCGGATTGTCTTTAAGATGATTTTCAAATCGAACACCAGCGACCAATTCTCCACGTAGTACACGTCGTATCTCGTTCTTTCCTCGATCGGTGCATTCCCGCGCATGCCGTTCACTTGCGCCCAACCTGTCATGCCGGTCTTTACACGCTGGCGCTCCAAATACTTTGGTACTTTCTTCCGGAATTGTTCCACAAAGTGCGGCCGCTCCGGCCGCGGTCCCACCAGGCTCATGTCGCCGCGGATGACGTTGATCAGCTGCGGCAGCTCATCAAGACTGAACCGGCGCAGGATCCTCCCAATCGCCGTCGTTCGGGGGTCGCTCCGCTTCGCCCACACGGGCCCCGTCGATTTTTCCGCATCTACCCGCATCGAACGAAACTTAATGACCTTAAAGGTCTCTCCGTTGAGGCCGACGCGCTCTTGCAAGAAAAAGACCGGGCCTTTGGACGTCATTTTCACGAGCAGCATGAGGAACAAGAAAATCGGACTGAGCAGAAGCAGGAGCACAATTGCCGTTACGACGTCAAATGTCCGCTTGATGAACGTATTCCACGGGCTGAGCGCGAGACCTTTGACGCGGATGAGTGGAACGCCCTCGAGGTCTTTCAAGCTGACCTGGCTGGTGAGCAATTCCACGAGGTCGGGAACCATCATCAGTTCGACGTTCAGGCCCTCGCATTCGCGGATGAGCCGCTCGACGACGTCGTGGTTGCTTTCACCCAACGCGATGAGCACAAGATGGACCTGGCGCTCGCGGATAAGACGCGGTACGTCATTAATGGAACCCAGTTTGACGGAGTGTTGCATCGACGTGCGTGCCCTCCCGTCGACTGTACAATATCCGACGACACGATAGCCCAGCTGCGGTTTTCGTGCGAACGCTTCGCTGAGTCGAGAAGCCTGCGGGCTCGAACCGACGATGAGAATGCATTCGAGGTCAAATCCCCGTCGGTACCACAATCGTTCGAAGCTCATCATCGCCACGCGGCCGAGCGACAGCGTCAATATGGCCGAAAGCCCGAGGAGCCCGAAAACGGCCCGGGAGTAGGAGAACGTGCGGTAGAAGAATGCCGCCGCCATGACGACGAGCATGCCGATGACGACAAGGCGAACAAGGGCGAAGAACTCGTCGGAGAAGTAGAGATTCCGCCTCGTCCTGTACATCCCGCGGCGTGAGAAGAGCCAGAGCCAGACGGGAATGACAAACAGAGAACCCCGGACATACGCGATCAAGGGAGGAAACCCTTTCGTGACCGGGATGAATTCGGTCAGCGGGGAATGGAAGCGAAGCCAGTAGGAGAGGAGGAACGCGAGCTCGATCGCCACCGCATCGACGAAAACCGTGGCGGCGGGTATGAAGAGATCCTTGCGGCGGGAAGAGAGCATTACGCGGAATAGACTGTTACAGCAAACGGCGATGTGAAGTCCATGGACAAACCGGTTCTAAGATTCCAATTTCAGTGTACACACCGCAGTTCAATCGCCTAGGCATTGCGTTTTGTCGTTTACAAGTTCTCCTGCGCCTTGTGCAGGCAAGCCTTTGGAACTTATTTGGTGCTTGAGAGTTGGAACTTGGTGCTTGCTGCATCATCCATACATTTCCTGCTCCACTTCCTGAAAGATGATATGTCCGATTGTGATGTGACCTTCCTGGATCCGCTGTGTGTCGGCGGAGGGGACGATGATGGAGTGGTCGACGAGTTCCTTGGCCATCCCACCGTCCTTACCCAGAAAGGCGATCGTAATCATCTTCTTTTCGCGGGCCTTCTTGAAAGCACGGTTGACGCTCTCGGAATTCCCGCTTGTCGAAATGCCGATGAGAACGTCCCCTTCGTTCCCGAGCGCCTCCACCGACCGCGCGAACACATTGTCGTACCCCAGGTCGTTGGCTCCGGCCGTAAGATTTGACGTATCGGTCGTCAGGGCGATGGCCGGAATTCCGGGCCGCTGAATCTTCGGGTTAAGACGGATCACGAATTCCGTCGCCAGGTGCTGCGCATCAGCCGCACTCCCGCCATTGCCGCAGAGGAGAACCTTCTTTTTAGCCGTCAGCGCCTTCAGAAGCAGGTCGATGGCCTTGGAGATGGCGTTTGGAAGCTGCTCTGCGATCTTCAACTTGACGTCTGCGCTTTCGCGCAGAGAGTCCTTGATGAACTTTTCGCGGTAGAGAAGAGTCATGGGGAGGTGGGCCATACTCGGGCTAAGCGAATGTCAGTGTCTTGGCGCTGTCTGGGGCTGGTGGACCGCGTCTGCGAATTCGCGCAGTAATGAACTTCCCCCATTTTCTTCCAGCACATTCCCCGTCACGATGAACGAAGCCCCCGCCAATGACTTCCGATGTGCCTCTTCGGGAGTGCGGATGCCGCCGCCGACGATGATCGGAAGGGGAGAATAGTGTGCGACGGACCGGATGATGGCGTCGTCTACGGGCAGCTCGGCGCCGCTTCCGGAATCGAAGTAGAGGAGTTTCATGCCTATGTATTCGGCTGCGAGCGCGTGGGCAACTGCGATATCCGGCTTTTGACGCGGCAGCGGACGCGTATTGCTCACGAATTCCACGGACGTCGTCCCTCCACCTTCAACGAGCATGTACGCCGTGCCGATGGCCTCTAATCCGATCGACCGGATGATCGGAGCTGCTGCCACATGACTGCCGATGAGATATTCGGGGTTGCGCCCGCTTACGAGGACGATAAAAAGCAGTGCGTCGGCCGCCGATGAAATCTGCATGAGACTTCCCGGAAAGATGACGACGGGAAGCGGAGTCGAACCCTTGACGGATCGAACGACCGCCTCAAACTGATCGCGCACGAGCAGACTTCCGCCGACAAGGAATCCGTCAACCCCCGCCTCGGTTGCCGTTTCGACGAACCTCGGGAGGGTATTCACATTGGCTTTATCGGGATCGATCAACACAAAATATCCCGCGCCCCGCTTCGCCCGAATGTCCAGGATTCGTTGGTAGGTGGTGATCATGGTTGTCGAATCGCCTTCATTATGGAGAAAGAAACAACGAAATACAAAGATAGGATCGCCGGACTCCCGTCCACGGCTTTCCGGCAGTCATGCCATGGATCGAACAATTTCCGGTACATTCCGTATGGCGCTCTCCAGCGCCGCCACATCCTTTCCGCCCGCCGTCGCCAAATGGGGCCTTCCTCCGCCTCCGCCCCCAACGAGCTTGGCCACTGCACCGACGATGAGGCCCGCCTTGAGACCTTTGTTCTTCATAAGGTCGTCGGTCACAACGCACACGAGTTGGACCTTGCCGTCGACGACGGCGGCCAGAAGTCCGACCCCGCTCCCGAGTTTCGCACGGAGTGAGTCCCCGGCGGATTTCAGCTCATCCGCGGAGCCGGCCTGTACTTGCGACGTCACTACACGGACGCCGTTCACTGTTACCGCCGTGGCGATGAGTTCATCCATGCGGCCGGCGAGATTTTCCGATCGAACGCGCTCGTTGAACTTGTCGAGTTGCCTCCGCACCTCGGCCGTATGGGCGGTGATGCCATCAACCTCTGCGGCCAGCCGCTGCTGTGCCTCGAACGAGTAGCGAAGCCGATGGTCAATGCCGGAAGGGTGGACCAGAGCCTGGCGGGCCTTCTCGAGACGTTCGATGTACGACAGCAGGTCAGTCCGCGACACGGATGATGCAACGCCCGATGCCGATTCCACGCCCGCGAGCACGCGGAGAAGTTCCTGTACGGCTTCGCCCGCGGCGTCGATCCGTTGCCGCAAGTCTAAGTCTTTCATCTTCAGCAACTCGAGCGCCCCGGCTCCCGTTACCGCGTCGATGCGGCGAATTCCGCTGGCGACGCTTCCTTCCGACCTGAACCGGAAAAAGCCGATCTCGTTCGTGTTCCCGACGTGCGTACCGCCGCAAAGCTCGACCGAAAAAGAGGGGTCGATCTCGACCACACGGACCCGGTCGCCGTATTTCTCGCCGAAGAACATCTTCACATTCGGCCATCTCCGTTTGGCCTCGTCGATCGTCACCCATTCTTTCGGGTCGTTGATCGCCTGGACGAGGATCCCTTCAGCGATCTTCGCGTTGACGATCTCTTCGATCTCCTTGAGTCGCTCCGGCGTGATCTTCTCAAAGTGATTGAAGTCGAAACGCAGGTGCGTATCGGCGACGAGCGATCCCTGCTGATGGAGATGCTCTCCGAGAACGCGTCGAAGGGCCTCATGGACCAGATGAGTGGCCGTGTGATTTCGCGCAATTGCGCTGCGCCTTTCACTATCCACGTGAGCAACTACCTGCTGCTGGACCAAATTTCCGTGAGTACCTACACTTTCATAATGGTGACCGATAATCTTGCCATCCTTTTGGGTGTCGAGAATCCGAATCACTCTTCCCCCTAATTCAAGGAAACCACTATCCCCAATTTGTCCTCCAGATTCTGCAAAGAACGGAGTTTGGTCGAGTGTCAGAAAATCTGCACCAACGGTTGTAACAATTGATTTTGACTCAAGCGTGTCGTATCCAATGAATCTAGTTTCCTCAAACTGGGTATCCTTCTTCATGAACTTAATAACCCCAGGGACGCCTTTGGTGCTTCTTGCGTCGCGCGAGCGTTCCTTTTGCTGTTCCAACAAGATCTTGAACCCGGGCTCATCAACGGAGAGATTTCGTTCACCTGCCATCAGCGATGTCAGGTCGATGGGAAATCCGAATGTATCGTAGAGCCGAAAGGCGTCTTCCCCCGAAATGCGGTCCGCCTTCGCGGCAGATGTGCGCTGAACGATCTGATCGAAGACCTCGAGCCCACGGTCGAGCGTGGCGTTGAAGTTCTCCTCCTCGCCCCGTATGACTCGCTCGATGTGCTGTTGTTTGGCCGGCAGCTCCGGGAAAACATCCCCCATGGAGCTTTCGAGCGTATGGACGAGCGAATAGATAAACGGTTCGCGGAAACCGAGGGTCCGGCCGAATCTCGCAGCCCGGCGAAGAATGCGGCGCAGGACGTATCCGCGTCCTTCATTGGAAGGTATTGCGCCGTCAGCGATCGCGAACGCGAGGGTTCGCACGTGATCGGCGATGACGCGCATGGCCACGTCATATTCAGCATGTTCGCGCGACAAGGAACCGTCCATGCGACCGTCGTAGGGCCTGCCGGACATTGCCGACACTTGGAGAATGAGCGGCAGGAACACGTCGGTGTCATAGTTCGACGTCTTTTTCTGGAGAATTGCGCAGACCCGCTCGAACCCCAGGCCTGTATCGACATGCCGGGAGGGAAGCGGATGCAGCTTTCCTTTGTCGTCCCGGTTGTACTGTATGAACACGAGATTCCAAATCTCCATCACCTCCGGAAGTCCGGCGTTCACCATGGCGGCCGTCGCAGAACCGTCAGGCGTCCGGTCGATGTGTATCTCTGAACACGGGCCGCACGGGCCCGATTCGCCCATTTCCCAGAAATTGTCCTTCTCGCCGAACCGGAGAACATGGTTCGGGTCGATGTCCGTGACCTCCTTCCACAGGTTCTCTGCTTCGTCGTCATCTCTGTAGACGGTTGCCCAGAGCCGGTCCTTTGGAAGGCCCCAAACGCCCGTCAGCAGTTCCCACGCCCACGCGATCGCTTCTTTCTTGTAGTAATCGCCGAACGACCAGTTCCCCAACATTTCGAAGAACGTGTGATGATACGTGTCGCGCCCGACCTCCTCGAGGTCGTTATGCTTGCCGCTGACCCGAATGCATTTTTGCGTATCGACCGCGCGTGTATATGGCCGTGAACCCGACCCAAGGAAGACGTCCTTGAACTGGTTCATGCCCGCGTTCGTAAAGATCAGCGTGGGATCGTCTCCCGGAATGACCGGAGCGCTCGGCACGATCGCATGACCGCGATCCTTGAAGAAATTGAGGAAGGATTGTCGGATTTCCTGGGAAGTCATGAAAGCAGGGAAAAGAAGAAGGGAGAATGCTGAAGACAGAATGCAAAATGCAGAAAGCAGAAGGCAGAAGGCGGAAGCCAGTATGCAGTATGCCGGTGACTGGATTCGGAATGCTGAAAACCGGACAATATGTTTTGAGATATAGATTCCATGCTACTGCTGCAAACCCTTCTCACCAATTCAAGAGAGCTGTCTGAGAATTACTGCGTTACCTCGTTCCCCACTACACTTCACACCTCTATTTGCGTATGCAATGCTATCTCTTCCAGCACACCCGTGACGCGCAGGCATTCGTTCATCGTCCCTTCATAGACCATGGCTTTGCCGCTGTTGTGCACTTCCCACGTCAACGCTTCGGCGCGCGCGGTGTCACAGCCCGTGGCTTTGATGATCTGGCCAATGACCTCGTCAAACGTATGGATCTCGTCGTTGAACAGGATCACTTTCGCCGGTTGCTGGATCTGGACATCGTCTGCAACATTCGCGTCGGGCGCGGCCTGCGGATCCGCGCCAAAGGTCGTTAGATGCTGCATTGTCGGACGCGTCCTCTCATTCTCTCCTTCTACAAGCGATCGATGATGGCATCCGCGAACGCCGAACACTTCACTTCTTTCGCCCCCTCCATCAGGCGAGCGAAATCATAGGTTACGATCTTGTCGGAGATCGCCTTGTCCAGCCCTGCAGTGATCTTGTCTGCCGCCTCCGTCCAGCCCATGTAGCGCAGCATCATTTCGCCGGAAAGGATCAGCGATCCCGGATTGACCTTGTCCTGATTCGCATATTTCGGCGCCGTGCCGTGCGTGGCTTCGAAAACGGCGAAGCCGTTCTCGTAGTTCACGTTTCCGCCCGGTGCAATGCCGATGCCCCCCACTTGGGCCGCCAACGCGTCTGAAATGTAATCGCCGTTGAGATTCAGCGTGGCGATCACATCGTATTCTGCGGGCCGCGTCAGGATCTGCTGCAGGAAGGCGTCTGCAATGACGTCCTTGATGGTGATGCCGTCGGGCAATTTCACCCACGGTCCGCCGTCCACCAACTGGCCTTTGAATTCCTTCTGTGCAAGTTCGTATCCCCAGTCGCGAAATCCCCCTTCTGTGAACTTCATGATATTGCCCTTGTGAACAAGGGTCACCGACTTCCGGCCGTTCTGCTGTGCGTACGTGATGGCTGCTCGGACCAGGCGAGCCGTTCCTTCCTGCGACACGGGCTTGATGCCGATGCTGGATGACTGCGGGAAACGGATCTTCTTTACGCCCATCTCTTTTTGGAGCCAATCGACGATCTTCTTCGCTTCAGGCGTTCCCGCCTTCCATTCGATGCCGGCATAGATGTCTTCCGTGTTCTCCCGGAAGATGACCATATCCACCTTTTCCGGATGCTTCACGGGCGATGGAACGCCCTTAAAGTATCGGACGGGTCGAAGGCAGACATAGAGGTCGAGTTGCTGCCGGAGCGCAACGTTGATGGACCGGATTCCGCCGCCGACAGGCGTTGTCAGCGGTCCTTTGATGGCGACAATATGTTGCTTGATCGCTTCGAGTGTATCGTCGTGCAGCCAGGTGTTCGGACCGTAGACGTTGTTGGCTTTTTCCCCGGCGAAGACCTCAAACCAGACGATCGATTTCGCGCTCCCGTATGCTTTCCTGACCGCCGCGTCGAACACTCTGACGGACGCCTTCCAAATGTCGGGTCCGGTGCCGTCCCCTTCGATGTACGGAATGATGGGATGATTGGGAACGCGTAGTTTTCCCTGACTGAACGTGATCTTTTCTCCCGTCGCGGGAGGGTTGAGCTTGACATACGGTGACATGGGCACATTCTCCTTGTGGACAGCGTGACTCGCTCTTAGTCCTTTTGTAGTTCGGCGCGCAGCAGTTCCGCCGTTCGCTCCAGTTCTCCCGCCGCGTATTTCTTCAACTCGAGCACGAATCGGATGTTGTCGTTCGCGTAGCGTGGAGTGACATGAAGATGGAAATGGAACACGGACTGGCCGGCGATCCGTCCGTTGTTTGTGAACAAATTATACCCATCCAGCCGGAGTCCGTTCACCAGCGCCCGTGTCACGCGATGCGCTGCGGTCAGGACCGAGCCATAGCATTCGGGCGGGAGTTCCAGGAAGTCTTTGCAGTGCCGCTTGGGAATGACGAGCGAATGGCCGTAGTGAATGGGGTTGATGTCGAGGATCGAGATCACATGATCGTCCTCGAAAAGTATTTCGGCGGGAATCTCATGCCGGATGATCCTGCAAAAGATGCAATCGTTCATATGAGTCGTTGAAATCGAAGGATATAAAATCTATCCAAAAATCGAGGGAAATGCAAAGAAACGGGGGATTTCGCCTTGCACATCGGGGAGGGGAGTCATATATTGAAGAGATTTCTTTCCTACCACTCCTCGAATAGAACAAAGGAAACAACATGAAACGGACGATGACCATCGGAACTACGGCCGTCGTGCTTGCATCCATGATGTTTTTGGGATTCCAGTGCGGCTCTCCGGAGTTCACGGGCGCAAAGGTGTACATCAACCAAAAGAACTACAAAGAGGCCATGCGCCTGTTGGAGATCGAAACGCAAAAAAATCCCGGCAATGAAGAGGCGTGGTATCTGCTGGGAAGCCTCCGTTCGGAAACGAGCGACTACAAAGGAATGAACGTCGCTTTTACGGAAGCGCTGAAGCTTACTTCCAAGCACGAGAACGAGATCAAAACGCGCCGATACAACCTGTGGGCTACCTTGACGAATTCGGGCGTGAATGCGTTGCAGCGGGCATCGAGCGATTCTCTCACGTTGTACGACCGCGCAATTGAAGACTTTCAGAAGGCGACCGTCGCCTGGCCTGATACCATGATCACGTATCGATATCTCGGCTACGCCCACAGCGGCAAGGGAGATCAGGAAAACGCGCTCTCCTCGTACCGGACCGCGTGGCAGAAGGGAAAGGACAAGGAATCCTACATGCGAGCGGGACGGATCTTCCTGCAGCGCGGGAAGGACCAGAAAACCCAGTTCGAAACTGAGAACGCGGACAAGATACGGGCAATCGGCAATCTGAAGATGATCGAAAGGGGAATGGCGAAAGCTGACGTCATGAAGCTTCTTGGCGCGCCGGACAACGTTCGCAAAGGGGCCCGCGGAACGCGGAAGGAAGACTGGACCTATTCGCGGTATAATTTGAGTGTGGGTCTCGACGGAGACCGGGTGGTGAGCCGAACGATGTCGCGCGCGTACAGTCCGCAGATTGACTCGACGAAGCACCGTGCGGCAATGGTGGAATTCTCGAAGGCTGTCGATGTTTTTGAAGAAGTGAAGGCCTTCGACTCTACGGACAACGACAATTTGAATCTGCTGCTACAAGCTTTTGTTGAATCAGAACGGATCAAGGACGCTGTCGTCGGTTTCAGTCAGGCCGTCGTGAATGACCCGGACAACAAGCTGAACAGATATATCCTCGGAGTTCTGCACCGGACCGCTGGAGATTATGACTCGGCGATCAAGGAATTCCGTGAAGCGCTCCGGATCGACCCGCAGTATGTTGAGGCTATGTATGACCTTGGGGCCACGTACTATAACTGGGGAGTCGATATCATCAAGGACGCCCAGGAAAAAGGGGTTGAAACGACGGAATACAAGGACAAATTCAAAGAAGCGGTGCCGTTGTTCGAAAAAGTGACGGAATTCAAGAAGGACGACCCCCAAGTGTGGGAGACGCTCGCAAATATTTACGCCCGCCTCGGCCAATCGGAAAAGGCCGTCAAGGCGCTCGACACGGCGGACAAGATCCGGAAAGGTAACTGAGCCACATGAGCGACCAACCCCAGCAACCCCAGCAGATCAACATCGAGCTTGGGGAAAAGGAGGCGGAAGGCATTTATTCGAATCTGGCCATTATCACGCATTCGCCGGCTGAATTCGTCATCGATTTCACCAGGGTTCTGCCAGGCGTGCCCAAGGCGCGGGTGCACGCACGAATCGTCATGACCCCCCAGCATACAAAAATGCTGCTCGGGGCGCTCCGAGATAACGTCGAAAAATTCGAGGCGAAATTCGGAGAGATCAAGATCGCAGGAGAAATGGCGGGCACGCCTCCCACGCATTTCTCAGTACCGCCAAAAGAACCCAGATTTCATTGATTCCTGATACCTTCGGATGAAGTCCGAAGCTGCAAGCTCGCTTGTGAAGGCACCAAGGCACGAGGGAATTCCTGTGTCATGGTGCCTTCCGTTTTCATAATGAGACAGTCCGCAATGCCGTCACAAAGTGGCGCCCCGATGCCATTCGTCATTGATTCTCCTGATTGTGCTGTCTACATTGAACGACAAGGTTCACGCCAACAGTAAGGATTGCCATACCCCATGAACTTCCGTATTCGTTTCTTCCGTCGTCACGCTGCCGCGATCGTCGCGTTCAGCCTGGCGGGAACGGCTCTTCAATGCATCGAAATGCCGTTGGATCCCGTTGCCCCGACATACGGGGCACCCCTCTTTCTGACGCTCGTCGACATTACTCGGACGCTCGAGGACATGATGTCGAAGGACACGTCGACGGTGCGTCGCGACAACTCCGGCGGCTATTATTTCCAGGACGTTCAGACAGGGCAACCGACCGGGGTTGAAGCGATCAAAGTTCAGCCGGCTCCCAGCGTTGCCCAGGTGGCGCTCGACACCTTCCAGGTCGCCGCTGTTCCGTCAACCCAATTCGGCTTTGGCGGGTCGTCCTTCGGATTGGATTCATGGCCTCCCCCGCCGCTGCCGCCAGACACTCCTTTTCCGGGAGCGAATGCGACTGTGCCGGGAGAAGCAATCAACTTCTCGAGTTTTTTCGAATTCCTCGCCATTCAACGCGGAACGCTGACGCTCAACGTCACCAACACACTGCCCGTAACGGTGAAATTCGAGCGTCCGATCCTGCTTAAGAATGACACGCCGTCCGATACCACTACGATCGCCGTTTTCTCGCTCGACAGCCTTATCGAAGGCGAATCGAAAAGCGTGACCTCCGACCTCGTCGGGAAGTTTGTATACGGAACCCTGAAAACCGACTCGCTTTCACTTGGATTTTCCCCCCGCAGCGGTCCGTTCACCGTCGACCCCACGGACAGTCTGGTCTTCACCTTCACCAGCACGCCCATCACCGTTGACAGCGCACGGGCCGTCATTCCAGGCCAGCCCATCGCGAGCATCGACGACACCGTCATCGTTATCGATACGACGGTTTCGCTCGCAAATGCTTCCTTCAGCAGCGGCGAATTCATCGCGCGGATGGTGAACAATCTTGACATCAACGTCGGGATCCGGCTGCAGTTTGATAACTTCAGGAGTACGATCCCCCCCCGCAATGTTCTTACGATCAACCGGGTGTTGCTCCCGCGCGAAACATACGACTTCCCCGTGCTGCTGGACACCTTGAATATCGTCAACCCGACGCCCGACGCAGTGGGCACGAACATGAAGTTCTCCGTCGGCATCGAGACGATCAATTCCGGCGGGCAACTTTCGACCGTCTCCAGTTCTGACTACGTCCGGGCGGAGTTTCTGCCGGCAGGCGAGTTTGCCCTGAAGAGCGTCACCGGCCGCATC
This sequence comes from Ignavibacteria bacterium RIFCSPLOWO2_12_FULL_56_21, assembly GCA_001802945.1. Classification (GTDB taxonomy): domain Bacteria; phylum Bacteroidota; class Ignavibacteria; order UBA10030; family UBA10030; genus 2-02-FULL-55-14. The sequence goes on along the minus strand of MHAK01000134.1, from coordinate 11,893 downwards.
GATCCGATGACATTGCCTATTTTGTCGGGGGCGAGCGGGGCCGATATCGGCGAGGCCGCGGACAAGTTCAGCGGCGGGTTCACGTTCGATTCGGTGCGGATCGCCGTGAAGCTTGCCCTCACTGGGGGCTTCCAGACGGACTACAATCTTGTGCTCGAGGCGCGAAACAGCAAGACTGGCGCGGTGGATTCCATCACGTTGCCGCCACCGATAGGAGGGATCCAAACAACGTTTGATCCGTCCGCGGGACCCGCGGTCATCGAGCTCGGCAATTCGCAGGGACTGAACACCTTCTTGCAACGGTTCGTCCCCAACTTCCCGGACACGTTTATTGTGCGTGGCTCCGTAACGATAAATCCGCTCAACGGTGAGGGCTCGATCTACGACACCACAAAGCTCTACCAGGACGTTACGGTCTATTTCCCGCTCAAGTTTGGCTTGGCGAACGGGAGGATGGAAGAACTCACGCCCCTCAACCCGCACGGAACGTTCCCGAAAAAATTCGTCAGCGATGTCCGGGAGTCGGCGCTGCAATTCAAGATCACGAATCACATGCCGGTGGGACTCAAGTTCCGCGCAAGGCTTGTCGGCTATGATTCTTTGGCGGGAAGGCGGGACACACTCTTGTTCATTCCTTCTAACGGCCTTACACAAGACATCGACCCCGCTCCGGTTGATGGAGGAGGGGCCGTGACCGCTCCTGTACCCGGAAATTTCACGATCACTTTGTCGGCCCAGGAGGTGGAGAAATTCAATATGTCGGATTCGATTTTCATTCGGATTGACATGCAAAGTACCGGGAATGGCGTTCAAGCCGTGCGGTTCCGCGCTTCGGACTATGTCCGAGTTATCATGGGCGGAGGTCTGGTGTATATCGTCAATCGTCAAGACTGATAAGGGAAAACGCCATGAAAACACTGCATAGTGTGTCGCTCGCTTTTTCCCTTCACAACCGCCGAGTTCGCGGAATCCTGTGCTCGGTCCTTTCGACGGTCGTACTTACCGGCGCGTATGCCCAGGTTGGAGACAGAACAAAAGTGCGCGCGGTTGGCATGGCGCGCACGGTGAACGCCAATACGTTGGGCGTCGATGCGTTTGGGGTCAACCCCGCGAACCTCGGGCTCCCCAGTAACCGGACGATTGACATCGGGATTGCGAACGTGGGCTTCCATGTCAAGTCGGAACTCATCAATTACGAGATCTACCAGAAGTATTTTACCGGAGTTCCGGGGGCGAACGGCGAACGGGTTGCCATGGAATTGACCGATCAGGACAAGGAAGACCTCATGGCAATGATGGCGGACGATGGAGAGACGCGGTTTGACGGGGAATTGAACCTGTTCTCCCTGGCTCTGTGTCATCCGGTCGTCGGCGGGCTTGGAGTCAGCATCAACGAGCATGTCGGCGTTCGGAATTTCCTGACGAAGAACTATTTTCGCATGGCCCTGTTCCTGCTGCCGCAAGAGGGGGCTTTATACGACCTGTCAGGGACGAGTTTTGAGGGTTGGTGGTGGCGAGATTATAACTTTTCCTACGGCCGGAAATTGCCGTTCACCATCCCGTTCTTCAAAGAAACGTACTTCGGCTTTTCCGTGAAGTTCATCCGCGGGTATGGATATTTTGGGACTGATTATTATCGGTCAAAGTTTGGTACGGAGCTGGGACCAAATGGGCTGCCTACGATCAAGGGATCGTCGGAGTTCCTTGTCAGACGAACAGGCGCGGACTTTCTTCCTGACCTGGCGGATGGCGAGTTCTCGAATCCTTTTCCGGATCCCGCAGGCAAGGGAAGGGGTCTCGACTTCGGACTCGCAGCCGAGTTGAACAATGGCATCCATCTTTCGGCCGGGGTTGTCAATATTGGCAGTATCACGTGGGAAGAGAATGTCAGGGAAACTGAAGGAGCGGGGGAAATATCCATTTCCAATCCTTTGGATATGGCGGGAAGAGATTCGCTTGAACAAGCGTTCAGCGGAATCGATCGCGTTGGGGCTCCATTTACCACGAATCTGCCGACGCAGCTTCGGTTCGGGGCGTCGATGTGGTCGGATGAGGTCGCCTTCTTGCAGTGGCTTCCTGGTAGGATGATGCTCGCTTTCGATTACACGCAAGGACTGAATTCGTCGCTCGGTAATTCAACGACACCGAGGTTATCGGTCGGTACGGAGTACCGGCTCATTCCGCTCTTACCGTTGAGGACCGGCATTGCCGTTGGAGGCGGGGACAAGTTCAGGTGGGCGGCGGGACTGGGATTGGACCTGTACGTGTTAACGCTCGATTTCGGGACGGAGAACATCGGCGTTCTCTTTTCGCCGGACAGCTTCTCCATGTTCGAATTCTCATTCGCGATGAGGATCAAGGTGTGATGAGGTAGTTGGGTAGTGAGGTAGAAGTACTCGTGCTGTCCGCAGGAAAAGCAGAACGGGTAGAGCTCATTATGCAGAGTTCTACCCGTTTTCATTTAATTCCACCACCTTAGTGCCCCTTAGTGCCCCGGCTCTTCCTCGACTTAGTGGCGCTTCGTGGACTAATCTTTTAATCTGCGCTAGATCTTCACCCGCAACCTCGCAATAGGGATGCCCAGCGATTCCCTGTATTTCGCCACGGTCCTCCGGGCAATGTGAATGCCCTCCTGATTCAGGATCTTCCCGATGGTGTCGTCGTTCAACGGCTGCTTTGGATCCTCCGCCGATATCAGGTCTTTGATGCGCTGCTTTACTGCTGTATTCGAGACCTCTTCGCCCGACTCCGACGTCAGGCCTGAGGTAAAGAAGAAGCGGAGGGGATAGACGCCGAATTCTGTCTGGACATATTTGCTGTTCACGACGCGGCTGATCGTGGAAATATCCACCCCCACGACCTCAGCGATGTCCTTGTAGATCATCGGACGTAGAACCTCGCCGTCGGCGAACCATTGGTGCTGTCTTTCGAGTATTGCGCGCATGACACGGAGGAGAGTTTCCCGTCGCTGATGAATCGACGCAATGAACCACTTTGCCGCTTCGAATTTCTTCCGGACAAAGTCCTTTGCATCCTGGGCGACCTTTTTCCCTTTTGGTGCGATCAGGGCCTTGTATGCGTTGTTGATACGGAGCGGCGGAATATTCCTGTCGTTCAGCGTGATAATGAATTCCCCGTGGTCCCGGTTGACAATGAAATCCGGGGTGACGTAATTCTCCTGCGCGGAAAACTCTCCCTCGCCGGGCTTGGGGTTCATGCGTTGGATGAGATCGCTGGCCCTTTTCAGCGTTTCCTGGGGGACATGCAGGTGTTTGAGCAGGATGTCGAACCGCTTCTGGCGAAAATCGTCGAAATGCTGTGTGACGACCCGATATGCGAGCTCACGCAAAGCCGGCGGAGCGTTCGTGCACCGTAATTGGGCGGCCAGACATTCGGGCAAAGTTCGTGCAGCAACGCCGGGAGGATCGAGGTTGAGGATCTTATGAAGCACGGCCTCTGCGCGTTCGACGGAAAGCGTGAGGTTATACGTGAGGTTGAGATCTTGAACAATGAGCGCGAGGTCCCGACGGAGATACCCGTCCTCATCGACATTCCCCAGAATCTCCTCGGCGATCAGCTCTTCCTCGGCCTCAACATCGAGCATCCGGAATTGCGTGAGCAGCCGTTCGGTCAGCGGAACGGACGCCGGTAAGGGCGATTCATACTCTTCTTCACCGTTCTGCGGGAGCGATTCGGGGCTTTTGTGTCCGGCGTTGTCGTCGCTGATATAGTCTTCAAGCGTGTACCCCTCGTCTTCCTTTCTTTCTTCCTGCTTTTCTACGTCCTTATCCGTCTCCCCGTCGGATTCCTCCTTGCCAGCCTCTACCTCTTCCTGAACAGGTTCCAGATCTTCGGCCACTTCCAACATCGGATTCTGTTCGAGTTCCAGCTTGACCCGTTGTTCGAGGGAGAGCGACGGTAACTGGAGCAGTTTGAGATACTGCACCTGTTGCGGAGTAAGCTTAAGGCCGAGTTTAAGTTGTTGGTGGAGTGACAGCATGGAAGCCTATGTCATTCAGGGCCAGCCGGATGGTCGGTTGATTCCAGCGCCTGCACCCAGGGTTCGCCGTATGCCCGAACCATCGCCTCGCGAAGAAAAGACGTCATCGGGATGCGTTCCTGCGTCCCCTTTGCCAGTGCCGGTTCACATTGAGAGAGATATTCGTATCGTACGCGATGCACGACGCCGCGATCTATGCGGAGAGGGAAGAGGTGACAGGACAATGGCTTGCGCCATTCCAGGCGCCCTTCACGATGGGCAAGCTCAATGGAGCAGGCGGCGATACCGTCGCGCTCGACGACAAAGACGCATGGCCCGTTGTCGACGCACCGCGTATGGTAATCGCCCGGAGCGCCTTCGAGAGGTCCTTCATACTTGAGGATGTTCTGGTGGCGTTCGGAAAGGAGGGGGGCGACAACTGCGACAGCCGATCGGATATGTTCGATCTCTTCGTCCAGCAATGGTGCCCCTCTGCCCCCCGGGATGGTACAACACGCACCCCGGCAAGCTTTCAGGTCGCAGGCAAACGAGAGACTGAGGACGTTCCGGTCCACCTGCACCGTTCCCACAGAACGAGATTCCGGCGTTCTCATGTGCTTTAGTATACCAAAAAAACGGGATGAAACAAAAGACATGCCATGCACGAATACAGGCGTCATTCAGGGAAAATCACTGTATGTCAACGGATTGCGCAACCTCCGCGTCTAATGTGCACAACCTGACGAACCCCATCCAGAATCCATGAGCGACCAACTCGACCGGGACGATCGTACGTTGATCGCGGACATTCTGGCGGGGAGCAGGGAAGCGTTTCGTCAACTCGTAACGCGCCATCAGCGTCAGGCATATACCGTCGCATACGGGTTCGTCGGCAATCACCAGGACGCCGACGATGTCGCTCAGGAGGCGTTCGTGCTGGTCTTCCGGAAACTGCACACCTACCGCGGCGACGCGGAATTCTCGACCTGGCTTCACAGAATAGTGGCGAACGCGGCGCTCACGCATGTGCGCCGGAGGTCCCGCCACCAGGAACGGCACGTGACTCTCGAGCACCCGGATGCCGAACATCTGGCCGAAGAATTGAAAAACGACGACCCGGACCGTCGGCGCATGATCGAACGTGTGCTTCACGATTTACCGACACTGCAAAGGGCGGTCGTCATTCTCCGGCATCTGCAGGGTCGTTCGACGCGTCAGGTTAGCGAAACGCTCGGATGTTCGGAAGGCACCGTAAAGACTCATCTGCACCGCGGGCTTCAGACGATGAAAAAGAAACTTGAGGAACTACCCACATGATCAACGCCTTGATGCATCGAAAGGTCCGGGCAGCATTGTATGACCTGGCGATCGGCGAGAATCGCGACCCGGGATTGCTTCAGCACGCAGCCGGATGCGATCAGTGCCGGCGTAAACTGGACGACATGCGTGCCGCGCTCGGAAAGCTTGACGCGCTGCAATACGACCCGGCATCCGATCGTCCCGGAGCGTATTGGCAGATGTTTGGAGAGCGCGTAGAACGCCGATTGGCCGCACCGGACAACATGTCGTCAACAATTCCTGCCCTTACTTGGTTTGGGTCTCGTCCTGCATTCCTCGCCGGCGTCGCCACGGCGTTGGGCGCTGTCGTCATCACGCTCGGTGTTTGGTGGTGGTCGTCTCGCACAGAAGCTCCATTGCGCGATCACACCACATCTCCCGCCGGCATCGCGAATGTTCGTGAACGTACCTACGACTACCTCGACCGCTCCAAAGTGGTACTTCTTGGTGTACTTCACTCGGACGAAGAAGATCTCGACCTCGCCCCGGACCTTCTGGGCAGGAATCGGGAGGCGTCACGCAAATTGGTCGAAGAGGCCCGTCTATTGACCAGTGATCTCTCCGACCCGAAGGATCAACGCCTCCGACAATTGGTGACCGATCTGGAGGTCATTCTCATTGAACTCGCGAACCTGGATACCGCCTCCGACGTCCCCGGACTGGAGATCATTCGCGAGAGCGTCAAACGCAAAGGCGTACTCTTGAAGATCACGATCGAAGAAATGAACAAGGTCCCCGAAGTACCGCAGGCTTCGACGGCGGACGATCGCGGAACCACTTCCGAAGTAAGGAGTCTCTGACATGAATGCCAAGTACCGGACCCTCCTCCATGTGGCGGTGACGGCACTTCTTGCCGTGCCGCTTGCTGCCCAACCTGCGCGCACTCTGCGTCCTGCGACTCCGCCTCCGGAAGGCCGCATTCCGATGGTGCCCCCATTGCCGTCGATGCCGATGGAAGCTTGGCAATTCGAAGGGCCAGCGCTGACGCCGATGCCCGATGTGGGGCCAATGATGATGGAACTCATGCAGCCTATGGAAGCCCTGATGCCCGCGCTTTCCATGGCTCATATGGACATCATGGGCGAGGCCCCGTTTGCCCTCGCGGCTCCGGAGCTGGCAACGGTGTCGATGGCCACGGAGTCATTGGCTCCGGCATTGTGGGACCTGCAGCACATGGATGTTGCGCCCTACATGGAGGACGATCCTCAGGCCAAACCGGATCCGGCTGCCGAAGCGTACCAAAAAGCCTACAATTTCATTCTCGACAAGAAGTGGGCTGAGGCGGAGAAGGAATTCGGGAAATTCCTCCAGTCGTATTCACGGGGCAAATGGGCCGACGGAGCTCGCTACTGGAAATGCTATGCCTATGAAAAAGGGGGAGCTTCAGAGGAACAATCTTTCGACTGCTACACGGAATTTGTGAAGAAGCACGGGTCCAGCAAATGGGCGGACGATGCCAAAGCCAATCTCGTTCGCCTGGCCGACCAGCTTGCGAAATCGGGGAAGACGCAATACCGGGACGTTATTCAGTCGATGCGGGAAGGGGATGACGACGAAGTTCGCCTTGCGGCGCTGTATGCTCTTCAGAACATCGGCGACGACAAGGCTCTCGAGGCGGTGGTCGCAATGGTAACGTCCGCCTCCAGCGCTGAAATACGGGCAAAGGCAGTGTACGTCCTCGGCAATTTCAAAAAAGCGGAGGTTGTACCGGTTCTAGCCAACGTCGCCCGGACGGACCGTGACGACAATGTCCGCAGGAATGCCGTGTACGCTTTGGGCAACACGCGTCGTCCGGAGGCTGTGGAAGAACTCAAGAAGATCGTCCTTTCCGATGCCGAGGAAGACGTCCGGCGGAATGCCATGTTTGCGCTTGGCAACGCGGGAGGAGAGAAGCTCGTCGACTTCCTCAAGGAGGTCGCCACGTCGTCAACGAACGACGAGATCGCAAAGACCGCGACGTATGCCCTCGGCAATTCGAGGTCGGCGGAAGCGTCGGCGGCGCTGCGGACGGTTTTGCGAACCGCAAAGGCTGAGGAAGCAAGGAAGGCCGCGCTGCATACGATCGCAAACCGGGCCGATTCTTCGTCGGTCGCACTCCTCAGCGAGATTCTTCTGAAGCCAGGCGACACGGAAATGCGAAAGATCGCTGCATACGCACTCGGCAACATCAGGTCGAACGCGAGCTCGGCCGCCCTCCTCAGTGCGATCGAGACTGTCGACGAAACGGAAGTGGCGAAGGCTTGCATCTATTCGCTGGGAAATCGGAAAGGCACGGACGCCCGGGATGCCCTGATGAAGATCGTGCTGTCGAATTCCGACGAAGAGCTCTCAAAGGCGGCGGTGTACGCGCTCGGCAACATGACACGCAACGACGTCGACGTGCATATCAGAATCCTTCAGGAGGCAAAAAATCCCGAGGTACGCAAAGCCGCGCTGTATCAAATCGCCAATCAGCGAAATCCGGCCGCATTGTCGGCGCTCGGCAAGGTGCTCACAAGCGAGTCGGAGATCGAGATGCGAAAAGCGGCTGCGTATGCGCTCGGCGGCATCAAGAGCGATGAGTCCGTGGACCTGCTCCTGAAATCAGCGCGGACCGACCTCAGTTCGGAAGTGCGGAAAGCTTCCGTGAGCGCACTCAGCAACATCGGTACTCCGAAGGCCCGCGACGCGCTCATGGCCATCATCCAGGGCAAAGTGGACGACAACAAATGATCGTGCGAGCGTTCGCTTTCTTGGCCGGACTGGCAATTCTGGTTGCGACTGCACAAGCGCAAGTGCGGGTGCAGCTCACCCGGGATAGTTCCCTGAAAGAACGACTGAAGCTGGCGACCGGAACGACCGACGATGAGGGACGTGTGTGGGTGGGTTATGCCATCCGTCGGCTCATGGAGCGCAACTCGTACGTGTCGACCGGATGGATGGTCAACGGCCGCATGCGCCGCACGACGACGCTCGAGGATGTGCTGGCGAAAGCCGGAGACCCGGAGGCGATGCCGACCGAACACAGCGACAGCCGCATCCTGCGAGGCATCGAGCGTGTGGAAAAGCGTCTTGCGATTCTCGTACGATACAATGAGGGGGATGTCGACCGTGTTGAATTCCAGACGACCGACGCGACGTACGATTCTTCAAGGACGATGTTCGTATGGATCGGCGAGGCGCGCGACGAAGAAAGTGCTGCATTCGTGGTGGAGCTGTTCGACGGGCAGTCGGACAGAAAGGTGCTGGAGCATATCGTCACCGTTGCCGCGCTGCATGACGATGCAGTGCCCGTTGTCGGTCCTTTTCTGCGCCGAGTCCTTGCGGGCGCATACGATGGAAAAGTTCGCCGGGCGGCGGCGTACGGGCTGGGCGGGCAACCCTCGCGCGAATCGCTCGTGGCACTTTCCTCCGCGGCGCGCACAACGACGGAGGAAAGCCTGCAACGGGATGCCGTGTGGGCATTGTCCCAACTGGACATGCCCGGGGCGGTCGACACCCTCATTGCCCTGGCACTCGAAGCTCCTTCATCGAAACTTCGCCGGACGGCTGTGATGGCCGTCGCGCAGTGTGCAGCGGAAAAGACACTGGAAACATTGACCAATGTTGTCGAAAACGATCCAGATACGGATGTCCGGCGTTCGGCTGTCTGGGGCCTTTCACAGCTCAGAGACGGCGCCGGAGTCCCTTCGTTGATCGCTCTTGCGAGATCTCACCCCAACCCCACCGTTCGCAAAGAGGCGGTCCACGCCCTGGGCCAATCCAAGGACGAAAGGGCTTTTCAGGCCCTGATTGAAATCGTCCGGAAATAAAGGTCCGGGACCTCCAACCTTTTTCGGTTGAGAGGAGTCCTACCATCGTTGTCCCAAAATTTCAGGAGGATCAATGTGCTCTCGGCGGGGTTGGGTGTGTACGATCGTTCTGACCGTCTTGGCAACGACGATCGCTGTCTCTCAGTCTGCACGGAAGGTCATCCGCGCGGCGCGTGCCGTTGAGGCGGTGCGTTTGGACGGCGTTTTGGATGAAGCTGTGTGGGATCGGGAGGCATTTCGTGAATTCCTTCAGCGGGACCCGAATCAAGGGTCCGCGCCTTCGGAATCAACGGAGGTGTGGATCGCCTATGACGACGCTGCTTTGTATGTGGCGGCCCGTATACATGACAGTCAGCCGGAATCGATCAACGTTCGCCTGGGCCGCCGGGACGACTACATCGACACCGACTATTTCACCGTTTTCATCGACGGTTATCATGACCGGCAAAGTGGAAATTACTTCACAGTGAGCGCCGCTGGAGTTCAGTACGACGGCGTCATGTATAACGACGATTGGGACGACAGCGATTGGGACGGCGTATGGGAATCGGAAACACGGGTGAACGGCGAAGGATGGTTCACGGAGATCAGGATCCCGTATTCTCAACTCCGTTTCTACGACGCCGAAGAGCTCGTTTGGGGGATCAATTTCCGCCGCGACATCGCCAGGAAAAATGAGCGGTCCTATCTCGTCTATACTCCACGGCAGGAGAGCGGGTTTGTGTCAAGGTTCGGCGATCTGGTCGGACTGGAGGACATCCATCCTCCGCAGCGATTGTCCGTCCTTCCCTACGCGATCACGAAAGCCGAATACATACCGTCGCCTCCCGGCAATCCATTTCACTCCGGATCTCGATATAGTCCCGGCTTGGGGGCCGACCTCCAGGCAGGATTTGGCAGCAATCTTACATTGAACGCGACGATCAATCCTGATTTCGGCCAGGTCGAGGTCGACCCAGCCGTGATCAATCTTTCCGATGTTGAATCCTTTTTCCAGGAGAAGCGGCCGTTCTTCGTCGAAGGTTCGAACACATTCCAATTCGGACAGGGCGGGTCGAACAGCTTCTGGGGATTCAATTGGTCAAGTCCGAACATTTTCTACAGCCGGCGCATCGGACGAAACCCGCAAGGGCAGCTTCCGTCGAATGATTTTGCCGATCCGCCGTCCGGTACGCACATCCTCGGGGCGGGCAAGCTCACAGGAAAGCTCGATGACGTCACGAATTTTGGCATGGTCCATGCCGTTACCCAGCGTGAATTCACGCGCATTCAAGCGGGCGGTGTTCGAAGCGATGTGGAAGTCGAGCCGCTCACGTATTACGGCGTGATGCGCGCTCAGCGGACGTTCGAAGACCGCCGGTATGGATTGGGAGTGATCTCCACGTACGCGCACAGGTATTTTGATGACATGGCGTTGTCCAACCAGATCAACAAGGATGCGCTTGTCAGTGGAATAGACGGATGGTTGTTCCTCGACACAAGTAAAACGTATGTCGTCACAGCGTGGATGAGCGGGTCGCTTGTTTCCGGAACGCAGGCACGGATGACGGCATTGCAGCGCAGTTCGTCGCATTACTTCCAGCGTCCGGATGCGGAACACATCGAGGTCAATTCTTCAGCGACGTCGCTGAGCGGCTACGCCATGAGGTGGACATTGAACAGACAGAAGGGTCCTATCACGCTGAATGCGGCGTTCGGTGTAATCAGCCCGGGGTACGAGATCAACGACATGGGCTTCCTCTTCAGGACGGACTATATCAACGGGCATGTGGCCACGGGATATGTGTGGACAGAGCCGAACTCCGTGTACCGCGATCTTGGACTTCGCACGTCACTCTTTGGCTCCGGGGATTTTGCGGGCAATACCACATGGAAAGGGTGGTGGAACAACGGCTTTGTAACGTGGGCGAATTATTGGTTCACAGAATTCGGCGCATCGTACAATCCGCCTACGATCAATAACCGCAAGACACGTGGAGGCCCGCTGGGGGTCAATCCGGAAGGCGTTGAGGTCTTCGGGGGAATGGGAACAGACTCGCGAAAAGCAGTCGTGGGCCAGTTGTTCTTTTTCAATTATAACGGCGGGGGCGGCAGGGACTGGAGCTTTGATCCAAGCGTGGAATTCAAGCCCACGCCGGGCCTTTCGATCAGCGTGGGTCCGAGCTACAGCGAGAGCATTTCCGGGTCGATGTGGGTGGGATCGTACGACGACCCGACGGCATCGGAAACATACGGCCGCAGATATGTCGTCTCCAATTTCCATCAGAAGACGCTGTCGGCCAACATCCGGATGAACTGGATCTTCACGCCGCGGCTGAGCCTGCAATTGTTCCTGCAACCCCTCATATCGTCCGGTGAATATTCGACCTTCAAGTACATGAACCGGCCGAAGGAATACGCATATACCTACTTCGGGTCGAACGGATCTTCGGTCGCCGAAAAGGACACATTGGGGAATATTCGGTATACGGTCGACGGCGACGGCGCAGGACCGGCACCGGCATATGTGTTCTGGAATCCTGATTTCAATTCCAGGTCGATCCGCGGAAACGCGGTCTTGCGCTGGGAATACCGGCCCGGATCAACGTTCTATTTCGTGTGGACCCAAAGCCGGTCGGATTATGAGCCGAACGGAGCTTTCCAGTTCCGCCGGTCGATCAACCGGTTGGGCAGTGTCAAACCGGATAATATCTTCCTCATCAAGTTCTCGTATTGGTGGAGCGTATGATCTGACCTCGCCGGTGGGGTAGAGGTCGGATAACGGATCGGGGAGGTCGGCCACACA
>MHAK01000133.1 GCA_001802945.1 Ignavibacteria bacterium RIFCSPLOWO2_12_FULL_56_21 | reverse complement strand
CCAACCCGTTCAATCCAGCGACGACTATTTCCTTTAATCTTCCATCTAAATCGTTTGTATCACTGAAAGTGTTTGATGGTTTAGGCAGGGAACTTGAAGTCCTGCTTGCTGAGGAGTTGGATGCTGGAAAATATGCACGGCAATGGAATCCCGAAGCTTTGCCAAGCGGTGTTTATTTCTACCGGCTTCAAGCTGGCTCATTCACTGAAACCAAGAAACTTGTTTTGCTCAGATAGAAGGGCAATTACAACTAACACGGCAAACAACGACACTCGCTCTTTATATAAAGGTAGTTGTGCTCGTTCCATCCCGCCCGTCATTTGAAAATGGAATAGTCGGGCGGGACGGCGTTGTTTGCCGAGACTGCTTGCGCCATGCGCCGCCGCTCTCAGTTGTGAAAGGATCCGACCATGAAAATCGACACAGACAAAATCGATGATGCCGTTCTCGCCTTGCTTCATTTGACGAGTTTTTCGGAAGGACCAGCCGTTGGAGCCTGGAAAGGACATGACTGGGATGCCCTGAATCGACTTCACGAAAAGGGATTCATCAGCAATCCGAAAAGCAAAGCGAAATCCGTCGCATTGTCGTCGGAAGGGGCAAAGCGAGCCAAGGAACTGTTCGAGAAGATGTTCACCAAGCCCGGTTAGCGGCGGCGCACGGGCGTATAACAGGTGCAACTACGGCGCTCACTCGTTGGAATATGCGGCGCACCAAGGATTCGTCTCTCAACGCCAAGGGAGGTGTGTCATGAACAATTTCCGTCCACCCTCACGACCCACATTCTTTTCCTCCGCACTTACAATGTTCCTTTTCCTCGCCAGTTGCGGACAACCAGATCCATCTGAGCGCTTCAAACCACTTGTGGATGGATATGTTCGCGCGTGGAACACCGGAGACTTCAAAGGTCTCGAAGACATCGTCAGCGACGAATTCGAACTACGCATGAGTCCACGGTTCGAACCCGTCCGCACTCTCGACTCCCTCAAGATCAGCATTACATATTGGCGCACAGCATATCCAGATTTTCATATAGATCTTGATGAGGCTCTCTATGCGCCGAATGCGATCGCGGTGCGGTGGACGATTCGAGCCACGAACAGCGGTCCAGGAAGACAGCCACCGACCGGCAAGTCCGTCGTTGTTCCCGGTATGAGCATTATCCATGTTTCGTTGGACAAAATCACCGATGAGTGGATTGCAAGCAATAACTTGTACTGGGCGCAACAACTCGGATTCACACTGGCGCCACCACGTTGATAGACCCGGTTAAAGCGATGTTGAAGAACCAGTTGAGTGGCTTAATGCGCCTTCGGCAGACTGCGTTATTACGCCAAACGTCAGGCGACACTCCGTGTGAAGGAGTCAAAGAATGAACAACACCCTTACTTCTGCAATCCACTCATTGCTGAAACCGAAAAGTTGCCTGATCCTGGCGTGTGTCTTTTTCCCACGTCTGTTTGGACAGACAGCCGACCAGATTTCTGTCGACATTACTTTCGCAAGCCAAGCCCACGCCGTGAAGGGCAAGTTTTTTCAGGGAAAGCCCGGCGGCAGCGGTGTTACGCTCCTTCTCTTGCACGGATTCCCGGGCAACCAACAGGATGTGCTGGGGCTCGGTCAAAAACTCTCCGTCGGCGGCATCAATGTCTTCACTTTCAACTACAGCGGAACTCACAAGAGCGAAGGTGTCTTCAGCATGACAAACACGCTGACGGACATCCAAGCCGCTTATGAGTATCTGCATCACAGCGACATTCTCCAGAGATTTCATATCGACACCAACCGAATTGTCCTCGGCGGATATAGTTACGGCGGCGGGATGGCCCTGACCTATGCGGCACGGCATCCGGAGTTACAACGGATAATTTCCATCGCCGGTACCGACCACGGCGAGTTCGCACGAGAATACATGCGTAATTCCCAGATGGCTCACACCATGGACTCGGTCTTTGACAATCTCAAGACTCCCGATGGGCCGATCAATTTCGAAGGCAGCGGCCTTTTGAAGAAGCTCGCAGCGAATCCGGCTCCCGTCGACCTGAGACTCAGCGCCAATGATCTTGCTGCTCGCGACATACTCATGGTCGGCGGGTGGGACGATACGCAGATCACTATCGATCAATTTCTCCTGCCGTTCTATCGTGCTCTGAAAAAGGCGGGTGCTTCCAAGATCAGATTCGTCGCATATCATACCGATCACTCCTTCCGCAATGTCAGAGAAGAACTGGCAGGACAGTTGAGTGACTGGATTCAAGCTGATACGATGAAGACTGCCAGATGACATTCTATCTCCTATCACACGCTGAGCGGCGGCTAACAGCGGCAACACATTATCCTGGAAGGACACCACAATGGATAGAAACTTTCGCAGGCAAATGATCGGGTACGGGTGTTCGGTCCTTCTTGTGGTGTCTGTGATGGGGTTCAACGGGATCGCACAAGAGGCACAGGTGATAGACGTACCCGCCCCGAAGTACCCGGAAGTAACGATTCCCAATACCGAGTTAAGAAGGATACGCTCACACATTGTGGACCAGGAGTTTAGCCTTTACATTCAGCTACCACGTAATTATGTTGCTGACAGTGCAGCCATCTATCCTGCACTGTACATGACCGACGCAAACCGATCCTTTCCCATGGTGGCAAATATCTCGAGTGTTCTTGCTTTCCCGAAGGGAAATCTTCCCGAGATTATTGTCGTCGGGATAGGATACCCTATCAACGATATGGCTGACTGGGGGGCATGGAGGACCAGAGATCTGACTCCCACACGCGACACGAGCACTGATAACTATTGGAATACTCTCCTTGCCAAGATGAGCCATCGGAAATTTGAAGTCAGATCGGGCGGTGCCCCGAAGTTCCTGGATTTTATGATTCTTGAGCTTATTCCGTTTATCGAAGCCAACTATCGAGTCTCCCGCTCTGACCGTGGGCTTGCCGGGTACTCATACGGAGGATTATTTTCTCTCTACGCGTTGTTTACCCATCCTGAAACATTTGGTCGTGTTTTTGCCGGTAGCCCCTCAGTCGAGTATGACAACGAGATCATATTCAAGCATGCCAACGACTTCACGGCATTTGCCAAGAGATTGAAGGCAAAGGTCTTCCTGAGCGTTGGAAGCTTGGAGGATTCTTCCACCATAGCAGGCGTAAGAAAAATGTCAGACCTGCTCAAATCACAAAGCGAACCGGGCGTTCAAGTATCATTACAGATTTTCGATGACGAAGATCATCGCTCATGTATGGCTACGGCGATAATGCGAGCATTCAGAGTTCTCTATGGCCAGTGACATTTCACCACAAGTCGGTTGGTGCTCGCACGCCAGCTAACAATCGCAATCACGGCCCCGCCTTCCTTTTGCTCGGCCGCCGATGTAGGTTTCATCGACTTCGACAGAACCGGCCAGTTTTCGCAGAATGTGATTGGCCTGAAACACCTGGCGGAACTTGGTCAACATTTTCCAGGCGATACGTTGACTCATTATGGTTAAGAAGTTTATCGAATTGTTTTCCGTGATGGGCTTCGAACCATTGATCTGGTTTGGTGCGCTCTTGTGGCTGGGACTTTCAGACCCTCAACCGTACTCTGACTTTACCCTCTGTCCATTGAAGAATCTGGGAATTCACGACTGCCCCGGTTGCGGATTAGGCCGGTCGATCTCGTATGCCCTTCACGGCGATCTGTACCGGTCCTTCCTTACCCATCTCCTGGGCATCCCGGCGATATTCGTCTTGTTGTCTCGGACATACGCAATTGTTAGTAACGCACTCCACTATCCACACAGTCACATGCATCCTACTCACTGACAGGGAGGTCAAATGCCGAACGTCATGCAGTTAATGCCGACCCTTGAAAGCGACGAGATGATCTACATCCAAGGTCTCATCAAAGATATGAGCGACAACACCGCCCAACAATTTGCGGTCTTGTACAACAGCCGACGGAAGGATCCCCAGACCATACTTTTGACTTCGCTTATCGGTTTCATGGGCGTGGCGGGCGTCCACAGATTCATTCTCGGGCAGATCGGGATGGGCCTGCTCTACGTTTTTACCGCCGGACTGTGCGTCATCGGCACAATTGTCGACATTGTGAATCATAAGAAATTAGCGTTCGAGTACAACACAACTGTCGCACAACAGGTCGCGGTGATGGTGAGGACTTCCAAGTAGCCTCAACGAGCGTCCATGAGTCCCATTCAAGAAGACATCACATTGTGTTTGGCACATAGTGGGCGGGCACTGTCTTCTTCACCACCATTTTTCTGTTGCCGGGGTTGTCTTCGGTCTATCGTCCTTGTCTTTGTTCTCACGGCACAATTACTTTCACAACAGGTGCTTACAGGCATTGCCGTTCGAACGAATTCGTTGAGGACTATTACGGCTACAATCAATGATCTCGTGTTTTTGCCGGATAGCATTACTATCTTTGCGGGCGACTCCGTTCGTTTTTCCCTTGCCTCCATTCATGACGCCGTGGAAGTCTCCGAAGCGACGTGGCTGGCAAACGGCAATACGTCCAACGGAGGATTTCAAGTTCCTTTCGGAGGCGGACTGGTTGTGCCCGCCAGCCTCGGTGTGGGGGTGCATTACTATGTCTGTACACCCCATGCAGCTTCTGGCATGAAGGGGAGAATTTTTGTGACGAGCGCAACCGGCGTTCTGGATGTTCACATTATCACTCCCACCGATTTCCAATTGTTTCAAAACTATCCCAATCCCTTCAATCCTTCGACGACAGTTGCATATCAACTCTCATCGAGTGCAATGGTCATTATCGCTGTCTATAATCCCATCGGTCAGCTTGTGCGGGTCCTCTATGTCGGAGAGGCTCCACCCGGTCGTCATACAATTGTCTGGAATTCTAAGGATTACACTGGAAGAACCGTTGAGAGCGGCGTTTACTTCTACCGTTTACAGGCAGGATCGTTCACGGCAACTCGAAAACTCATTCTGCTGAGATAGCGGGGGTACTCTGATGAACGCTTTTCGATTGACCATTCTCCATTCAGTATTCACCACCCCTACCACGGACTCCTTTGGTCTGCATGCTCAATCTTGAGAATTACGTTTACGCGAGACAGGGGCTTTTGTGTTCTTGGATCGCCTCAACGGCCCAACGAGTATTCAGATGCCGTCACCAATCACATCATTAGGGAGGAGGAAGATGAACAAGATTCAACACATCATCGTCGTGGCAATGACCATCTCCATGATGGGTTGTCCGGCACGTTCGCTGTTCCCGTTATTCACAGAAAAGGATCTTGTGTTCGATCAGGCGCTCGTCGGAACGTGGGACGGAACGGAAGATGGAGAGACGTATGCTTTCCAGAGATCCGGCGAAAAAGGGTACGCCGTGGTGTTGCGTGACAAGTCGGGGGATACAAGAAACTACAACGTCCAACTGGGTCGACTTGGTACGTTCTTGTTCACAGATACTTCTCCGTCCAAAGGCGGCGGCGACCATCATTTCATTTCTGCACACTTGATATCGAGGATCGCTCTTGAAGGAGACACGCTGCGGATGTCGTTGTTGGAGAGCGACTGGCTTCGTGACATGATCGATGCCAAGAAACTCAGTATCGCGCATGTGCGTCGCGGCGGCGAGATCATTCTCACGGCCACCACAGAAGAACTCCAATCTCTTGTACTTCGGTTTGCAGAGGACGACAAAGCGTTTCCCAATCCAGCCGTGTTAGTACGGATGAAGTGACGCCGGCACATGACAACTGCGGCGACGCTCACGAAGCTGACAAATGATGGAGGAACCAATGGAAAACTTGTTTCCCATTCTCCCAGCAGAGTGCGGAAAGAACATGAACCGCCATGACGCCAAGAAAGAAAGCGTTGTTTTTGTCGGGGAACTGGATTCTTGGCGTCCTTGCCTGCCCGCCATGCTTCACCTTTTGGCGGGGCGGTTCAATCTTCCTTTTACACGGAGGTTCTTCCGCAACCTGCGAGTACAGTCGTGCCACTTTGTACTTGCGTTTGCGATGATCTTCAGCCTGATCTTGCTCGACTGCAAGAAGGACGAGAGCCCAACCCAAACTGCCACAGGCTCGATACCGTCGGAGCTTGCAGCGACATGGACGGCGCAATCGGCGTTTGTGAATGGCAACCCGGCTCTTCTGTCTGCTGCGCTCGACTGGCGAACCGGCACGGTACGGGCTACTTTTGCGTTTACTACGGCTGGCGCACTGACCTACACGGAATACAGCTCCTCGAATGCACCTCTCCAGGTAACCACCGGTACGATTACAGTCAACGGTTCGAGCGCGACAATGAAGTTCCTCACAGACAACGGGCAGCCAATCGATCCACCGAAAGAACTGGTCTCCGCGTGGACCGTTACTGGTAATCAGCTGAACCTTACCTGGACGGATTCACAGGGTACAGTCGCTCTTCAGCTGTCGAAGTGAGTTTTGTGTTCATAGAAAAGAGGAGGTACAACCATGCGTCCCTTGATTCTTTTGACGGTTGCGTCGATATTCTCCTTGAGCGATAACTGCTTTTCTCAAGCTGTTCCCGATGTTGTCTACGGCTCCATGGCCTCAAAGCGTATCCGAATGGTCCAACTGCGTGCGGACAGATCGTTTTTCATGATGAACGACACGCTTGAGTATCGTGGAACCTATGCGCGGCCGAACGCCGGTGATGTGTCATTCACGTATGATGACGGCACGACAGTCGGAGGCACTATCAATCAAGATACTCTTCGAATCGCCGGAATGACCCTGCCTCGTTGGAATCGAGGTACGACGGCTGCTTCTTTTCTTTCCGCTTTCGTCACATTCCGGAACCTTATCCAGGATACTCGTGCCGAGATCCGAAGAGACATCATCGAGCTGAGCCGTATTGCGAAACAATTCAGGGATAGCTCCGGAAGCTACTCGGGCTTTGCCATACCCGATGAGTTCAAGGGACGAGAGTACGTCGCGTTCTCAGTTCTGGTGTCCGCCGATGAAATTCAGCTCAAAGGCACATCTACCAAGGTCGACGGAGCCGTTCAAGTCACGCTTCTTCCGGATGGACGGCCGACACGGTGGACGTATTTCAGGAATCTGATGTAAGCGGCGAAAGGGCTTCGCCACTGGATGATGCAGTCCTTGTGCTGTATGAGACCAGCGGATTCGGAAGCATCCTCAATGCGCCCGCCTATTGGATTTTCCCCATCGGTGGCATGGTTTGGACTGAAATAACTTGGCGTGCTGCGATCAAGGAATGATGAATGCAGAGGGGCGTTGCGGGAGCCGCAAGCCAGGTGAAGCAGATCGATGAAGGATGAACGATGTCATACTGTCCGAATTCCCGCTCTCCTCAACACTTTCTTTGCCTTCAAGGCCGTTTCCCTGTTTTCGAACCAGACCCGGAACGATCCCTCCGTACCTTCCCGTACTTTCACGAGCTCAAGGTCTTTGATGCTGATGCCGTGACGTGCCATCGCTCCCGTCATGCGATGCAGACTCCCGGGCTTGTCCTCCAGGAACACCTGAAGTCCTGACAAGGCGTGCAGGAATCCTTTCATGTTGGCGGGGATACGCGACCGGACCTTTCCCGCCCCCGCGAACGATGACCGCAATTTCGCTGCCGAGACGGCCATGGCCGCACTATAGCGTGTCATCTCGTCCACCATCAGACGCATCGCTGACCGCACTTCCTTTCTGTTGTCCTGCAGAATGTCCCTCCACATACCGAAGGGACTCGATGCGATGCGTGTCATATCCCGGAAGCCGCCTGCCGCCATCGCCAGATGTCGGGCGGCAACCCGATCCCTTTTCCCCGCCACATTCATGAGCGCAACGGCCGTCAACTGCGGCAGATGGCTCACGACTGCGGCCACGCGGTCATGTACATCTGCCCGCAGAACCACCACGCGCGCGCCAATGGCTTTGAGAAAACGGGCGAGAGCGTTCAGTCGTGCGCGCGACACAGATCTCCCCGGCGTCAGTACATACAGGGCATTCTCAAAGAGCAACGGATCCGCGGCGGAAACGCCCGACCGCTCCGACCCGGCCATTGGATGTCCACCGATGAACTGCCCCCGGCGAAACAGTTTTTCGGCCTGCCGAACAATCCCCGATTTCACCGAACTGACGTCGGTGACGATCGAATCTGGCTTCACAGAACGAGCAACCTGGGAGAGCTGACGAAGAATCGTGCGGGAGGGAGCGGCGAGGATGACGAGGTCGGCCGTTCGAACGGCTTCGGGCAATTTTGCGCTCTCTGTGAGCGCACCGGCATTCCGCGCCTTGCGTAGAATCGCCGGATTGTCAACGCCGACGACCTTCGTCCGTGGAAATGCGCGTCTGATGGCCAATCCCAACGAGCCGCCAATCAATCCAACGCCTATAATGGCTATGCAGGGAAAAGAACTGCGGGTTGCCGTGGACATGATTTGACTGTGTTGCTGCGTGAGTTCTCTTCAGGCTATGCTCCGCCCTATCGCCGCCGCTATCAGTCTGACTTCTTTCATCATTTGATCGAACTGATCGGGGAACAGCGATTGCGCTCCATCCGATTTTGCATGGTCGGGGTCATTGTGAACTTCGACGATGATGCCGTCCGCTCCGACTGCCACAGATGCTCGCGCCATCGGAATGACCTTGTCTCGAATGCCGATCCCATGTGATGGGTCGGCAATGACGGGCAGATGGCTTTTCTTCTTCACAAGCGGGATCGCCCCGATGTCCATGGTATTTCGCGTTGACGGCTCGAACGTCCGAATACCCCGTTCGCACAGCATCACGTTGTGATTCCCTCCGGACAGGATGTATTCCGCCGACATCAGCCATTCTTCGATCGTCGCTGAAAGTCCGCGCTTGAGCATGACCGGCTTTGATGCTTTACCCAGTTCCTTCAGAAACGTGTAATTCTGCATGTTCCGTGCACCGACTTGGATGACGTCGGTGTACTTCTCGACAAGCCGGATCTGGCTTGCGTCCATCACTTCCGTGATGACGCACAGCTTGAACGCATCCGCCGCTTTTCGCAAAAGCTTCAAGCCTTCTTCCCCCATCCCTTGAAATGCGTACGGCGAAGATCGCGGCTTGTACGCGCCACCCCGCAGCAGCTTCGCTCCCCCTTTGGCGACCCGCTCGGCGACGGTAAAGATCTGTTTCTCACTTTCGACTGAGCATGGCCCCGCCATGATGACGACCTCGTCACCGCCGATCTTTACGTTTCCAACGTCGATGATCGTCCCTTCCTGGCGGAAGGCCCTGCTGGCAATCTTGTACGGCTCCGTGATCCGTACGACTTCGGCAACGCCGGGGAGAAGTTCGATCTGACGATGGTCGAAATCGGGTTGAACGCCGATCGCTCCGATGACGGTATGCCGCACGCCGGTGGAGCGATGAATGTCGAATCCGTGCTCAGTCAGAACGCCAATAATGGCTTCAATTTCTTTTTCAGTTGCGCCGGGTTGTGTTACGATGATCATGACTTCGTATGAGAGCTTGTGTTGGTGAATAGTGAATGGTAAATGGTCAATCGCATAGCGAATTGGAAGTGCGCCGTTAATCAATCACCCGGCTCTTCCCCATCGTCCAGCCATACGCAATCGCTTTTCTATTGACTATTCACGATTAACGATTCACGTAGTGAGACCATTTTGTCTTCAATACCGATCCAGTCTGAATTTCTCCCCCAAATACAACTTCCTCGCTTCCGGGTCGTCTGCGAGTTCCTGCGGACGCCCTTTCTTGAAGATCTTTCCTTCGAACAACAGGAAAGAATGGTCCGTGATGGACAGTGTTTCGTGCACGTTATGATCGGTCACCAGCACGCCGATTTGCCGCTGCTTCAATTTCAGGACGATGGCCATGATGTCTTCGACGGCGATCGGGTCGATGCCGGCAAACGGCTCGTCCAACAGAAGGAATTTTGGGTCGAGTGCGAGCGCGCGGGCGATCTCCGTCCGCCGCCGCTCTCCACCCGACAGCATGAATCCCTGGCTCGCCGCAATGGCCGTCAATCCGAAATCTTCCAGAAGCCGGTCCGTACGCTCGGCTTGTTGACGGTTCGTCAGTTTTGTCCCCTCCAGTACGGCCGCAATATTCTGCCGTACGGACAGCTTGCGGAAGATCGAAGCTTCCTGCGGAAGATATCCGATTCCCATCCGCGCCCGCTGATACATGGGCAGGGAGGTGATTTCGGCGTCGTCAAGGTGGACATTTCCGCCGTTCGGCCGGATCATGCCGACGATCATGTAAAAGGTCGTCGTTTTCCCGGCTCCGTTGGGACCGAGCAATCCCACGATCTCCCCCTGCCGCACGCCGACGCTGACGGCGTCCACGACGGCGCGCTTCTTATACCGTTTGATCAGGCCTTCGGAGCGGAGAACGCTCGAGCCGGACTTGGACAACTCTGTATCGTTTGAGCCGTGTGTCACTGTCACTGTAGGATGAACCGCGAATGAACGCTAATAAACACCAAGTGTGTTTCGTCAGTTTGAGACGTCTAGTCTTTTTGAACCGTTTCGTACATTCGGCAGCCTGGCCACATTCTCACGTCCTCCCGTTCTTCCGTTCTTACGTTTTCACGTTCTTACGTTCTTTTTTTCTCATTCCACCACCACTTCCTGCATCACCACACCATCTCTTTTCGGTCGAGTCCTGAACCATTTGAATCCGTCCAGATTGTACTCTCCCTCCCTGTTCCTCACCATCCGTTCAGGATAGTATTCCCCCTGTACGCCGCCGATGATCTTGATCCGGTCCACCTGACCGTCGGAAAAATCGATGATGATCCGGTCCCCGCTCGACATATTTGCCCCGTTCGCGACCGCCTCATCATACAGATAATACAGGCTTGTGGCAGTCTGTTCGACGTCGATCTGCCGGACCTTTTTCTCCGCAAAATACATCGTCAGCCGGCGGCCGGTAAGCTGGTCGAATCTGCTCCGGCGGACCGAATCCGACCTCGAGACGGCCATCGCTCGTCCACGCACGAACACCGACGACAATTGCCGCCGGACGAGCCGGATATGGATCGTATCACCAGTGACCTGATTCTCCTCATGCCAAACCACGGGATCGCCCGCAAGCGTAATGCGGTCCTCGTCTCCCGCAAAAGTCGCCACGTGACACCGTGCCGACAGGTCTGTGCGCGCAATGCGGACGGAATCCCGGGCGATGAGGTGCCGCACGGAGTCGTTGCGCGATTCCATCGATCGGCTTGTGACGAGAAGCGTGTCCACCTCCCCGTTCGCCGCCGTATCGATCTGCATCATGCGAGCCGCCCGCGGAACGATCGACCTCTTTTCCCGCTCGAGGTTTACGAGCGTGTCTCCGAACACCGTCGTCCCGTCCGATGACTGAATCACCCGGACATTCCCCGACGCAACGGAGCGTGCCTCGTTCTCCCAATACATCAGCTTGTCGCAATACAGCGTGGAAGCGGAGTCGACGACGACAACAGAGTCCGTGAAGATTGCACGTTTTTCGTCCGGGAAATATTCCCCGGCGCGGGAGGTCAGTACCGACCCTGATCGCTCGAGCCGAACGCGGCCACGGACCTCGATACGCCGTTCCTTGCCGAAGTACGTTCCCTCATCCGACGTGATGAGAATGCTGTCCCGAATGACGCGGACGCGGCTGCTGAGTTCCATCTGCTCAGCTTCGAGATACTGCAACGCGCGGTCGCTCCAGACCCTGACCTGTCCCCCTTCCCGGAGGAATTGGATAAAATGCACGCTTCCGAGAAGCTCGCGGACTTCTGTTCCGCGGATGTTTCTAACCTTGAGTTCCTTAGCAGACTTCAGCTCGATTGTTCCCGGCCTTCCCTGTGCGTGGGCCGGTAGCACATGCACGACAAACAGCACGACTCCGACCAGCAGACATTTCACGACTTTTTCGGCTGGCCCCGTGTTGCGACGTTGCGACCGCTGCGCGTTGCCCCGAGTACGCCGACCTGTCTGCCGTTCTTTTTGGCAGAAGGCGGATCGAGGGGGCACCGTGAGAATTCCTTTCTTCATGCGATCGAACGGGATCTTCTCAGCGCGCTCTCGTCTCACCGGTAACGCGGAAAATGCGATAGTTCTTGAGCGACTGGTCTGACTCGAGCCCCACGCCCTGCAACCGCTCGGTCGGGGAGACAATGCGCACAAACGCAGGGGAATGGATCATCGCCCGGGCATTGTCCCAATACAATTCTTCCGTGAAGAGCTGCGTACGTTCCGTCGACGTGACCACAACGTTGCCGCGAGCTTCGAGGTTGTTCGTGATCTCGTCGACCGTACCGGTGGAGCTTGTGAGTATCGATCCGGGCGATCCGTCCGGGTTGAAGAACCGCACCTTCACCCCTTCGCTCAGGAGTGTTTTCCGGCTTGTCTCAAACACCTGGAAGTATCCGGCATCGATGACCGCCCGGACAATTCCCGAATCCGAGATCGTGATCTGGCTGTTCCAGCTCTCCTGTTGCGGCAGCGTCTTGCTATCCACCGACGACAAGACGTTTGGCTTGATCTTATCCTCGCATCCGACGAGGAAGAGCACTGGCAGAATGACGAAGAACAAACTGGATGATTTTTTGTCGCCGCATTTCAAGATCATTTCTTTGCGGGCGTTGCGAGTAACCGCTTTTTCGTTAGACCTACCCCGAGACTCACGACTGTAATTCCTCTCCGCCCAAACCCGCCTTGACAAGGTCATGCAGATGGACGATCCCGTGGGGCACATTCTTCGCATCGACGACCACAAGCTGCGTGATCTTGTACGATTCCATGACCTCCAGCGCCGCCACAGCGAGGGTTCCGAGCGAGATCGTCTTCGGATTACGCGTCATTGCATCCGACGCTTTCAGCTCATTGATCGACGGCTTTCGCTGCAGCATGCGGCGAAGGTCGCCGTCCGTGATGATGCCGGACAATGCGCCTGTGCCGTTCACCACGCACGTCGCCCCCAGCCGCTTCGAGGTCATTTCCATGATGGCCTCGGATAACGGGACGTCCTCGCTCACCTTCGGCACTCCTGCGCCGGTCACCATGAAGTGCTCGACTTGCAGCAACAGCTGCTTGCCGAGGTTGCCGCCGGGATGAAACATGGCGAAATCTTCCCGGGTGAAATTCCGCTGTTTCAGAAGCGCGATAGCGATCGCGTCGCCCATCACGAGCATTGCCGTCGTGGAAGCGGTCGGTGCCAGGTCGAGCGGACAGGCCTCTTCCTTCACGCTGATGTCGAGAACCACGTCGCTCGTACGTGCGAGTTCCGACTTCATGTTGCCTACCATGGAAATGATCGGGACTCCCAGGTGTCTGAAGACGGGCATAAGTTGCCGGATCTCAGCCGTATTCCCGCTCTTGGAAATGCAGATGACGACGTCCTCTTTACGAACGGTCCCGAGGTCGCCGTGCACGGCATCCGAAGGGTGCAGGAAAATGGCCGCCGTCCCGGTCGAGTTGAACGTGGCGACAAGTTTTCGCGCAATGATGCCCGATTTTCCCATGCCGGTCACAATGACCCGGCCCTTGGCTGCGAAGATGATCTCGACAGCCCGGGCGAAGTCGCCGTTGACACGATCGGCAAGCGCCGCGACGGCTTCACCTTCGATCTGGACGACCTTGCGGCCGTGTTCAATGATGGAGTTCATGTCTCAATGATAGAAGAGCGAGAACAATCGGCCGAACAGCGGTCTGCGACTCTCCGGCGCGAGCACCGGATCGTCAGCGGGAATTTTTGCATGACGGGTATTGTACGAGACAAACGCGCGGGCAAGGTCGTCATCCGCATGTGCAGACATCTGTTCGAACAGAAGCTCCGGCCTCAGCGCCACCCGCGGGTCTCGTACACCGGTCTGGCTCATCAATTCGCTGTAGAAATTCGTGACAGGCACGGGATGATTTACTCCCGAACGATCGTCAAAGACCCACAAACGCCTGTCGTACATGCAGATCGCAAGGACAACCAGCCGGTTGCCTTCCGTCGACATTCGCACGTCGCGGGGAAAACGGCCGCATTGCGGACATACGGACGACGGAAGCCATGTTGAATAGCTCCACCGCCGCGGCTCGGCGGCGGTTCCGAATGCCGGATTGTCGACGATCTCAAATTCCAATTGAACATCCATCCGCTCGCGAACGGTCACCGACGTCGAAATCGTGCCCGTCTCGACGACACCGTATGCGAGAACCTGCGGCAACGGGGACACAACGTCCACCACCGTTCCTTCGGGCGCAAGGATGTAGTTTCCATCGCCCCGCCGGCCGCGGGCGGCGACGCTCCAGGACCGGGTCAGCATCCGTGCTGCCGCGTACCCCGGCCGATCCTCCGGCAGTACCCACGACAGCAGGTCCATCTCCCGATCGGTGAGCTTTCGGGGAAACGATTCAGACATTTCTGCGCGATCTCAGAATGAGGTCGATGACTTCCCGTACTGCTCCGCGTCCCCCTTCTCGCTTGCACACGTACGATACAGACCTGCGAACAGCGTCCACGGCGTCGGCAGGAGCTGCGGAAAAACCGGCCCGCTTCAAGACCGGGAGATCGGGTTCGTCGTCCCCAATATAGGCCGTTTCTGCGTCTGTCACACCCTGTGAGGTCAGTATATCCTCGTACGCCGACACCTTATCTTCCATGTTCTGCCGGATGTGCGTAATGCCTAATTCACGGGCCCGTCGGGTCACAATGGATGAGACGCGACCGGTGATGATGCCGACGACGATCCCCGCTCTTTGCACGCGCACGATACCGTAGCCATCCTGTATGTTGAACTTCTTCATCTCGTCGCCGTCTTCGGAATAGTACACGCCGCCGTCGGTGAGTACTCCGTCGACGTCCAGCAGCAGGAGCCTGATGTTTTTCAATCGAGCCACCACACCGGAGCGTGCTCGTTTCACCGGACCACCGTGCGCCGTGTGCGGTCGATGGCCGCTATTTGCTTCAACAAGCCGCCCAACAGACTAAGCTTCAATTGGCTGGTCGCATCGCTCTTGGCGCGACGCGGGTCGGGGTGGGTCTCAATGAAGACCGCATCGCATCCAACGGCAACCCCGGCGCGAGCGATCGGAAAGATGAACTCCGGCTGGCCGCCGCTCGCAGATCGGGCGCTCCCCGGAAGCTGGACGGAATGCGTCGCGTCCAGAACAACCGGATAGCCGATGTCGTGCATGATCTGCAGCGAGCGCATGTCGACGACCAAATTATGGTATCCGAATGTCGTGCCCCGTTCCGTCAGCATGATCTTCGTATTCCCGGTCGCAGCCACTTTCTCGGCGGCCTGGGCCATGTCGCCGGGAGCGACGAATTGACCTTTCTTGATATTGACCGCACGCCCCGTTCGTCCCGCCGCCTGGAGAAGGTCTGTCTGTCGGCACAGAAAAGCGGGGATCTGAAGGATATCGGCGACTTCAGATGCGGCGATCACTTCGCCTTCCGTGTGAACATCCGTCAGCACCGGCATCCCGAGTTCACGCCGGACTTCTGCCAGGATCGCCAGAGCCTTGTCCTCGCCGATCGTGGAAAATGCAGACCCGCTCGTCCGGTTCGCCTTTTTGTATGACGATTTGAAGACGACCGGCATGCGATGTTTCTTCGCGAGCGAGCGAATGGTCTCTGCGGTCCGCATGATGAGGTCGCGGCTTTCAACGACACACGGACCAGCTATAAGAACAAGTGGGGCGTTGCCCCCAAAACGGATACCGCGAACGGAGAACATTAACTGGTTAATCGGTTAATTGGTTATTTTGGTAGACGTAAATATTCCCTTTTGCGTCTCATGCGCTCTGGCCCGAGCGAAGCCGAGGGCGCTTCTTGCGGCTAGTTCCATTTTGTAACGCGAGTCTTTAACCTAAGAAAAATTGGACCCACAATCAAAATCGCCTGTGTTTACAGCCCTTTTGTTGCTTCTCGAACGTTAATCGACTATGTTGCGGCGAATTTTCTTCTCGATGGTCGCGCTGAGTATGAACCGCGAATGAACCCGCCTTCGGAGAACTGAAAGGGCGGGCAGGTTCACGATTAACTAATTGCCCAATCTTTTTTCGCGTCAATTCGCGCTTGCCCGCCATGCTTCATCTCTTGGCGGGTGCATTCACGGTTAATCTTCTTCGCTGTTTCTCACGATCAACATCGCCGTGTCGAATTTGCCCACACACACACCGCTCGCGCTTGAAGCCCCCGCGAAAGTCAATCTCGGTTTCGAGATCATTCGCCGGAGGTCCGACGGCTTCCACGACATCGAGACGATCTATTCGTCCATCGCGCTGACCGATACCGTTGAGCTCACGCTGATCGACGACGGCATTACCATGGACTGCACGGACCCGAGCCTTCCGGCGGGCAACACGAATCTTTGCGCTCGGGCCGCGGACACGCTTCGCCGTCATACCGGACTGCAGTGCGGAGTTCACATTTCTCTCAAGAAACGCATCCCTCACGGCGCAGGCCTCGGCGGGGGGAGCAGCGATGCAGCCGCAGTTCTCAAAGGATTGCTGAAGCTCTGGAGCATCCGCATGGCCGAGGAGGAAGTCGCCGACCTGGCTGCCGGACTGGGTTCGGACGTTTCGTTCTTCCTGCACGGAGGCCTCGCATTTGGACGAGGGCGAGGCGAGATCATCCAACCCATGCCCAACGTGTTCCCCTACTGGATCGTCTGTGTCGTGCCTCCGGTTCGCATTGCCACATCGTGGGCGTACGCGAATCACAAGCTCGTCGAGCGACCGGACCGAACAAGTCTTCTCGAAAGGTTTACGGGCTCCGTCGACGACATGCTGTCGCTGGAGCGGACGCTTTCGAACGATTTTGAACGGGCCGTCATGGAGGCACAACCGGCAGTCCGTCACGTTCGTGATGCGTTGCGTCACCGGGGATTGCGGTGCGTTATGATGAGCGGCAGCGGGTCGTCGGTGTTCGGATTGACCACCGACGCGGCGACAGCGTTGCACGCCACGAGCGATCTTTCGTCCGATCACGTGGTCTCCGTGACGCCGCCAAGGTTCGCTCCATGATCTCGGTTGTGCGCCTGAAGGCTGCGATCTTTGTCACATCGTTGTGCGCTTCGACCGCCGTGGCGGTCCAAACCCCTCCCGATTCAACGACGACCGATTCGCTTCGTTCTCGCGTTCTTCCACATGTCGGCCGCGCACGGCTGGCACCGGTTGCCTATGCCGCCGGCGCCGACCTCTGGCAGTGGACAGATGCCCGGTCGTTTCATCACGTCTTCGGAGCTTTGCCCGGAGTGTTTTTACGCGATGTCGGGGAGGCCGGCAAACCGATGACGGCATCGTATCTGGGGAGCGACATCGGCACCGAAGGGATTGCGCAGGATGGCATTCCGATCGGAGACCTCTTTACGGGCAGGCCGAACCTTTCCACCATGCCGCTCGAATTCTTCGAGGGCGTTGAACAGCTCAACGCGCCCGAGGCGATCTTCAGCGGCGCCCGGTGGAATCTCGTCTCCCGACAGATCGTCTCCCCCAAGCCGGTCACAAGATTCCGGTTTTTCCAGGAATCGCACGAGACTCTTTTCTCCGACGGCATGTTCAGCCAGAATGTAGCCCGTTCGACCACCGCATATTTCGGGTTTCAGCGGCACACCTCCGAGGGTCGGTATCACAATGGCCGATTGGACAGCTGGAATCTGCGTGGCCGGTTACGCGCGAACATTCTCGAATCGCTCAATTTCATCGGTTCATGGATGTACGAAAAAACGTCGAACGGATTAAACGGCGGCGTCGACCGCTTTCGTACACCGTCGACCTCCGAGGTGTTCGACGAAGTGCTCGCCCTGGTGCATGACGAGAATGCATACGATGTTCTTACGCGGACCGATCTTGCACTTACTGCGGTCGCCCGGCCGTTCGACGACTCGCTGTCGACGACGCGAATGATCGTCGGCTCATCGGAGCACGAAAGGGAGTACCGGAACCCGGCCGATGTGTATTCGTTCTACAACTTCCGCCAATTCAGCCGTGCGCGAACACTTCGCCTTCGCGTTGAACAAAACGTGAATCTCTCGGTCGCTGTTCTCCGCCTTTTCACCGCGTCCGGAACAACGAAAATCGATTCGACCGACCTGTATCTCCCACGGTCGGAACGATGGTCGTCTGCGGGCATCGGAGCTGAAGGAACATTGACCCGGTATTTCGTTCCCTCCGTATCGCTGACGACCGAAGAACGGTACGGGGATCGCCGCATCGCAATGGGGGCTGCGCTTCGGGCTCAGGCGGGTGAATTTGTCGCACACGGATCATACGGCCGGAGTCCCCGCTTTCCCACCCTCCTCGAATTGTATCGCACCGACTCGCTTTTGTTGCGAATGGATATGCCCAAAACGGGGCTCAATGAGTTGACGACTGTTTCCCTCCGATGGGAACCGGATTCCGCCGCATTCATCGAAGTCCTCGGATATCGGCGGGTACTGTCGGATGTTCCCGTAGGAAACGCAGCCACGACAGCTTCGGGGATGCCGGCCATACTACTGTCGAATACGACAATGGAATGGCGTGGGATTTCCTTCTCGGGCAGGATCCCATACTGGAAACTCGCCCTGAGCGGCTCAGTCACATTCGCCAATGCCGAGACGGCAGGTTCGACGTCCGGCCTCCTTCCGTCGTACTGGGGAATGTGGGAAATTGCCTACCATGATCGACTGGCCGATGATAAGCTGGAGCTGAACGTGGCTCTTCGTTCGCGGTTTGCCAACGGACTTGAAGGGTCGTTCCTCGATCCGGCCAGCTTACAGGAAGTGCTCCATGTTGGCGAACACATTGGCGCGGCTGC
>MHAK01000132.1 GCA_001802945.1 Ignavibacteria bacterium RIFCSPLOWO2_12_FULL_56_21 | reverse complement strand
CGGCTTCCGGTGCGCGACCGCACGGACAGCACGATCACCATGCAAACGACGAATCCGCAGAGCATTGCCGGCAATCTGAGCACGGGCATCAGCGCATCAACCCGCTTCTACGGCATCTTTCAACCGGGCGCATTCGGCATCACGGCCTTCCGGCACACGGTGAATCCGACGTTGGGCCTGACCTACTCAAAGCAAGTTTACGGCGAGAACATGCGGAAATACAGCATGCTCGGGTCGTTCAACATGTCTAATAATTTCGAAATGAAAGTCCAGTCATCGGACACCGTGGACGCGCAAAAGATCCAGCTTATGAATGTGGGAATGGGATTTTCGTACGACTTTGCAAAGGACTCTCTGAACTTCAGCGAAGTAAGCCTCAGCTATAGAACGGACATCGGGCAGTATCTTGGCATCAGCGGGGGTGCGAGCTACAATTTGTACGAGTTCGATCGGACCGTCAATCGGCGCGTGAATAGATATCTGCTCTCGGAGCATGGGAAATTCGGTGATCTGACAAGTGTTTCGTTGAGCCTTTCAACGTCCTTCCGCGGGGAAAAGAAGCAGGCACCAGCCACACAGGGAGTGCCGGCGAACGTACAGGCGGAGCAGGCCGGTGTTTCGAGTACCGGCTTGACGCCTCCCGTCCGGCAATCGTACCAGACCATCTACGACCGGGAAGAGGCCGATTTCTCGATCCCCTGGAATCTCACGCTTTCGTTTACCTTCAGCCAATCGCAAGCAGATCCCCGGTTCAAATTCCGGTCGTCATCGGCGAATGCGAGTCTTTCGTTCAATCTGACGGAGTTATGGCAGATCGGAACGTTCGCATCATACGATTTCGTCAACAAGAAGCACTTCGTGCCGTCCGTCGACGTCACGCGCGACCTTCATTGCTGGACGATGCGGTTTACGTGGTATCCGATGGGCATTCGGGAAGGCTACAAATTGGAACTGCGCGTGAAAGCGCCGCAACTGCAGGACATAAAGGTAACGAAGCAGAATGCGCAGAGAGGGATATACTAAAAGAGACTACGGGTGGAGTGTTGGAGCAAGAAGATGGAGGGTGAAGAAGGAGTATTGACGCATGAATTAGCCTCGATTCACAGCGGCGAACTGCGAATCGATGTCAGAAGATGCGGAAGTTCAGGCCGATGTCGAGCGAAGCATACGTGCGGTTACTCTTGACGAGAAACGGCATACTGACGGTCGGGCGCTGTTGCTGCAACCAAACGCTCCCGTTCACCGTGAGGAACAGCCGGTCTTCAAGAAAGATGGTTCCGCCCGTGGACAATCGTTCTTCTGTGAACCTCGAGAAGTACCATGAGACCCTTTCGGGATCTTCGAGCTGATCATTGCGTCTGACCGACAGTTCCGCAAAGATCTCCAGAAAGTTGCCATCCTCATACGAATAGCGGCCGAGGAATTCCCAGTCGTAGTTCTTGCCTCCGTCGTGCGTTTGGATCCGGCCGCCAATCCGGGCATACAGATGCGATGAAAGCGACAACGGCAGTCCGAATTCTCCGCGCGCCTCAACATACTCGCTTTTCCCGCGTCTGTAATTCGTAACCCCGGGACTCGAAGAGGAGCCTTGTTCAAGCCGCGCTTGATACGAGCGATGAAAGACCATCAACCATGCTTTCCATCCCGTGAGGCGGGGAAGAATTCCTTCGTGGACGATCTCGGCCAGCCGGACTGCTTCAAAAGCATCCACCGATCCATTTCGTATCGCGCCGATGTCCGAAAGCACGTCAACGATGTCACGAACGACATACTTGTCGGACCTCTCAAAGAGGCGGGAGTATTCCGTCCGCCTGGCCATGATGTCCGAGATCCGCAATATCTCTTCCCCCTCAAGCGTCCGGACCAGCACGCCGGCATCCTCCAATTGTCGCACGATCCGCACGGCTGAAAATACATGAAGGCCGTCCCGGATTTTCCCCATACCCGCCCCGACACCGACTGAGGTATGATAATCTCGGATCTTTGTGAATCGGCTGGACGAGCTGGGTGCCCATTCCGAGCTTGAGTTCTCTTCGCCGTACCAGTTGTATCTTCCGTCGCCTGTGAACACTCCCCGGACAAACCAGGCGTCCGGTTCGACATACCATTCCTTGCCCCCGATGACGATGCCCTGCACATTGTCGTAGATGGTTTCGTACTTCGAATTCACGCTGTCTCGAATGCGATCACGGTTCCTCGCGTCCCTCGAAGCACGCAGATCGACATCGAGCATCGTCGTCTGAGATTCATCGAATTCCTGGAAACCATAGAGCAAAGCTGCACTCGAACTTAGTTCGCTATCCTCGACATCATTATGTGTCACCGGATATGCCCCGGGTTCAAACGCGTCTCTGTACGCTTGCGTCGTGGAAGTCAGACTCAGGCCGGCTGTCAAACGGCGAGATACAGAAGTTGGGATCCGGAAGTCCCGGATCGAAATCTCCTGACCGACAACGGTACATGCATGGACGACGATGAGAATGAACGCGTGCCGGGTGAGATTGGCTATTCGGTTATTCATCTTGCCCCTGTTTTCAGAAGTGCGTCACGTGCGGCAGAGTGCGACGTACGGGTTTGCATGAGCCCCTCACGCTGCACTTTCTACTTCGCCGTTCCGTGTTCTGTATGCATGATTCAGTCTTTCTCTCTTCCGCCGATTCCCTTCTCTGCAAGTGCATCCAGGAATTTCTGCTCTCTGTCGGCATCCGCATTGTGATAGAAATAGAAAACCCGGAAATCCTGAAAGTCTCTCTCCACCTCCCTCCTTGAACGGTATTTCGCCGTCGAAAGGTAGTACTCCAGGTATGCTTCGAAGTCCACAAATTTCACGCGGCCAGGAAATCGTCTCTTCAATTCCCGCATGAGCGTCCGGTCGTAGACATACATCTCCGCCGGCCCCCAGCCGTGCGGAAGGCGGAACGACACGAATCGATAGAACGACGTGTCATGCGGTTGATAGGCGCCGTGATAGAAGAAGAAATGGACGCGGCGGCCGATGAGATATTCGACCGGGGCGAATTTTTCGTGACCGATCCGCCGCCGTTCCCCGATCGGCTGATGTGCAATGTAGCTGTCCGTCAATCCCCAGTTCTCGATCACTTCTGCCGCACGCGAGTAGAACGCCATTCCCGCCTGTCCGCGGATCAGGAGCCGCACGTGTACTTCACGAAAATACGTCTCCAGCTCTTTCCCCACATCGAGCGTTGCATCGATCAATGAGGTGCTGTCTTCCGTGAACGGACGCGTCCAGAACCAATGTTCGTCCATGATCCCCGAACGCTCCTCTGCCGTCACATGCTTCCCCTGTTCATCCAAAAAAAGCTGTGCTCTGCGGTTCTGATCCACTGTGCCGACAAGCAAGGGGAATCCGATCAACGGCACGGCAAGAGCCATCGAGCGGTGTTCCAAGAGAACACGAAATGATGTTTCGATGAGAAGGAGAACCAGCGGAACGAGGGGAATGAGGAACCGGGAAAACATGAAATCTCCGCCGACCCGGGCAACAAACATGATCCCATAGACGAGGATCACAAGCCCTCCAAGCACCAGGACCTTTGCTCTCTCATCCTCGAGCAGGGACTGCATCCGCTTTCGGACGTCCTTCGCACGAGGCAGAAGTTTCCACATTGCCAGCGGACCGATCAACAATAACCACGTGGAAGGATACGCGTCAAGGTAATAGCCGATGTACGTGAATCCCTGACGGAAATACGAACCGCCACCGGACTTCGCATAATACGTATTCGGGAGGAGGTCGCCGTAATACGCCAGTTTCCATACAGCGTACGGCGCCAGCACGATGACCGCCGGCGCGGCGATCAGGATCGCAAGACGGCGAAGTTCGTGAACAGCCTTTCCCCCCGCCCGTGCCTCGAAGAGCATGTAGCCCGCAACCACCGGGGCTATGACCACGCCATCCGGACGTGTGAGGACGCCGAGCGTAAGAAGCGCCCCTGTTGCGACGGCTTTCTTGTCGGCGGACACGTGCAACAACGTCGGAACAAGCACAGTGAGCGTGACAAGAAGCGTGAACAGCGACGTCTCAAGCCCCCCCGTAGCCCACACGAGCATGTCGTGATGCAGGACGAGCGCAAGAGCGGCGCTGGAGAATGCGAACCAAGGACGCCGGGACAAGCGGAAGGATGCGTAGCAGATCGAAACAAGAAGCGCTGAGAACGAGACGACTCCCAGCAGCCATGCACCCGTTGTCAATTCACCGCCGAGCCATTTCCATACCGCCAGCACGAGCAGCCACAGCGGGTGCGTATATCCTTCCACCCGTTCGCCGACATTGTACACGAGCCCGTTCCCCACGAACCACTGGTCGATGTAGCGGAAGGTGATGAAGATGTCGTCGCCGAGCCAGTGGCGGGTCCAGGCCTCGACCGAGCCGGCAGCGACAATGAGTACGCCGAAAACAAAAACGGCGATCCGCGCAGTGCGATCGCCGTCGGTGCTTCGTAAAAAAGATCTTCCACTAAGGGCCACTAAGAACGATGAAGGTACACGAAGAGTAGGAATATATACCCCTTTTATCTTTTGGGCACTTCGTGGTGATTCGTGTTCCGGGAACTACCTTGCATTCGTGTCCATTCGTGGGCAAATCTTCTAGAGCACACCTTATGGCCGATGTGAAAGATATTCCACGAATTTACACGAAGGGAAAACTACACGAATGAACACGAATAACGAACAGGAATGAAGCTCAAACTATTACTGCACCATTCGTGTACATTCGACTCTCTGGCTCTACCAAGAATTCGTGTACATTCGTGGACGATCTTTTGGAACTATGCGGACTTACGCTCTTCGTAGAGATACACAGGCTCCTTCGCCTTGAGGATCGTGTCCCGCGTAATGATACACTTCGACACGTTTCGCCGAGTCGGCAGCTGGAACATGACGTCCAGCATGACGTTCTCGATGATGGACCTGAGCGCGCGGGCTCCGGTCCCCCGCTCCATCGCCTTGTCAACGATTGTCTTCAAAGCCGATTCCTCGAATTCGAGCTCAACGCCTTCGATGGCGAGGAGTTTCTGATACTGCTTCACGAGTGCGTTCTTCGGCTGCGAGAGAATGTTCAGCAGCGCCGATTCGTCCAGCGGGTCGAGCGTTGCCGCAACGGGAAGACGACCGACGAATTCCGGTATAAGACCGAACTTCAGCAGATCGTCCGGCTCAACCTGCGACAACAGGTTGTCCCGGTGCCTGCTCTTCTTGCCGCGGATATCCGCCCCAAAGCCCATCGTGTGCTGGCTGACGCGCCGTTCAATGATCTTCTCCAAGCCTTCGAATGCGCCGCCGCAGATGAAGAGAATGTTCTTCGTGTTGATGTTGATGAGGCTCTGCTCCGGATGCTTGCGCCCTCCTTTCGGAGGCACGCCCGCGAGCGTTCCTTCCAGGATCTTCAGCAGCGCCTGCTGCACACCTTCACCTGAAACGTCCCGGGTGATGGAAGCGCTGTCGCTTTTGCGCGCGATCTTGTCGATCTCGTCGATGTAGACAATCCCGCGTTCCGCCTTCTCCACGTTGTAATCCGCGTTCTGCAAGAGATAGACGAGGATCGTTTCAACGTCGTCACCGACATAGCCTGCTTCCGTGAGCGTCGTTGCATCCGCGATGGCGAAGGGTACGTCCAAAATACGGGCTAGCGTTTGCGCCAGAAGCGTCTTGCCCGTCCCTGTCGGACCGATCAGAAGAATGTTGCTCTTCTCGATCTCTACGTCGTCGAACGACGGGAGCGTTTCGTTCGAATCGATGCGCTTGTAATGATTGTAGACCGCGACGGCCAACGTCCGTTTCGCAACCTCCTGACCAATGACATACTCGTCGAGCGCTTTTTTGATGTCGACGGGAGTCAGATTCTTCCGGAGCGACCCCTTCCGCGCATTGATCGCCGCGATGTTGTTCTTGATGATATCCACGGACGAAGAAACGCAGAGGTCGCAAATATAGACGTCCGGACCCGCAATGATGCTGTTGACCTCCTCGGGGGAGCGTCCGCAGAACGAGCAGGTAATCTTATCACCGTGTCGGGTCTTTTGGGTCATGTCTGATTACATCTCATGAGTTGCGCTCGGAAAAGAGTCTTCCACGGATATGAACAAATTCGCAGTGATTCGTGTTCCGAGAGCTCCAACGGCATTTGTGTCCATTCGTGGACGAACTTTATGTTCGACGCCTTACTATTTCTCTTTCTTCGGCTCCGTGATGCGCTTTGCCAATACATTGTCGATCAACCCGTAGTCCCTTGATTCCTGGGCCGAGAGATACTTGTCCCGGTCCGTGTCTTGTTCGATCTGGGAGAGCGGTCGCCCGGTTGCATTGGAAATGATCTCGTTGATCCGCTTCTTTGTCTTCAGAATCTCTTCCGCCTGGATGCTGATGTCGGAAGCCGTTCCCTGAACGCCACCCCACGGCTGATGGATCATGATACGCGAGTTCGGCAGCGCCATGCGCTTACCCTTTGCGCCACCCGTTAGCAGCACCGCACCCATGCTTGCGGCCATGCCGATACAAATGGTCGCAACGTCTGGCCGAATATACTGCATCGTATCAAAGATGGCAAGGCCGGCCGAAACGCTTCCGCCTGGTGAATTAATATACAGATTGATGTCCTTGTCGGGGTCTTCAGATTCGAGAAACAGCAGTTGGGCAATCGTGAGACTGGCGATCGTATCGTCGATCGGCGTCCCGAGGAATACGATCCGGTCCTTCAAAAGACGGGAATAGATGTCGAATGCGCGCTCTCCACGGCCTGTCTGTTCGACCACCATGGGAACGAGTTGATTGTAGATCTCCCGGGGATTGTGCATAGGAATGTCAGCCTTTCGCGACGGTGGACAACGTGGATTCTTCAACCTCTTCGACTTTGGTGAGGCTGAGCAGCCGCGTCATGAGCTTGTCGCTCGCAAGCCGCTCCCGCACCTGGTCCGAGGACTTGTAGTACTGAAGCAGACGGTCCTTATCGATGTTTATTTTCTCCGCTTCGGCCCCGGCCAGCAGCGCGAAATCGGCATCTTCGACCGTTATGGCCTCGGCTTTCACGATCTCCTCGCGCAGCAAAGCCCATTTGGCCTGCGCTTCCGCGTAGGACCTGTTTTCCTGCCAGAACTTGTCGTAATCGAAATCGTCCGGCAGTTGCTTCTTGGGGTACTCTTCCGCCATCTCCTTCAACAATCCCTCCACAACGGCGCGTGTCAGGGAATCGGGCACCAGAAAATCGTGCATCTTGAGCAGTTCCCCCGTCAGCGCGTTCAGCACATACCGGTCGGCCCGCGACTTCCAGTATTCCGCCAGATCCTTCCGCAGGTTGGCCAGAAACTCTTCGGTCGTCGCAACTTTCTCCTTCGTGATGTTCGTGACGAACACATTGTCGAACGCCGGCAGGACGACCTTTTCGATCTTCTTGACCATGACCTTGGTGTTCACGGCATGCTTATGGTCGCCGTGTTCGTGCTCGAACGTGACGCGGTACTCTCCCCCCGTCTCCGCCGACTTCAGCGCGTTCTTGAATGGCTGCTCCTGCTGCTCGTCGGCCAAATAGAATCGAACACCCGGGGACCTTTTGCCGATGATCGGCATGCCCGACGGATCCAGGTCCTGAAGGTCTGCTGTCACAACGTACTCTTCTCCCTGCACCACGGTCGCCGGCTCGAAGGTGGCGTTCATTCGACGAAGCCGAAGGAGTTCGCGTTCCACTTCGAGTTCGGTGACGGTATGGATCGGGCGCTGGACCTTGATGCCTTTGTAGTTCTTGAGCACTATCGAGGGACGAATGTCGTAGCGGATCTTGACGCGCAAGTGTTCGCCGCGCCGGTAGTCCATGTCGACGAGCGTCGGGTCGCCGATCGGCTTCAGATTCTTCTCTTTGATCGTCTGGCGGTAGAGGTCCGTCGCCACGTCTTGTAATGAGTCTTGTTCGATCATTTCCCC
This sequence comes from Ignavibacteria bacterium RIFCSPLOWO2_12_FULL_56_21, assembly GCA_001802945.1. GTDB lineage: Bacteria > Bacteroidota > Ignavibacteria > UBA10030 > UBA10030 > 2-02-FULL-55-14. The sequence goes on along the minus strand of MHAK01000132.1, from coordinate 32,747 downwards.
GTAAAGCTTCTTGACAATATCGAGGGGTGCCTTCCCTTTGCGAAAGCCCTTGACGTCCAGTTTGGGACGCATCTCCGCATACTTCTTCTCGAAGTGCGGCCGCAGCTCTTCAGCGGTGGCGGTGATCTCCACTTCGCGTGAAACATCCGTAAGATTGTTGACCTGAATTTCCACAAATACTCTTGTTGAATGAACTCTCTGTCTATACTTGCATCAATCAGCTACATAAACGCAGCAATCTTCTACCTCAATTCTCAATCTGCATTTTACCATGTGCAATCGTTTGTGGGCAGAGAGGGACTCGAACCCTCATGAGTTTCCTCACTGGCTCCTAAGGCCAGCGCGTCTGCCAATTTCGCCATCTGCCCTTTTCGCGGCAGGCACCTCTGCCCGCTAAGAGATATAATCTCGTCCCAAAATACCGTTCAATCAACCCCTGGACGGGTGATCAAAATGTGTGAACGAGGAGAATGCGCAAAAAAGGCGGGGTGAGACTGCTCAAACGACCAAAAAAGGGCGAAAAAGCGCGCTAGACGCGGACAAAATCTACGGCGGTTTTAGGGGAAATGCAAAGGCATAAAAGGCGAACACAGAAAACACAGAAATAACACAAGATGAACACAGATTGTTTTAAAAGGGTTGGTTTTGTTAATTCCTCCTGATTGGTTCTCGCCATCAATAAGGAGGGGTGTTATGGAAAATCTACATCGCGAGCTCACCGAGCGGATAATTGCTGCGTTTTACGAGGTCTACAATACACTTGGAACAGGGTTTCTGGAAAAAGTGTGCGAAGATCTCTGATGATCGAGCTCGAACTGGGAGGCATGCAGGCTAAAGCTCAAGTTCCAATTGCAGTATCCTACAAGGGTAAGATTGTAGGAAATTACAGCGCCGACATTGTGGTAAATGACGTGGTGGTGCTTGAGCTAAAAGCGGCTGAGGTGATTGCTGCGGAATACGAGTATCAGCTGATCAACTACCTTAGGGCGACTGAATACGAAGTAGGACTGGTCCTCAACTTCGGACCGAAGCCACAAATACGGCGAAAGATCTATACAAATGATCGAAAGAAGGATCTAAATTCATGACCCGTTCGACGATCAACGAATTCTTCATCCGTGACCATCCCTTTTTCGGTGTTATCTGTGTTCATCATTTTTATTTTTCATTCCGCTGCATCTCATTCAGTCTCGTCAGGTAATCCACCGCGTCCTGGCGCGTCGGATCGAGCCCGATCGCATTGTTGAAGTACTCACGCGCCTTCTGGTAGTTCTTCACGGCCTGATGTGCAAGTCCGAGCTGAATGTTCGTCTTGTAACTCTTGCCGTTCAACGCCAGTGCCCGTTCAAAATGCTGGATCGCCCGCGCCGGGTCGTTGTCCCCCAGGAATGCCGTGCCAAGGTTTGAATTCACCTCCCACGTGTCGTTGCCGTGCTGGATGGCATACAGCAACACATCGACAATGGGCTTGTAGTTCCCCTGCTTCAGATACATGTTGTACGATTCGCGGTATGCGCTGTTGTAGAGGGAATCGATTTGATAGGCTCGCTGGAAAAAATTGATCGCCCTGATCGGATCGCCCGTGCGTACATAGAATTGACCGATCGCAAAGAACGCATACGCAAAGTTCGGAGCGATCACGGTTGCCTGCCGGTATCGCTCAAGCGCGCCGTCTGCGTCCCCTTTCTGTTCATGCTGGCGGGCATCTTCCAATATCCTGAGGACCTCCCCAGGAGCTTGTCCGCGCCGAATGTCGATGAGCACCCGCACCAGGTCGAACCTGGCGTTCAGGTCTGGTTCGGTGCACGTCATGAGCACTCGAAAAGCCTCGTCTCGCGCCGCCGTGATGTTGCCATAGTAATAATCGTTTACCGCCTTGAGCATTGAGAAAAAGGGTTGGCTGAACGAGGACGTGTCTTTTCTTAGATTGGGCAGGAATTCGACCGGAAACATCGGGAGATTTGTCTGCATCCGCTCAATGCTGAGGCGAAGGAATGTCTCATACGATTCGACCAGCGCATATCGCTCCAACCGAGTACGGAATTCATCCGGAATTGTCAACTTCAGATCGGTCGCCGTCGTATCCTCGAAGTTCGCCGACGAGAACGCCCAAGCAAGCGTTTCAATCATATATTGATACAAGAACCCGTTCTTCCCGACCGCCGACCCTTCGATGATCCACCGTACGTTCTTGTCGTCGAGCACCCGCTGCAGCGAATCTCTCACCAGATGTACGTTCGTAACCCCCGCCCTTGCCTGTTCGACGATTGGCGCCACGGCTGGGTCGAGCGAGCCGATGTTCCACGCTGCGCGCGGAAGCGAATCGACGACGAACTGGTACAATGGACGGAATCCTTCGACTCGGGCGATCTTTCCCTTCAGCTCGCCGGTATCAACGACTGTGGCCTGGAACGACATCTGCACGTCGCCCAGAAACATGCCGAACGCTTGAGTGCGTAATGAACGGGCCCGTTCAAAATGAGGAAAGATCTGGAGCGCCGAATTACTGACGATCTTCTCCGTCGCTGCAATGGCAGCGCGTGCCTGCTTCGTGCTCACTGCCTCCGTCGCCGCCTGGAAATTCATCGTTGTAAAGGTGTAACCCGGCCAGTATTGCTGTGGAATGGTCACATCCGCCTGATAAACCTTGTCCCCAACTGCAATCTGGAACTGAAATGGCTGATGGAGATTGACACTACGTGGATAGCCGAGAAGAATGGTTGCGGGCGTCCCGGCAACGATCTCTCCTTTCCACATGATGGCAAATTTCTGCTCATTCTGAACGATGATCAGTTTGGAAAGATCTTCCTTGACGATATCCGCGTCCAACGCCCAATCTGCAGCCGGCTTGACCAGAAAGTAATAGTACGGGCCTCCGTTGACGTTCTCGCTGGTCAAGGTGGCATCGCGATTTTGTGTCGAAAGATCGATCGAAACCACCCGTGGCCCCCCCATGCCGAGGAATCCCGACTTTTCTTTAATAGTGAGCTGTACCGAAGGTGCCTGGCCAAATGCTGATGCTGAGAAAATCGAGGCAAAAAGACAGGCTTGAAGGGACGCACGAATCATGGAGTGCCCGTAGAAAGGGATTTCAAGTGGGAATGAGAGAAGATATCTCAAAAACATAAGCCACAAAAATGCACAAAATACACATACATGAGTTTTGTGACTTTGCCTGCCCTCGGCCTCGACTGGCGGTTCGACCCTTCGGTGAACTCAGGGTCGCTCTGAGCGACCGTAGGGAGTCGAAGGGCGACTTGCCTGTCGGCTCGCTCACCGTCCCGAGCCCGCCTAGGGCGGGTAAACTCCGTCGAGGGACCTCGGGCGAGGCCGGGGTGCTTTTTGTGGCGTACTCTTCTTATCGCCGCATGATTCTTGAGAAGATGCGCAAAAAATATAGAAAACGCGAGTTCGAGAAGCAAACGGCGGCCCGAGAAACGCCCTGTCTTGCTTCGAGTTCAACTGACAGTTACTTTCACGCGCGTCACACACCCCTGAATTCGAATGCCACGCTCCTTTCCGATACTTCGACACTGCGCCGCGTTGTTGTTCCTCCTTGCCGCTTCCACATGTGTCGCACAATTGAACATTTCATCCGTCCAGTCGGGACCGATGGTCGGCTACAGCGACATGACCGAAGTCCTGCTTTGGGTGCAGACAACGAAAAAAGCATCGGTCCAGTTTCGTTATTGGACCGAGGCCGACCCGAAGAAAAAGTCCTCCACCGATCCGGTCATAACAGGAAAAGAGAATGCGTTCGTCGCCAGAGTGCGCATAGAAGAACTTGTTCCCGGAACTCGATACGGATATGAGGTTATGGTGGACGGAAAGCTAATCACGCGTCCGTATCCGCTCCGTTTCCAAACACAAACGCTCTGGCAGTGGCGCACCGACCCTCCTGCATTCACCGCCGCTGTCGGTTCATGCTTCTACATCAACGAAACTGCGTGGGACCGCCCCGGCAAACCGTATGGATCGGATTACGGCATTGCTGGAACCATCGCCGCGCAGGAACCCGACCTGATGATCTGGCTCGGTGATAATACGTATTACAGGGAGGTAGACTGGAATTCTGTCAGCGGCCTGAAGCGCCGCTGGACGCATACGCGGTCGCAACGCGAACTCCAGCCTTTGCTTGGCAGTGTTCACAATTATTACATATGGGACGATCACGATTTTGGGCCGGACGATTCGGACCGGTCCTACAGGCTCCGTACCGAAGCGCTCGACGTGTTCAAGCTCTTCACGGCAAATCAAACGTATGGAACGCTTGAAACACCCGGCATTTTTTCGCGGTTCGAATGGGCGGATGCCGAGTTCATCCTGTTGGATGACAGGTTCCACAGGTCACCAAACCGGACTTCGGAAGGTCCCGACAAGACAATGTGGGGCACAGAACAGGTGCAGTGGCTCAAAGATGCGCTCCTCAACAGTCGGTCGCCGTTCAAGATCGTCCTGAACGGCAATCAGGTGTTGAATCCAATCTGTCCGTACGAAGGACTCATTCAATTTAGAAGTGAATACGACGACCTTCTTGGATTCATCCGTGCGAACAGGATCACCGGAGTGGTGTTCGTGTCCGGCGACCGGCACATGAGCGAGCTTATCAAGCTTGAAGATTCCACGTTCTATCCGTTGTATGATTTCACAAGCTCATCGCTGACGGCAGGACTCGCTCCGCCCCGTGGTGCGGAGGTCAACAATCCATACAGGGTTCCGGGCTCGCTCGTCGCCGATGCGCATAACTTCGGATTGCTGAAGTTCACCGGACCGAGGACGGATCGGGTCTTGACCATTGAGTGTCGTGATACCGTCGGTACGCTCCGGTGGTCGCACAAGATCCGGGCTTCGGACCTTCGACCGCCAGCGCTCGCACGATAGTGATCGTGCCGATACTTAATTTAGTCCAGCGAAGAGGCGTGGTGATCAGAAACGGCATGGCACACCCTTGCACACTTCATGGCACCTTATACAGAAAGGACTCTTGCATGAAAAAGGTACGTGCCGGATTCAATTCGTTGATCGTTGCGATTCTGTGTGCGGGATGTGCGACGATGTTTACAGGGTCCAGGGAAGTACCAAGCGACGCCAAGGCAATACAAGGAAATTGGAGGCCTGCGAAAGCCGTGTTGTCTGGAGAACCCATGGCTGACGCTGTCTTGAAGATTATCAGCCTCAAAATGGACGATGGAAGATATGAGGTTTTCGTCGGAGGAAATCCAGACAGGGGAACCTACACGCTTGACCCCGCAACTGAGCTCAAAGCGATGAACGTTACCGGCACGGAGGGACCGAACGTGGGCAAGACTTTCCCCGCGATCTACGAACTCAACGGGGACACACTCCGTATCTGCTACGATCTTTCCGGTGTGAATCGCCCCGCAGAATTCAAGAGCATGGCGGGCACGAAGCTCTATCTTGTGACTTACAATCGCTATTAGAATCTTCCGATAGAATCCGGGAGAACCAAAAGGACCTTCATGATCTCTCTACGATCCTTCCCCACCCGCGCACTCGCCATTCCGGTCGCCGCGCTCATGCTCATTATGACCGGTTGCGGCGGCTCAGGCTCGGCGCGAAAAGCGCATCCAGAGTTCTCCAAGTACGACAACGAACCGTATGCGGATACTTTCTCGTTTGCGGCATCCCCGGAGCGAACGCACAGAGCTGTCGTCGAGGCGCTCCAACGACGGGGAGCCGTGATTTCCGTGAGTGATTCGCGAAGCGGACTCGTCACGGCGAATTTGCACTCGGACGGTCTCCTGCCGGAGGAGGAGTATGACCAACAACCGGTAGAGTCCGAGGAACCCTCCGCCGGGAGCGTTCTCGCCGCCATTTTCGGCGTCATCCTGTTCATTTTATTGCTCGGCTGGTTGAGCGACGGATGCTCGACCGATTCCTCCTCCGACTCCGAAAGGACCCGCACACGAGAGCGCGAGCCGCAATATGAACCGCCCCCGCCGCCGGAACCGGCTCCCCCCGTTTCCGCGGCGAACTACGTCGTTTCGTGCACGTTGACGCCGGAGGCCGATTCAACATCAGTTCGCTTTGCCGTTGTGCGACAGACAATCATGAACGGAACGGTGACGGGTTCAACACCCATACAGAACAAGTATGTCAACTATTGGTTGAGAGATGCGATCCTGGCGCAATTGCGCTAAAAGCGGAGAAAAAATAGCAGTATTACAAAATTGCAGAATTGCAGAATTGCATAATCTTGGATCAGGGCTGTGACACTTCCAAGTACTGCATGAAGCGGGTCAATTGGATCGAGATGGAAATGCAACTTCTCGAAAAGTCCCGAAAGTCTTCTTCTTTGATATAGCCGATGTCGAAAGCGACGTAGAGTTGAGATCGTAATTCGCCTGCCGATTCTTTGGCGTAAGATAAGAAGCGCAAGAAATCTGACGTTGTTTCTCTTTCATACCCCTCAGCGATGTTTGATGCGAGCTTTCGGGCTGCACGCCATACAGGCATGTCCTCGAACCTCTTGAATCTCATACCCCCTCCTCAGTGTAAATGATTCTGCCATCCTGCTATTCTGCAATCCTGCCATTTCTCTAAAACTTACCGGCCATTGAAAATCAATTTCTTCTTCGCTTCCTCACTCATCATGCTTTGATTCCACGCCGGTTGCCAAACAATTCTCACATCTCCATCCACAACTCCCGGCACTTGCATCACTTTCTCCCTTACCTGGTTCGCGATCTGATCGGCGAGTCCGCAGCCCGGGCTCGTAAGCGTCATTTTGATCCCCACCCAGTCGTCGATGATCTTCACCTGATAGATCAATCCCAGGTCGACGACATTGACGGGAATTTCGGGGTCGTAGACTTCGCGGAGCGCGGTCAGCACGACCTGTTCAGTCAATTGCGGATGAATCTGTTGTATGTCCATGGACGCGAAAGAGAGTGGAACGTGTTTTCCTGGCCTGCTTCAATGTACACGACCCCCCGGGGAGGCGCAAGGTCGCCTTAGTTTGTCGAGGTGAACCGCCCTATGTGTCCGTTGAGGAACTTCACGATATCTGCTTCTGCATAGGGCCATGCGTAAATAACCGGTATTTCGGGATTTTGGTCACGAAAGTTTTGGATGGAGAGCGGAATGTCTTTTTCGGAATGCACTCCTCCCGAAGTCATCATGATGCTGGTGACGACAATCGTGTCGGGACGGTCGCCCTTTGACACCTCGAGCGCCTCTTCGACGGTCGGAGCACACATTTCGTTGAACGCATATCGCACGGAGTGAAATCCGCCGGAGCGTTCCAGTTCACGAACGATCTTCATGAACCCCGCCCAGTAAGAGTCGTTGCGTTCATTGCGGGGCCAGTGCATCATTTCGTTTTCGATGGCTCGCGATTCATCGCTGTTTCTGCCGTGCAGTCTGAAATATTCGGTCAACGTTGGAAAATCCGTCGCAGGGCCTCCATGACCGACGAGCAGCAGCGTCACACGGCTTTCTCGGCCGGCTGGAGGAGTTTCTTGGGTTTGAGAAGGCAGGGCCCCATGTGCCAATATTGTCAGGACTGCAACGACGGACAACTGCGTTCTCCAGGGTATCATGGTCTGTCCTTTGATTTGCCAGTAGTTCTTGGTGCTCTGATTGTACGGTCTCATATTCCTTCATTGTGTCGATTCCCGCCGATGCGCTCCACTTCTCCGCCTGTCCTCAGAACGATCGCTTCCCGCGCGTCATTTCTCCATTCACCCCTTTTATTGAATCGGACAAACAATCCGGTGGAGAGAGCATCCGCGTCGATGCTGTTCGGAGCGAGCACGGTGACACTTTCGATGCCTTCCGGGTTTTCTCCAGTTGTGGGATTAAGGATGTGTCCGACGCGCATTCCGCCGACTGTTCGAATCGTCCGAGTGTTCGTCGAAGTGGAGGCCGCGCGGTCTCGCAGCATGAACGTGGCTAGAGTCTCAGCCACGTTCCAAGGATGCGGCACCACTACCGGCCATCCGTCGCTATCCGGCGGTGCCCCAATCGCCAGCAGGTCACCGCTGTGATTGATGAGCGCGGAGGAAACACCCTCGCGGCGCAGAATTGCTCCCATCCGGTCGACGGTAAAGCCGACCGCGATGCCCCCGAGGTCCACGCCTACATGTTCATTTTCGAGAAATGCCCTGCCGCCGGACAAAACCTGCAAATGTCGCATGCCTACTCCGGCCCTGGCCATTTTCAATTCTGCGGCTGAAACCACCTGCATGGACTCGGCCTCGTTCCGAAACCCCCACGCCTCCATCAGAGATTCTATTGTAATGTCGAACGCACCTCGCGTCATGTCGTGAAACCGAGACGACTCGCTCAATACCTGCGCAGTTGCGCTATCAATTGTCACCTCGTATCGTCCCGCAGAACCATTGAGCCGCGAGATGTCGCTGTCCGCACGAAAAACGCTGAGTAGCTTGTCCATTCTGTAGAGCTCGTCGAATGCCAACGACGTCGCATGCAGAATATGCTCGCGGCTCTCGCCGTGTGCGCTGATCGTCACCGTCGTTCCCATTGCGAAGACGCAGCGCTCGAGATAGGCCGCTTCCGTGCGGATCCCGGATCGGGTCATTGCCGGTGCAATTGCTCCGACCAGAATTCCGGCCGATCCGCGCGATATGGACTTGATAAAATCTCTTCGGCTTTGCACGAAGTTGAACTCCTACGGAGTTCTGGAAAAGCATGTCGTACGAAAGTCTACAAACGTGCGACCCCTACGGGGTCGTTGATGCCAACATGAGTCTACGGTACGAAGCAGGAATCTTGACTTCATCTGTTCCATACGTGCAGATTATAGAGTAGAGATCATTCGATCGCACTTCACCATTGGACGTTCCGTGTTCGATATTCATGATTCACTCTTTCACTACGGCATCTGCTCTTCTTCTTCTTCCACGTCCTCCACCGTCTCTTCCCCCAGCGTGAACCGGCTCAACTGCTTTTCCCGTGCACGTGCTTTGAGCAGGAAGATCGCCAGATTGCCCAGGAGGAACAGCAGACTCGCCTGAAGTCCGACGAAGCCGGCGACTTTAAGGAACGCAAACGAGGGGTCGACAAAGCGGACAAGCCATCCGGCCCCTTCATCCACGATCCCGGAGACAAAGGCGGAAGTGATGAACGCGACCTTGGCAGGCCGCGAGAACGGAGCGAAGATCAGCAGATGCGTGAGCATCAACAACACGAGCGCCATCATGGCCGTGTGACTGTGGGCGACTTCGAGCATGGATTGATACGACCGGGCCGGACGAAATTCTTCTTCAGACCCGTTGTAGTATGTCACAACAGATGACGGGTCGAGCGACATCCGGGAAAAATACATCTCAAAATTCGTTGCCGTGAACAGGACAAGAAAGAGCAGCGTCAACCCGAGCGTGAGCCGCATCAAGGGCTGATTCTCGTAACCGCCGTTGGTCATGTATTTCACGATCTCACCTTCGGCGCCACGACAATCTGATACGAAGCGAGCAAACGACGTACGCCTTCCGTGAGCGCCTGCGCCGTGAGCGAGGCCCCGCTGATGTTCTGGATGCCCCGCTTCAGCCACAGATCGTCCGCAGGTCCTTTGGCCGCAAACTGTCCAAGCCATTTCGACTGCGGCAGATAATCCTCCGGCTCAAAGAACGCCATGACCTCTACGGCTCGGATCGTCGTATCAGGATCAACGATCACCATGTACGTTGCTGGCATTGTCCTCACCGTCTGCGTCTCAAAGAAGGCCGTTCCTACGAAGCGACCGTCTTTCCGCGCCATGTAGTACGTGAGCACATGCGATTCCACTCTTGATCTGGACCTCTGTTGGATCTCGTGCACCTGATCGTCGGTCAGGAATGCCGTTGCCCGCTCAATCTGCGCAGCCGGAAAGTACGTCTCGAGCGCTTCTTCTTTCGTCATTTTCACCTGAGCCGTACATGTGTCAGCGACTGCGAACAACACCGTTGCCGCGGCCGCCAACTTTGTGCTCTTTAGCAAAGCCCTACCCAATCCGCAATTGACAATTGACAATCCGAAATCTCCTAAGCTCCCCCTCTCCAATCCGCCATTCCCTCTGTAACTTTGCCCTTCCCAATCCGCAACCCGCCTGCCTCACTGACATTCGTTCGGCGGGCAGGTCGACAATCCACAATCCAAAATCACTATGGCCTCATCAATAAAGATATGTCACCGCCACATTCCACTGATCCGTCCCCGTCCCAGCCCCGTTCTTGTTGTCCCGGTAATCGGCCTTGAAAGCAACATTCGCGTGTGGTTTCCATGTCAGACCGACCACGAATGTGGATCGATCATTTGCCGGGCTGGCATTCCTGCCCGTTATGACGTCCGCCTGGGTGTTATACTTTTCATAGAGGACATATGGCGCCACAACATGGGATGATCCGGGCATGAGGTAGGGCATCACGTCATATCCTGCTGACAGATACCAGCCGTTCATCGTCGAGCCGATTACCGGCGCCGACGCGCTCTTCGTTGTCCATTGAATGTATCCGCCGACTCGGTCTGCTTCATCCACCGTCGTCTGCGCAAACAGGCCGCGCACTTCCAGCCCCCTCCAGGCGTATTCACCGTGGACCGCTGCTACTGCCGTCATGGCGTTGATCCCCTTACCGATTGAGTCTTTGGCCCCCTGCCCGGAGTTGCCGGCATAGAAACTTGCGCCGAACGTCGCTCCGTTCACTCCTGCGTAATCAACGCGTCCGGTCACCGCAAGATCCTCGGCCACGGCACTTGCGCCGCTCTGCCTTCCGCCACGGATACCGTCGCCGGCAGTGTAGGATGCCATGCGCAGACCTTCGATGACGTAGGCACGGTAGTTCAGACCCGGCACAACCTCGCCATGCACGCCGGCGCCATTCGTTCGCCATGTGCTGGGAATGATCAAGCGTTCTACATTGGGGCGGAGGGTTCCGTAGAACGTCGGCGGCTCGTGCTTCTCGTTGATGATGCCGACCGGAACGAGTACCATGCCGGCCCGGATGTTCAGCGACCGAGACAGGAGCAGGTCGATGTAGGCGAATTCGACCGACGCTTCGCCTCCCTTGGCCGTGTTGGCATGCTCGAACTCTACCTCGGAATTAAAAAGCACCCAGTCGTTGAATCGGTAGCCGACATAGATGATGTTCCGCAGCGCGTCGATCTTGTCCAGTGTCGTCGTAGCACTGCCGTTATCTCGGGTCGTTCCGTAATTTTCGTAGACGATCTCGCCGTAACCGGCGAGAGAGACTCCCGACTTCTTCAGCGAATAGACTTTTGATGCGGCTATGCCGAGTCCGGTCTTCGATTCGTAGACGGGAGCATCGACGGCGCCAAGCTTCAGGCCTTCTATTTCTTTGGTGAGAATATCGATCTGACGATGGATTTCCGCGAGGGAATCAGGACTGGTTTGGGCTATTAACGATACCGAGGACAACGACGACAGAGCAAGCACGAGGAAAAAGCGGTGGAACGATTTCACGGCAAAACTCCTGTGATGTGATGTGGGAAACCCCCGGCCGTCCGCACCTTGACATACCCGCACCGCATCCGTATCTTGCGGAACGGGTGCGTCCCCTGGACGTTCCCGGATTTGAATGTGCATCATCCGCTACTTTTCTCGAAGGACGGATGGTGCACTTTTTTTGCTATTTGAGTATTGGCGCACTGGGCTTCTAGAGTAAACGCAGCAGCTTTACAGCGGCAGTGCTTCTTCGCCCGCCTCTCTCTCCTTAATTCTTAAATCTTTTTTCTTGCTCCTGCTTTTTCACGCTCGACGCGGGACACCCAGAACTATGCACGCATTTGCTGCATCCCGGGTCGTTCACCGGCACGATCGTAAGACAGCGGGGACAGCGTTCTGCGAAGGGATTCGTAAGCTCATAATGGCACTGTGGACAGACGCGGTACTCCGACCGGAGCTGCACCTCCAGCGTGACACCTACTCCTTTGACCCCTGCGGAAGCCCCTGAACTCATGGTCAGATAAGAAGTTGCGACAGAAGTCCGCCGACGAAAAACGCCCCCACCCACGTTCCGAACCAAATGAGCATGGCCTCTTTCGACCCGCGTTCCTTCATCATGACCATCAATGAAGCGATACAGGGAACGAACAGCGTGATCGTGACGAGCGCGACCACGATTTGATCAGGCGTCAGCGGCAGCTCGTAGAGTCCTGCAGCACCAAAATCCCGGCGGACGAGTCCCATAACGAACGCGGTTGCCGCCTCACGCGGAAGTTGAAGCCAACCGGTGGTGAATGGGGCAAGAATGTTCTGCCAGACTGTGAGGAGTCCCGTCACCTGCATGATCCCGACGACGAGCGCTCCGACGAAGAACCAGGGAGTCGCTTCCTTCATGAAGTGATACGCCCGGAAAGCGGTCTTGCGGACGATGTTGTCGATCCGGGGTATCCGCATAGGAGGAAGGTCAATGAGAAGTGCGGGAGTTTCTCCCGGGAGCGCCCTGTGCAGGATCGTACCGATCACGACAAAAACCGTGAAGATCGTGGCCGTGTAGATGACCATGGCCTGAAAACCGGCGCCGGTGAGCAGTGCCGCCACAACCGCGATCTGTGCAGAACAGGGAATGGCGAACTGCAGAATAGAGGTGGCGATCCGCTTTTCCCGCTCCGATTCCAGAAGCCGCGTCGTGATGGTTGCCATCGTAACACATCCGAAGCCGAGGATAAGTGGAATCACGGCCCTGCCATTCAGTCCAATGGCATTAAGACTCCGGTCGACCATGGTCGCGAGACGGGGTAAATAGCCGCTGTCTTCCATCAGCGCCAACGCGAGGTAGAATGCGACCACCAGTGGGAGGAGCAGGAACAGCAGGTAGGTGACGGTCATGCTGAGCGCGCCGAACTCGCCCACCAGGATCGTCCACAACCATGATTGCGGCGCGAGGAAGTTCGAAACGACGCCCTGTATCCACGGCTCCCAAATTCCATGACCGAGGGTTTCTTCGGTAAACCCTACGAGATCCTGAGCGATAAGCACGCCCACGAAGAGATAGACGAAGTACAGGACGACAGCGAGAATCGGGACGCCCGTCCACGGATTGACCGCCCAGCGTCCAAACGTCGAGCCGATACGTTTCCGTCGATTCCTCTCGGAGAGGACCGCATTGATAATAATGTTGACGCGATTGCGGCGCTCGATATACATGACCTCCCGGTCTTCCCCGGGTGCAATTCCGTGCCGCTGGGCTATGACCTCGTCCCCCTCAAGGATCAACAACGCTTCAGCTTCGGATCCGGTCCGCGAAAGCATCGTGTGCAGCCGACGGTGGATCGTCAGGTCCTGCTCCCCCTTCCGGGCCTCCGCAATCGCCTGCTCAATGTGCTCGAACCCTTTCTTGGTTACGGCCGTTGTGTTGAAGACGGGAACACCGAGATACGACGCAAGGAGCTTTGCATCGACATCAATCCCCTGCTTTTCGAGTTCATCGGAGAAGTTGAGGAGGACGGCGGTCTTCTTTCCCATGTCGATCAATTGCTGGGTGAGAAACAGGTCGCGTTCCAAATGGACGGAATCGACGATGTTGAGCACAACGTCGGCCTCAAGCACGCAATCTCGCGTGACTGACTCCTCATCGGTGAAGGAGGAGATACCATAAACGCCGGGTGTGTCGAAAACGTCGAATGTGTTGAAGCGGCCGCGGGAAACTTCGACGGTCGTGCCGGGATAGTTCGACACGTCGACATACAGCCCGGACATGTGGTTAAAGAAGATGGATTTTCCGACATTAGGGTTGCCGACGAGGACAACCTTGATGCGGTCGACATCCTCCTCCCCGATTCCCACACCAATGTGCCGGTGCTTTTCAATGTGGTTGTGGGGGGAGCTGTGATACTGTCCGGTCAGCGGTCGTTCACTCATATTCAAAGGACTTCCGTTGCATCTGTGACAAGGATGGCGCCGGCCAAGCTCGCGCCAATAGCGATTTCCTGGCGGTTCTTTTCCACGAGCATCGTTCCGCCCGGGAGCCGTTGGAGGCATTTGAGGAATTCTCCCTTCAGAATGCCAAGTCGGATCAATTGTGCTCTGGTCTTGCCTTCGGGCACTCGGACGACGAGAACTCGTCGGCCCTTGCGAACCTTGTGAAGCGGTATTACTTCAGCGTTTTGCATAATCGGGAATCGTTTCCAAATAATAAGACCAATTGAGTCGTAGATTAAGTAGGACTAAATTAGTCGTATTAAGATTCTGTGTCAAGAGAAATGATTGCGAAAACAACGAAAAAACGGCAATTCCAGGAACAATTACCATTATTAATTTTGACAAGATGTCCTTGAAATCTGTCGGGAATTCCAACCGGCACACCAAATGCTCAACTTCAATGCCATGGTTCTAAATTTAAGGAGATTGGAAAATGATGGATTTGACGGGAAAAGTAGCGCTTATCACAGGTGGATCGAGGGGAATTGGAGCGGCAACGGCGGAGCTCCTTGCGCGGGTCGGAGCGGACATTGCACTGACCTATGCATCTAATAAAGGAGCGGCAGAAAGGGTCGCGAGCGAGGTCCGTTCATTCGGGCCGGACTGCCTCACTCTCAAAGCCAATGCCGCAAAGATGAGCGACGTCCGAAGTGCTGTCAAGCAAACACTGAAGCGCTTCGGCCGGATCGACATCTTGGTAAACAATGCCGGGATATGGAAGTACGGAGCAATCGGAAAAATGACGGAGCAACAGTGGGACGAGACGCTCGACGTGAACCTGAAGGGCACGTTCCTCTTCACGAACGAAGTGGTGCCGATCATGAAGAAGAAAAGATGGGGTCGGATCATCAACATCGCCAGCACGGCCGGACAGCGGGGCGAAGCATTCCATTCGCACTATGCCGCATCGAAAGGTGCGATGTTTGCATTCACGAAATCAATCGGCGTTGAACTTGCTCCGTTCGGCATACTCGCGAATTGTGTGGCGCCGGGCTGGGTCGATACGGACATGTCCGCGAGCTCACTCCGCACTTCAAGATCGCGCGCCATTCTGAAAACGATCCCGAACGGGCGCGCAGCAACGGCGGAGGATATCGCTGGAGCAGTACTGTTCCTGGCCTCCGAGTTTTCAATACATTTGGTGGGATCTACCTTGAGTGTGAATGGCGGAGGAGTGATGGTGGGGTGAAGGGGCAAACCGCATAGCGTAAAGAGCTAAACAGAAGAAGCAATTTGCTTTAGATTGCGATTCAAATCAGACACAATAGTTGCGGGGGGATATGTCAGCGAGATTCAGGTTTCAGGACTTCGAGATATGGAAATTCGCAGCCGATATCGCAGATCGTCTCTTTGATATAGCAGATACGCTTGAGAAGAGAAAGCTCTTTCGCTTTGCAGACCAAATGCGTGGTGCCGGCATGAGCATGACAAACAACATTGCTGAAGGGTCAGGTGCTACATCCAACCGCGCATTTTCTTGATATCTCGGCATATCACGAGAGTCCGTGTTCGAGTCCGCAAATATGACGATCATTCTTCATCGCAGGGAACTCTTGGACGAGGTCACCAGAGATGTTCTGCTTGAAGACTTGGACCATTTGGGCCGCATGATCACAAACTTTCAGAGATCCCTATTTCCATGAAACTCTTTTCCACTGTTGGTCTTTCTCGCTTTGCGCCATGCGCTATGCGATATGCAACCTTGGATTACCAATGAAGGCTCCATCCAGCATACTGTTCATCCGCAACATGGTATGCGACCGCTGCGTGCGGGTCGTCCGGGAAGAGCTGACGAAGCTCGGGCTGGATGTGCGGCGGGTGGAGCTTGGTGAGGCAGAGATTGCCGACAGCGAAATGTCGATCAATCTCGACGCCATCAGGCGAACACTCGAAGAGAACGGATTCGAGCTTATCGAGGACCGGAAGCGAAAGTCCATCGAAGCAGTCAAGCTCGCCATTGTCAAGCTTGTGCATCACCGCCACGACGAAAAGCCGCTCAAACTCAAGCTCTCTGCGTACATCACCCGCGAGGTCGGACAGGAATACCACGGCCTCTCAGCCCTTTTTTCCTCGACCGAAGGCGTGACAATCGAGCAATACTACATTCTTCAGCGCATCGAAAAAGCCAAGGAACTCCTCAAATACGGTGAACTAACGCTGAGCGAGATCGCGTGGCAGATGGGTTACAGCAGCGTGCAGCATTTGTCGGGACAATTCCGTCAGGTAACGGGAATGACACCCAGTGAATTTCGGAAAATGGGAAAGGCGAAGCGGGTCGGCTTGGACAAAGTGGGGGCTTAAACTCTCCTTGAGACGAAACCTGTCTCTCGTATTACAGGTCTAAGGGTGTAATGAACGAGCGCGGCACCATTCCACAATGAGGGGATCAAAGATGAAAGCTCATGCTTCAACCCCCAGGTATTCCCTTCGAGGCGCATTTGCCCTTCTTGGGATTATCTTGCTCACTGCCATACTCTCCATAGCATCATACGATTTTTTCATGGGGGAGTCTTCGACACCGGAGGGAGTCGTCCAAATAACTGTGACCTCCGCGATCCTGGGTCAGGACCGCGAACTCATCATCCATCTTCCCCGAAACTATGATTCTACGAAACACTATCCGGTAGCGTATGTGCTGGACGGATCGTCACTCGACAATCCCGTTGCAAATGCGTTCGACGTCTTGTCAACAGCGGGATATGTACCGGAAGCCATCATCGTCGGCATTCCCAACATGAGTGCACGGAACAGACAGTACAATTTGGTCCCCCCGTACCTGAGGGTCGACAACGACAAGCCTGACAGCCCGATGGGTGAAGGGGACAAGTTCCTGTCGTTCATGGATTCCGAACTCTTCCCCTTTATTGAAAAGAACTATCCGACCGCTCCGAACAGACTGTTCATCGGCCATTCCCGCGGAGGACTGTTGGTGATGTATTCGCTTGTATTCAAACCCGGAATGTTTCAGGCACGCCTGTGCTTCAGCACGCCGATGTGGCGTCAGGACCACGTCATGATCTCAAAGACTTCAGAATTCCTCGGCACTCAGGACAGCTTACATACATTTGTATATATGAGTGTGGGAGAGATGGAAACCGAAAACATGAAAAGCGGTTTCGTCCGAATGTCAGGAGTTTTTATGGAGCACGCCCTTTATGGCTTCAAGTGGGTCGGCGACACCACAAAGATCGCCAATCATCAGACCAACGCGCAGGTCTCGACTGCGAGAGGTATCGCTCGGTGGGGAGAATACATGAAGTCCGTGAATTGACCTCCCCCCTACCCCCCTCATAAAAATGTACATCTTCCCCCCTTTCCTGTAACGCCCTTCTTTAGGAAGTTTAGTACTTTGTGTCATTGATCATTCAGTCTGACTGCCCTTTACCGGGTTTTGGCGCTTCATCAAGGAGACATTCCATGACCACCCACACTTTGAATATCCAGGGCATGTCCTGCGGCCACTGTGTCATGAGCGTTCGCAACGCGCTGTCCAAAGTCGCCGTTGTCAAAGAAGTCCTCATCGGCAAAGCGGTCGTTGAGATCGACGACGAGCGCATAAATATGGACGACCTGAAGCGTGCTGTCGAAACAGCCGGATATGAGGTTCAGAGTATTGCCTGAATTGGAGAATAGACATTCGAAAAGCGGTTGTGGAGTGCCAGGCTTTTCACAACCGATGTCCTATTGACCATTTACCAACTAACGCCTTCACCCCGACATACATGGCCACTGCCGACATTAAAACGCTCTCTCTGCCTGTCCAAGGCATGACCTGCGCCTCCTGCGTTGTGCGCGTCGAAAAGACGCTCACAAAGCTCGATGGCGTCCAAAATGCCAACGTCAACCTTGCGACCGAAAAAGCGACGATCTCCTACGATCCCGCGCAGACTTCGCTAGAAACACTTGCCCGGGCAGTTGACGAGGCGGGTTACAAGCTGATCTTGCCCGCAACCAAACCGGTTTCGGATGTTCCGCACGACCACACGGAAGAATCCCGGGACGTACTCCGGGGCGACCTGCTCCTCAGCATAATCCTGACTGTTCCGATCATGGCGGTCAGCATGCTCATGATGCTTCCGTCTTTCCACGACTGGTTCCCGGTCGGGCATGACGACACGAACAAGCTCCTCCTCGTAGTGGCATCATGTGTCATGTTCCTTCCCGGACGAAGATTCTTCGTCGTTGCGTGGAAGCTAGCCCGGCGTTTCTCCGCCGACATGAATACGCTCGTCGCCGTCGGGACCGGGACGGCCTACGTGTACAGCGTTATTGCCGTCCTCTTTCCGCATTGGCTGGGCCATTCTGAGGCCGCCAATCATGTCTATTTCGACACGTCGGCCACGATCATCACCCTCATTGTGCTGGGGAAATACCTGGAAGCTTCGGCCAAACGACGCGCTTCGGATGCCATCCGAGCCCTCCTCTCTCTCCAGCCAAAGACCGCACGCGTGATCAGAAACGGCTCTGAACAGGATGTCACCGTCGACGATGTACGCATTGACGATGTCGTGCTCGTGCGTCCCGGCGAACGCATTCCCGTTGACGGCGTGATCCTTCGCGGCGCCACCACCTTGGATGAATCTATGGTGACCGGCGAGAGTCTGCCGGTCGAAAAGACTGTCGGAGATCGCGTTGTCGGAGGAACGATCAACAAGAACGGCAGCGTGGAATTCCGCGCCACGGCCGTTGGAAACGACACATTCCTCGCTCACATCGCGCGCATGGTCGAAGACGCGCAAGGATCAAAGGCCCCCGTTCAACGACTCGCCGACACGATAGCCGGAGTATTTGTACCGGTCGTCATTGGCATCGCGCTCGTCACCTTCTTCGCTTGGTACTTCGGAGCGCAATCCACGTTTGTTGAAGCAATGATCAATTTCATTGCTGTCCTTATCATTGCCTGCCCATGCGCGCTTGGACTTGCAACCCCAACTGCGATCATGGTTGGCACCGGCGTCGGAGCCCGGCATGGAATACTTTTCCGGAATGCTGAAACTCTTGAGAAAGCGCATCAAGTACGCACCGTAGTGATTGACAAAACGGGAACGCTCACGCAAGGACGGCCGACCGTTACTGATGTGATACCCGCTGACACTTCGGCAAAACTTGCCGTCAACGGCATGTCGTGCGCCGGGTGGACCTCCGAGGCAGTGCTGTCGCTCGCCGCGGCCGCCGAGAGTTCCAGCGAGCATCCGCTGGCCCAGGCGATCGTTACCGCAGCGGCAGAGCAAGGCCTTCTGTCAGAGCGGGGAGTCGATTTTCAGTCGTCACCGGGCAAAGGTGTGTCCGCGATGATTGCGGGAGAAAGCATTCTTGCCGGAAGTCCGAAATTCCTTGAGGAGCATGGCATCGACGTTTCTGCCGTTGCCGAGTCACTGTCCAAACTTCGCGACGCCGCAAAAACTCCTATCGTCGTCGCTCAGGGCTCGGAAGTGGTTGGCGTCATTGGAATTTCCGACGCCATAAAGCCAACATCACCGGAAGCGATCGAAGAACTTCGGGGGATGGATATCGATGTTGTCCTCGCCACGGGCGACAATCAACAGACCGCCGAAGCGCTCGCTCGTACGGCCGGCATCCGGACTGTGCTGTCCGGCATCCTTCCCGGTGAAAAGGCGAGAGTCGTGAAAGACCTGCAGAAGGGGGGGAAGATTGTGGCGATGGTTGGTGACGGGATCAACGACGCTCCCGCCCTTGCACAAGCCGATGTCGGAATGGCCATGGGGAATGGCACCGATGTTGCACTCGAGGCCGCAGATATCGCATTGACGAAGAACGATCTCCGCGGCATTGCCGCAGCTTTCCGCTTGTCCCGCCGGACCATCAACACGATCCGTCAGAATCTGTTCTGGGCATTCATCTATAATGTGGTGGGAATTCCGCTCGCCGCTTTTGGATTGATGAACCCAGTGTTGGCCGCCGCCGCCATGGCGTTCAGTTCGGTCAGCGTCATCTCTAATTCCCTCCGCTTGCGCTCCGTCCGCCTCGGCTGATTTTCGTCTGTTTTCGCCGATTTTCCTTTCCTTTTGTCCGCGAAATCCTTATGTTTTGGCGTATTTTGACGGCCAGTCATCCAAAGCCCATTTTTCGAATGAAACGCAAGAGTCGCTACCTCTCCGGCACCAAGATCGATCCACGTCCGATCAAGAAGAATGTCGGGGTCGTCGACCTGATCGACAAGCATTTCCAGGCATACAACGCCGCCCGTTTGCGCGAAGCCGCTCAATTGTTCGCGACGAAAATGCTCCAGTCGGATGTGACAATTGGCATGAGTCTCACGGGCGCACTTACGCCGGCGGGACTTGGCGGCACATGCATCGTCCCTCTGATGAAAGCCGGGTTTGTCGACTGGATTGTCAGCACTGGGGCCAATCTTTACCACGACACGCACTTTGCAATCGGCAAAACGCTGCATCGTGGTTCCCCTTTCATTGACGACCGGAATCTTCGCAAGGAAGGGGTCATTCGGATCTATGACATCCTTTTTGACTACGACGTCTTGCTCGACACCGATGCCTTTTTCCGCCGCATCATCGAAGCGCCGGAATTTCAGAAGGACATGAGTACGGCGGAGTTCCATTATAAAGTGGGAAAATACGTGTACGAACGGGAGAGATACTTCAAACTTCCGTTCAACAGCGTCCTCGGTACCGCCTACACGTACGCTGTTCCCGTCTACACCTCATCCCCAGGTGACAGCTCCATTGGCATGAATGTCGCTGCCCAGGCGCTCTACGGCAACATGTTGCGCTTCGACCCGCTTGCGGACGTCAATGAAACAGCTGCCATAGTGCTCCAGGCAAAGCGTTCCGGTGGACGAAGCGGTGTGTTGATCTTCGGCGGTGGATCCCCGAAGAATTTCATTCTCCAGACGGAGCCGCAAATCCAGGAAGTGCTGCACATCGACGAGCGGGGACACGATTTCTTCGTCCAGGTGACGGACGCTCGTCCGGACACCGGAGGATTGTCCGGCGCCACACCGTCCGAAGCGGTATCGTGGGGAAAGATCGACCCCGACAAGCTTCCCGACACTGTCGTCGCGTACATCGATTCAACTATCGCCATGCCGTTGATGACATCGTACGCGTTGGCAAAGCGAAGACCCCGCAAACCGCGCCGGCTGTATGACAGACTCGACGAGATGATGAGTAGACTGAAGAAAGAGGCGGATAAGGTCTATAAGAAATATTAGTCTCAAATCCCACATTCAAGAGGAGTCTCACATGAATCGTTATCAGGAGCTTATCGACCTGGTACAGTCCTTTCAAAAGGACTTTGAGAAGTTCTATGTGAAGGGGAATAAATCCGCGGGCGTGCGAGTGCGTAAGCACATGGCGACACTGAAACGGAAGGCGCAGGAAGTGCGCAATGAGATCCAGGAGATCAAGGGCAAAATGGCAGACGAAACGCCGCAATCCGGCGCACCGACGGCGTAAACATTGTAAAATGTAGATTCTAAATTTTAGATTGGAAACGTTTTTGAAGCGGGGATTGACCCGGAGTGGCGTCGTGTCAATCCCTGCCTTGGCGTCGAACCTGCTTGCCAGGGAACATCTTTAGGAGGGGTGATTGATCCCTTCTTCACTTTTCGTGAAGATTCGTGGGAATTCTTGTTCCTAGCATTTTTCCGTTGAGGGAATTCGCTATGCGTTGTCTCGCCGTTTGCCTTTCCGTCGGCCTGCTTCTTATACCGGCCTCGGCCCAGGACAAATCGTCCTCCGCCTCAGCGATCACCATTATCCCGGCCCCGCGACATCTCATCCCGTCGCCCGGGACATTTCGCATCTCAGCTTCCACTCGTATCATCCTCGGCGACCGCACGTCGCGCGAAGATGTGGCCGCCGTTGAAGCTCTGAATGAAGAGCTTATCCTCCACGGAGCTTCTGCCCTGAAGGATGTTCAGGAGAAAAGCCTCCGTTCCTTCAAAGACAACGTCATATATATCGGCCTTCCCGATTCCCGTCGTGGAAAAGACGTTCTGGCGCGTAAAAACGCGGCCTTTTCCGACGCCATGCGGGAAGAAGGATACATTCTTGCCGTCGACAATGGATCGGCAACAGTGCTTGCCCCAACGGCTCGCGGACGCTTCTACGGCATTATGTCACTCCTACAAATGCTCCGCAAGGAGAAGCGCAGCATCGTCGTGCCGGCGGCAGTCATTCACGACTGGCCGCTGCAGAAGGTCCGCGGCATAACAGACGACATCAGCCGCGGCCAGGTATCGACGATCGAGAATTTTAAGAAGATCATCCGCTTCATGGCGCGCTACAAGATGAACGTGTACTCACCTTATCTCGAAGACCTGTTCGTCTTCAAGAATCATCCCCTTGTCGGAAAAGGACGCGGTGCGCTCACGGCCGCAGACGTTCGCGATCTCGACGCGTACGCAAAACGCCGGTTCGTGGATATGATTCCGATCTTCGAAACTCTCGGACATTGGGAAAACATCCTCATCAAACCGGAGTATCTTCCGCTTGCAGAATTCCCAGGCGCGCATACGCTCAACATTTCCGACGAGCGCATCTATGCAATTCTGGATGAAATGATCGGAGAGCTTGCCGCCGCGTTTTCTTCGCCCTATTTCAACATGGCCGCGGATGAATCGTGGGACGTCGGGCTGGGAGCGAACAAGGAACGCGTGCAGAAGAGCGATCTGGCGACCGTGCATGCGGAGCACTACAAGCGGCTGTTCGATATCATCGCAAAGCACGGGAAGAAGCCGATGATGTACGGCGACATCATACTCAACAATCCCGGCATCCTCGACCAGATCCCGAAGAGCGTTGTCATCGTGGACTGGCAGTACTGGGCCGGTGACCGGTATTCAAGCCCGTCCGTGTTTCGAACGGCAGGATTCCCGTTTGTGGTCTCGCCCGCTGTTTACAATTTTGCCGGACCGTTCCCGAATTACGTGCACACGCTCATCAACATCAGGAACTTCTGCGCAGAGGGCTACGGGAATGGTTCGCTCGGATTGTTGACATCCAATTGGAACGATTACGGCGGCGAGGCGCTGCGGGAATTGAACTACTACGGCTACGCATGGACGGCGGAATGCGCGTGGAATCCGGATCGCTCAGATCTTGACCAGTTCAATACGGCGTTCTTTTCCGATTTTTTCGGCTCGTCCGACGCGGGCACTTCCGTACTCGCGGCATATACAATGTTGTCCGATCCGCTCAATCTGATCTCCTGGCATGAGCTCTGGCGCCACCCGATGTTGCCTCCCCGTCAGTCAAATCTGAACCCGCTGTGGAGGATACAGGGAATCCGACTGACGGCACCACAAATCCGAAGATTCATTGCGGCCGCGAGGTCTTCGGCAGTTCGCAATCAGGACCATCTGCAATACCTGGAATTCATCGTCGACAACAATCTGTGGTTTGCCCGCAAGCTTGAAGCGAGCGAGACAGTGCGGCGGCTGACGCAGTCCCCACCCCCGGGGTCGGACGTTGACTCGATCCGCACTGCAGTCCTCAACGTTTCAAAAGATATCGTTCCGGAATTGATGAAACTCAAAGAGGAATACAGACGCGTGTGGCTGACGACGAACCAGGAAGCGAATCTGGAATGGCTGATGAAGCGCTACGACCGCCAGGCGGCCTATTGGACCGAGAAGATCGAACAGGTGCGTGGCGGGGAGATCTGGGTCGAGCCTACCATTTCGAGCCAGTGGATCTACCATCCGGACGGAAATCCGGGGAAGCGCGACAGCGCCTTCATGCAGGTTCCAAAAGTCTCGTTTCGCAAGGATTTTACGATCCCCGACACTTTTGCCCTCACTGGCTCCTTTGTGCAATTGATCGGCGATACCCGGGCCCGGCTCACCCTGAACGGGACCCCGCTCGGAGAGGTGTTCGCCCGAAGGTCGTTGTCGCTGATCGTCGAGCAGGCCCGGGTGAAATGCTGGGATGTCTCCGCGAATATCCGAAAAGGAATGAATACGCTCACCGTCGAGGCGGAGAATTTCAACAATTTCGGCTCGGCGGGAGTCAACGTCTTTTGCCAGATCACCGGGGCAGGAGGGGCCGTTGTCGTCGCACACAGCGACTCGACATGGGAGGTTTCAAAGTCCCAGATTGAGCCACCTGTTTGGGTTCAAGCCCGGGTGACGCAGCATCCCTGGGCCGTAGTGGCTCCTCATCCAGCGAGCGGACGGTCGTCGTGGATCGAACGCTGACGAAGATGAATTTACGTTCATCAAGATTTATTTTCAGACTTCGAAGTGTTATATTGAGACACTCACGTTACTCTTCCATCATGTTTTCTGCTGCGGGGGATTTCATGAAGAAGTTTGTTGTGCTTGGAGTGCTTTCGGGGCTGGCGCTGTCGGCGATCATCCTGTATCTTCGCCATCAGAAGCTGGCAGGGTCCGAGTTCAAAGAGTTTTTTGATTCATCGGCGATCGCTGATGAATTGTTCGGCGACGCCTTCCAGGAATTGCCGGACAAGATCTGACACTGAGGCCTCGCATCACGCGGGGCCTTGATGTTCTGCTCCCCATCCCCACCTTCCTGCGGCTCCTTGCTTCGCCGCGAGAAATCCGCTACTTTCATCATGATTTTTTCTCCTTCGAACGTCATCACCCGCGCATGTCCGATTCTGTCGGTACCGCTCCCGTTCTTCGCCAGCTTGTCGATGTCCTTCAGCAGGAACTCGCTCTTCTGAACGGCGGTCGCCGTTCAATGACGATGTTTCACGGTGAACGCGTGGGAGCGTTCGCGGGGCGCACGTATTATCGGTTCGAGATCCCCGAGGACATCCTGCTGCGAACGATCGAGTCGGCCACGTTCACATTTGGCCGGGTTCGTCCTATCGCTGTCGCGGGAAACATTATCACGATCGAGAACCAGTTTCTCATTGTTGCGCTTCCGCATGATTTCGGTCAGTCGCTCCCCGAGGTGCAAGCCTCCTGGGACTACGAGCCGCAGTTCGCGCCGGTCATCGACGCCCTGCGTGCCATACCCGCGACCGCGCCGGTGCCGAAGATCCTCCTGCATCCTTCCGATGCGTCGAACACGCACGTCGTTCCGTTTGAACCTGTCGTCCTCCCGAACACGCCTCCCGACCAGGTGCAGGCTCTTGAAAAGATCCTTCGGAACAGGGTGAGCTTGTTGTGGGGGCCGATCCTGTCCGGAAAGACCCGGGTAGTCGCGCACGTCATCGCGAACTACCTCAAGGCCGGAAAGAAAGTGCTGTTCGTCGCTCCCGCCAACGATCAAGTTGACAGCACCGTCATGCGCGCCGTCGATGTCGGCACTCAACTCGGCGTCGACATGCAGGCGACGTCGGCCAGGTATGACCTTCCCTCCCTGGAGGCCTCGGACGTTATAGCGCCGTATTCATTCGAGCAACAGGTGGAAGCAGCCAAAGAAGAGAAGCGCAAAGTCTTCCAGGAGCGGGTCGTACTGCTGAAGACCTTCTGGAATGCGAAAGCCCGTCAGATCCTCCACGAGGATTTCTACAAGCGGACACAGGAGATGCGAGAAAAAGTCGCTGTACTCCGCAAGCAAACGGATGCGGCCTCCAAAGAGCTGACGCACCTTCAGCAGAATTTCTCCTCCATACAGAATGCCTCCGTGTTCGACAAGATGAAGAAGGGGTTTTCGAAGGATGACCTCGCGGCGGCCCAGAAGGCATATGCGGATAAACAGCAACACGTGAAGCGTCTTCAGCAGCTTCAACAAGCTTTATCGAGTGAGATCACGCGCATCGAACTGGACGCTCCCATATCTGCGGCGGAGATGAAATCGTTCAACGAAGCGGCGAAACGCATTGAGGAACTGGGGGGCGCCGATCAGGTGGCCAAGGCGGTGGAAGAATTCACAGCAATCGATGAAACCGCCATGCTGAAGGGAAAACACTTCGTGGCGACGAGCGTTGCCACCGCGTTCATGGATCCCGTTCTCCGTAGTCAGCAGTACGACCTCGTCATCGTCGACGAGGCGCAGGCCGTCAATATTCCCACGCTTGTCGCACTCGCCAGCCTGGCAAAGGAAAAAATGGTCGTCGCCGGAGACCCCTTCCAGCTTGAGCCGGACACGCCGCTGAACACTGAAGCTGGACGAACCTGGTTACAGCGGGATATCTATCTGTTCGTCGCCGGCACAGACCAGTTAAACCGGTTGTTCGACTGGGCAGAGAAGAACAGGCAGTGGTCTATTTTGCTTTCCTCGCATTTCGCAACAACGCCAAAGCTTTCGTTGTTCGTCGGGTCGGTTGTGTTCGACGACAAGATCACAGTCTTCGCGTCACCGAAGTCCCGAGGCCGCATCTTTTTCATCGACACCTCGAGCGACAACACGCGGTGCCGTCAGTATGCCGGCAGGAAGAAAATCCTGCCATACAACGAGGAACATACGAAGAAGGCAGTGGCGTGCGTGAAACACGCCTTTGTCGAAGGAAAACGCAATGCGGGCGACATAGGCGTTATTCTTCCCTTCAGCGGTCCTACCCTGTACACAAAGCTGCAACTTCGGATGGAAGGGATGCGAAGCGTGGAAGTGGGAACGCCTCAGACGTTCCGCGGTCGGCGCAAGAAATCAATCGTTTTCGATACGACCATGGCCGGAGTGGACCACACCGTACGACATATTGACGACCGCAAAGCGGGAGAACATAAGATCGTCCGCCTTTTCAATACGGTCTTTTCGTGCGTCGAGGACGACCTGTACATCATTGCGGACTTGGGGCATTTTCGCACTGTGTATCCGGAACGGTTGTTCACTCGCTTCCTGATGCTGTTGCAGGCGGAGGCGGATCAGAAGCAGCCGAATTTCGCGAATGCGGTTCGTACATTCGACCTATGGGACGCTCGGACGCGAGCAGCCGTGTTTTCGGCGGAGCACGCGGTCACCGGAGAACCGGCCGCTGCTTCCACCGCGAAAGAGGCTCCTCCGTTGACATCGGAGAAACAGGACGTCGAATTCAAGATGCAAATGCAAATGATGGCCAAGAAGGAGCCGGTCAAACCCGCCGGAGGACAGGCGCAGCAACAGGAGCAGGCGGTCTGGCGAGAGGCCGAGCGCGTCCTCGCGCTACGGACGGACATCAACCTGCTCTCTCAATACACGGGGGGCGACATGCTGTTTCGCAACACGTTCGCTACCGAGCAAGCGGCGGCCCGATTGCCGGGCGACGCTGTGCAGAGTGAGAAGGATTTCCGGGCGGTCATGGAACGGTGGAACTTGCTGATCTACGAAATGTCGGGGGGGAACAAATCGGAGCACCCGCTCCTGACCCACAAGGGGCCGGAATCTCGGCCGCGGTATGAGGTCCGCCATCTGAGCGCCTTTTTCTCATCCGATATCGGTGCAATGATCGAAGAGGGAAAATCCAAGATTGCAGCCGAAGTGAACCGAGTCTTCCAGGAACTTCTGGGGAAGCCTCAGCCTGGAAATCCGGCGGAGTGGCATACAGCGTATGTTGGATTCCTGGGAAGATTGGAAAAGTATTTAGGGTGGGTGTCGGAACAAATCAGAAAATGAGCAGCAGAATGCAGAGTTAAAAAGCAGTATGCCCTAGACAGTCGAGAGAAAGCGGTTGGAAGAACGAAGACAGTGCCCAGTGCTCAGTCCTGAGTTCGGAGAAAGATGTTTCCAATTCGCATCCCGCATCACCATTCCATAATTCCACCATTCCACCCCTCGACTCGCTTCGCTCGCTCGGGGTGCCCTGAGCGAGGCCCGAAGGGCCGAGTCGAAGGGCAATTCCATCATTCCCGCTTTACATCCTCATCCCTCTTCTGCATCCTTTTCTGAATCACATGTCCCGCTATCCCCAGAGTTGCAAGACCGAAGAGCGCTCCAACGGTCCCGGGATTCAGAGCTTCTCGAATATTCGATGCACCTATGCTGCTTTGAATGGCCGTCGCATACAGGAACGACTTGATAGAAATGGCGAGAAGCGTCGCGCTGAGAAACCTCGTGAATCCTACGCGCAGGAGTCCGGCGCTGTAATTGAGCAATCCATGCTGTGAGCCGGGGACGATCCGCAGCGTGAAGATCATGGCGAACGTGGAATGCCGTGCGAGGAATTGCGACCAGCGTGAAGTCCGTGATCTCTCCACCCACGGGCCTCCAATGAATCGCGCAGCCGCATATCCAGCCGTCGTGCCTGCGGCAGAACCGATCGTGATGATGACCGTCGCTTCAGCCGGAGGGAACAAGAGCGGAGTGACAAAAAAGAAGACACTCCCGGGCAGCGCGAACGTCCACGCTCCCGCCATGGCGAAGATGATCAGTATCGGCGCCGCTGGATTTTGTCCGAGCTCGCGCAGTTGCTCCACTGTGACCATCCCGCGAATTCCGCTGAATTCGTACAGCACGTATCCGGCGACGACGATGATGATGCCCACAACAGTTCGTTGCCAATTCGGCGCAACTGAATCGCCGGGTGTTGGTGGATTTTCAGGTTGAAATTTTTGCACACGTCAAAATCCTACAAAAACGCCTCGAATTCAAACGCTTTGACGTCGGGTACGTCGGTTTTGTTGAACAGCGAACAATTAGGTCTATATTACGGCTACTAACGACTACGGATATTCATCTTTTCTGAAATATGGGCGAACTGCTTTTTAATACGTTCATCGTTCTCCTCTTCGTCCTTTTGAATGGATTCTTCGTTGCGGCGGAATTTGCCATCGTCAAGGTCCGTTCCACCCAGATCGAACCGATGGCACGCAAGGGAAATCTCCGTGCCCGCATTGCTCAGGATGTCGTTGCCCACCTGGACGCTTATCTTTCCGCTACCCAGCTTGGCATCACCATGACCAGCCTTGCGTTGGGATGGATCGGCGAGCCGTTCGTGAAGAACATGATCCAGCCGTGGCTGGAGCCCTTTGGCATTGAGAATCCCGCTGTCGTGGACGGAATTGCGTTCGGTCTCGCTTTTGGCATTATTACCTTCCTCCATATCATTCTCGGTGAGCTGGCCCCGAAATCGCTGGCCATCCAAAAGCCTCAGGCGACAACGCTCGCCATCGCCTATCCGTTGAAGCTCTTCTATGTGGTGTTCAAGCCCATCATTTGGACGCTGAATACCATGGCCAACCTGATCCTCCACACGATCGGCATTCAGCCTGCCAGCGGGGGAGAATTGATGCATTCGGAGGAGGAACTACGTCTCATTCTGAGCCAGGAAAAGGGGACGACGGTCACCAGCCGAAACATTGCCCTGAATGCGATGGATTTCCGCCGGAAGCAGGCGCGGCATGTCATGATCCCTCGGAAGGAGATCGTTGCCCTCTCGGCAACAGCTTCAGCCAAGAAGAACCTCGACAACATCCGAAAACACAAGTATTCCCGGTTTCCTGTGTACAAGGGATCGATCGACAATGTCCTGGGAATCGTCCATACAAAAGATATCTTCAAGACCGACCGCCACCTCGACCCTGCGTTCAAGCTCGAGATGGTCTACCGGGACGTGACCTTCCTCCCGGAGACCGCCCCGCTGGAAAAAGTATTGGAGCTGATGCTGCAAAAGAAGATGCACATGGTCATGCTCGCCGACGAATACGGCGGCACCGCCGGACTTGTCACGCTGGAGAACGTGCTCGAAGAACTTGTGGGCAACATCCAGGATGAATTCGACCGCGAGACTCCTGAGATCGTCAAGATCAACGAGAACGAATTCCTCGTCGATGGCAGCATTACAACAAACGACGTGGAGCGGCTGCTCGGTCAAGAATTCTCGATGAAGGACATCATTTCCATCGGAGGATTCATCATCGAACAGCTCGGCCACATTCCAAAGAAGGGAGAAACGCTCCGGGCGAACGGAACGGAGTTTATTGTCGAAAAAGTGGAAGAGAATGTGGTGGAGAGTGTGAGGGTGAAGAAACTGCCGCAGGAAAAGAAAAAAGAGTGAAGAACCAACAAGAAACGTAGATCTCCTAAGATTGAATAACCAACACGGAACAAGGAACGTCCAAGTGGGAAGGACGTTGGAAAGCTAATTTCGGTATTGCTATAAGTTCGATTTCTCAGTTTGTGTTCAACTTCAATTTACAAGAAGTGGGGGGAACATGTCATCAAACAAGAAGTTTGATCTCGAAGAACGACTGATTGATTTCTGTGTGCTCAGTGCAGAAATAGTCCCGGAACTACCCAACACGACTATAGGGAAACATCTGGCGGATCACCTCACACGTTCTGCATTATCATCCGCCTTTAATTACGCTGAGTCTCAAGCGGCTGAATCCCGCAGAGATTTCGTCCACAAACTCAAAGTTGTCCTCAAGGAACTGCGCGAAGTGTTCATGGCTCTGAAGATTTCTCATCGCCTTGGGTTGTCTGGAAGCAAGACGAAAGTGAGCGGGGCGATTCAGGAAACTGATGAACTCATCGCGATTTTCTTCAAAAGCATCGACACAGCACAAAAAGGCTCTTGAAACGACGAACAGAATCACTTGTTCATTGATCATTCCCTGTTCCGTGTTGGACATTGTCTCTACCTCTTGAATCATGCGTACTCGCCTCCTATCCCTTTTCATCCTCTTAACAACCTCCTTGTACGCCCAACTCACGGTTCCTCAATGGGCCAAGGATGCCGTCTGGTATCAGATCTTTCCCGAGCGATTCCGCAACGGAAATACGAAAAATGATCCGACTCGTGAAGAGCTGGAGTTGCCGGCGGACAGGGCATGGAAGATTTCGCCCTGGACTTCGGACTGGTACAAATTGCATCCATGGGAAGGGGCGCATCGGTCGGGATTTTATGAGAACGTATTCGATCGCCGCTACGGAGGCGACTTGCAGGGAGTGATCGAGAAGCTTGACTACCTCAAGGACCTTGGAGTTACAGCCCTGTATTTCAACCCTGTTTTCGAGGCCTTTTCGTTGCACAAATATGATGCGTCGACATATCATCACATTGACAACAATTTCGGTCCGGACCGCGACGGCGACCGGCATGCGATAGAGCATGAAACAGACGACCCGGGCACCTGGACGTGGACGGCGGCGGACAAGATGTTTTTGAAGCTGATCCGCGAGGCGCATGCGCGCGGCATCCGCGTGATTATTGACGGAGTATTCAATCACTGCGGTACGAGGTTCTGGGCCTTTGAGGATGTCGTCAGGCATCAACAGGCATCACGATACAGCTCGTGGTTCGACGTGCGGCAATGGGATATGCCATCGACACCTGTGAAAGAGTTTGAGTATAAAGGTTGGTGGGACTACAAGAGTTTGCCGGAATTCGCGGAGACAGACAGCGGATTTGTGCCGGCAGTGCGAATCTACTTCTCCAATATCACCAAGCGGTGGATGGACCCGAACGGCGACGGCAATCCGTCGGATGGTATCGATGGGTGGCGGCTGGACGTTGCGAACGACGTTTCACCCGTCTTTTGGAAGGCGTGGCGAAAGCAGGTAAAGGGGCTCAATCCTGAGGCGTATATCGTCGGGGAGATCTGGGACGATGCGTCAAAGTGGCTGTCGGGAGACCAGTTTGACGCCGTCATGAATTACCGGTTCGCGCGGGCGTGCGTCAAGTATTTCATCGATGGGACGTCGAAGCCGACCGACGTTGACAAGGAACTGGCGGACATCCGCAAGGATTACGCACCCGAGACGAATTTCATCCTTCAGAATCTTCTCGACTCTCACGATACCGACCGGCTTGCGTCGATGATCGCGAACCCGGGCAGACGGTACGACGACCGGAATGGGCCGCGGAGCAATGCCACGTACTACACGCGAAAGCCGTCAGCCGACACGTGGCGGATTCAGCGACTGATGGCATTCTTTCAAATGACCTACCTCGGGGCGCCCATGATCTATTATGGAGTCGAGGCCGGAATGTGGGGGGCTGACGACCCGGACGACCGCAAGCCCATGGTCTGGCAGGACTTGAAATACGAACCGGAAGCGACAGGCCCCGAAGGTCAAATCTGGTCGCCGTCGGACACGGTGCTCTTTGATGCCTCCATGCACAGGTATTATCGTTCCCTGATCCGCATGCGCAATACGCTTGCCCCATTGCGCCGGGGCGATATCGGGACGCTGTTAACAGACAACGAACGCAATCACTACGGATTTATCCGTACGCTCGGCGATTCCTCGGTCGTCGTGCTCATCAATAACAGCGGCATGTCTTCCACCATCTCACCCTCGTTGTCCGGCCGATTTCGTAACGCTCTTACGGGCGAAGTTGTCGGACGCGATGACGCGCCTCTCTCCATCACTCTCGACGCTCAGTCAGGCGTAGCGCTGGTTCCCCTGCACTGAGTCCCACCTGTAGGTACTCCACCGGACTGAGTTCGACGGAGCGTTTCCTCTTGACACTCTCTCCGCAGGAACGTATAGTGCAAGGAACGATCCTGCGGCTTTCCCATGTCCATCGACGCCCTTTTGCTGCTCGGTTCCGTGTTGATCCTTCTGAGCCTCGCCATCGCGAAGCTCTCGGACAACCTCGGCGTCCCCGCGTTGTTGTTGTTTCTCGGCGTCGGCATGCTGGCGGGTTCTGACGGCCCCGGTGGCATTGCGTTCGATGACTACGGCCTCGCTCGATCGATCGGCACCGTTGCGCTGGTCTTCATCTTGTTCTCCGGCGGTCTCAGTACGAGATGGTCCGCAGTCCGGCCGTCACTCTGGAATGCGGTCAGTCTCGGAACGCTCGGCGTACTGCTGACCGCGCTGATCGTGGCGGCTGGCGCGACTGTGCTTCTGGATGTCCCTTTTACACAGGCTTTGCTGCTCGGCGCTGTTGTTTCTTCAACGGATGCTGCGGCGGTCTTTTCCATCCTCCAATCCCGCCAGGTCAGCCTCAAAGGGAACCTCCGTCCTTTGCTGGAACTGGAATCGGGGAGCAACGACCCGATGGCCATATTCCTCACGCTCGGACT
>MHAK01000131.1:21716-22175 GCA_001802945.1 Ignavibacteria bacterium RIFCSPLOWO2_12_FULL_56_21 | reverse complement strand
TGAACGAGGTCTATGTCGAAACCAACGTCGATGAAGTGGATATTGGAAAAGTCCGCGAAGGTCAGGAAGCAACGGTCATCGCGGATGCGTATCCCGAAGATCGTTTCACCGGTCAAGTCGAGCGTATCTCACCGCTTGGCAAGACTCAACAAAACGTTACAACCTTCAATGTGATCACCCTCGTGAGGAACCGTGACGATAAGTTGAAGGCCGGCATGAGCACGTCTGTCGACATTGAGATTTTCAATCAACGCAATGTTGTGCTCGTTCCGAACGAGGCTCTTCGTGACCCGAAGAGCGAGCAGGGACTTCAGATCATGGAGGCGAACAATCTTTCTATTCCTGCGGACACGTCAGAGATGGCCTCGCAAGGCGGCAGAAGGAGGGCATTCGGGGAATCTGCCGGCGGAGACATGCGCGCGCGATTCCAGAATATGTCGGATGAGGAACGGCAGAAAA
>MHAK01000131.1:17825-21699 GCA_001802945.1 Ignavibacteria bacterium RIFCSPLOWO2_12_FULL_56_21 | reverse complement strand
TGCGCGCGCGATTCCAGAATATGTCGGATGAGGAACGGCAGAAAATGCGCGAGCAATTCCGTCAGCGACTACAGAATATGTCGGCGGAGGAACGTCAACAGATGGCTCAGCGCTTCGGCGGCGGAGGAGCATCAGGAACCGACGGTGAGAACGCGTTTGTCCGTCGACGACCTGTTCAACGTCAGGACGAGAATGAGGTCCGCTGGCGGCTTGTGAAGTCCAGGGATGGCGATGAATTCAGGCCAAAGCTCATCAAGGTCGGCGTGAGCAATTTTGACTATTCGGTGGTAGTGGAAGGATTGAAGGAAGGGGACGAGATCGAAGTCACGACGATTTCACGTGCCAAGCTCGCAAGTGAACAGTTCAATCAGCGGATGCGCGGGATGAGTCCTTTGGGTGGCATGAGCGGCGGGAATGCAGCTCGCCAGGCGACGGGCGGCGGCGGGCGGCGCTGACATGAATTTCAAAGAGAGCTTGTTGACATCCCTGAGTGCGCTTCTTTCGAACAAGCTCAGGTCCCTGCTGACGATGCTTGGCATCATCATCGGCGTGGCCGCCGTGATCACGATGATCGCAATTGGGGAAGGTTCGCAGCAGGCAGTGATGGAGCGAATACAGGCGCTCGGTTCGAACCTTCTGTTCATCAGTCCTGGGGCACAGCGGGGGGGCGGTGCCACGGTCATTCAAACCGGCACGAGCCAGCGTCTGAAACTGTCGGATGCGGAAGCCATTGAAGTCGGCTCCACGGCAATCCTTGCGGTTGTCCCGGAATTGAATCGCCAGGCGCAGGTAAAATATGAGAACCGGAATTGGAACACGCGTGTCGTAGGAACGACACCTGAATATGAACTGGTCAGGAACTTCTTTGTCGTCGACGGACGGTATTTCACTCATTCCGAGGAGAAAGCGGCGTCAAAGGTCGCGGTGATCGGATTTACCATCGTCGAAAATCTGTTCCCCACGCAGGATCCCGTCGGCAAGTTGATACGACTCCAGGGTATGACGTTCGAAGTGATCGGCGTCCTGGAATCAAAAGGTCAAAGCGGTTTCCAGAATCCGGACGATCAGATCATCGTGCCGTTGACAACGGCACAGCGTCGGCTCTTTGGCGTGGACCACCTGAGCCAAGTCACCGTTCAGGTGTTGGACCAGGCGCATTCCGACACTGCCTTCTACGATATCGAGCGGGTTTTGCGCAGGGCTCATAAGTTGCGTGAGGACCAGGACAACGATTTTTCGATCCGCAATCAGGCGGATATCATCGCTACGTTTCAGGAGACTCAGCAGACGTTCACGTTTCTGCTCGCGGGCATCGCCGCAGTTTCGTTGCTCGTGGGCGGGATTGGCATCATGAACATCATGATTGTGTCGGTAACGGAACGAACGCGGGAGATCGGCGTTCGGAAGGCCATTGGGGCGCGGAAAAGGGATATCATGACGCAATTCCTGATCGAATCGATCACGCTCAGCATTGTCGGCGGATTCCTGGGAATCGTTCTCGGTGTCGTCGCCTCGTATCTTATTTCAACATATGGCAATCTAACGCCTATGATCTCCCTGCAATCGATCGTTGTCAGCTTTGTCTTTGCGTCATTCGTGGGAGTGTTTTTCGGTATGTATCCCGCCTGGAAGGCGTCGGAGTCGAACGTCATCGACGCGTTGCGGTACGAATAGATCCGGACCCGAATCGTGCGGCCAATCGTTTCCAAAGGAGCATCATGAGCATGAAAGTCATCATTGGAGCCGTTGTCGTTGTCCTTGCTGTCGTCGTGCTGGCGCTCACCAGGACATCTTCGCCGGAACCTCAACGGGGCGGTGGAGGCTCCAGACCTGCAGATCGCGGTGCAGCTATGCGTTTGCCGGTTGATGGTATTGTCCTGCAACCGCAGGTTCTCGATAACAAAGTGTATTCGACCGGTAATATCATGGCGGCGGAAGAGGTCGAGCTCCGGAGCGAAGTCTCGGGCAAGATCACGCAGATCAGCTTCCGCGAAGGGTCGCATGTTGCCAAGGGCGATTTGCTTGTGAAGATCAACGACAGTGAGTTGCGAGCCCAGTTGCAGCGCGCGATGTCTCAGAAGACGCTCGTCGAGGAAAAGGAGTTTCGGCAGCGGAAGCTGCGGGAGATCAATGCCATCAGCCAGGAGCAGTATGACGAGACTCGTACAGCTCTGGCTGCGGTGACGGCGGACATGAGCTTGCTGAAGGCCCAACTGCTCAAGACGGAGATCCGCGCCCCGTTTGAAGGCATTGTGGGATTGCGATTTGTCAGTGAAGGAAGCTATGTTACTCCCACAACTCTCGTGGCAAGAATGCAGGATATCCGCTCGGTCAAGATCGATTTCGCAATCCCGGAGAAATACGCCTCTAAGGTTGCAAAAGGGAACAATGTTCGGTTCTCAGTAGAGGGCTTGGGGGAACAATTCACCGGTCACATCTATGCAATTGAGCCCAAGATCGACCCGAGCACGCGTACGCTGAGGCTTCGGGCAACAGCGGTCAACCAAAAGGAACGGATCCTGCCGGGGTCCTTCACGAAAGTGGAGGTCCTCCTGAATGAGGAAAAGAGTGCGTTGCTGGTTCCGACACATGCGCTCATTCCTGAATTGGGTGGACAGACTGTTTTTGTATCCCGCGGCGGACTTGCCCATGTGGTAAAGGTCGAGACAGGTATTCGGACCGAAGGTATGGTGCAAATCCTTGGCGGATTGCAGCCGCTCGACACTCTCATTACAACCGGTTTGCTCCAGCTCCGTCACGGATCGCCGGTCACGGTCCGGCTCGAGGACTGACATGATTCCCCGGAGACCATGAGGATTCCAACACCATGACACTCTCTTCGGTGTTCATTTCCCGACCTGTGCTGGCCAGCGTGAGTTCGATCATTATCGTGCTTTTTGGGGCGATCGGATTCACCTTTCTAGGCGTCCGGGAATACCCGGCTGTGGACCCTCCGGTGATCACGGTTTCCACCACGTACACCGGCGCGAATTCCGACGTCATTGAGTCTCAGATCACCGAACCTCTCGAGGCGTCGATCAACGGCATCGCCGGCATCCGTACGCTGACTTCTTCCAGCAGCGACGGCCGCAGTCAGATTACAGTGGAGTTCGAACTTGGTGTCGATATGGAAGCCGCTGCAAACGATGTTCGCGATCGGGTTTCCAGGGCCATGCGCAATCTTCCGCGGGATGTTGATCCCCCCATTGTCTCGAAATCGGATGCGGATTCCAGTCCAATAGTGATGATCACGCTGCAGAGTCCGACACGCAACCTCCTCGCACTGAGCGATTTCGCGAACAATGTGTTCAAAGAGCGTCTGCAGACAATTCCCGGCGTCGCTGAAATACGTATCTGGGGGGAAAAACGGTATTCGATGCGCCTCTGGATGGATCCCGCCCGCTTGGCAGCGTTTCGCCTCACCCCAATTGACGTTCTGTCCGCGCTGAACCGTGAAAATATCGAACTGCCGTCGGGACGGATCGAAGGGCGCACGACGGAACTGACCATTCGGACGCTTGGTCGATTGAAAGAGCCGCATGAATTCAACAATCTCATCATTCGTGAAGATGCGGGACGCGTCATTAGATTCGAAGATGTCGGTTACGCCACGCTTGGTGTTGAGAACGAGCGTACGAACATGCGCGGGCAGGGCGGAGTTCCTCTCATCGGCGTCGTCATTACGCCGCAACCCGGCGCCAACCACATTGCGATTGCCGACGAGGTGTACAAGCGGGTCGAGCAGATTCGGAAGGACATGCCGGCGGACATCACGCTCGGAGAGGGGTTCGACGTCACAAAATCGATCAGGAAAGCTATTACAGAGGTGGAAGAGACGATCTTGATTGCATTCATCCTCGTAGTGATGGTGATC
>MHAK01000131.1:11433-17799 GCA_001802945.1 Ignavibacteria bacterium RIFCSPLOWO2_12_FULL_56_21 | reverse complement strand
GATCCCGGTCATCGCCATTCCGATCTCGCTCATCGGAACGTTCTTCATAATGTACCTTGCAGATTTTTCCATCAACATCTTGACGCTTCTCGGCGTCGTTCTGGTCACGGGCATTGTCGTGGACGACGCGATCGTCGTTCTTGAGAACATCTATCAGAAGATAGAACAGGGGATGAAACCGATGGAGGCGGGGCACAAAGGAGCCCAGGAGATCTTTTTCGCGATCGTTTCCACAACGGTCACGCTGGCTGCAGTGTTCTTGCCTATCATCTTTCTCCAGGGACTCGTGGGCCGACTCTTCAGAGAGTTCGGTATCGTTGTGGCGGGCGCAGTGTTGATATCTGCCTTCGTGTCGTTGACCTTGACGCCCATGATGAGTGCGCGACTGCTCAAGCGGACGGAAGAGGAAAATTGGCTGTACAAGAAGACGGAGCCGAAGTTCCGCGCGTTCATCAGCATGTATCAAAGGTCGTTGACATGGTTCATGGACCGTCGGTGGTGGGCGATTGCGATCATGGCGGTGTCACTGGCGATCATCTTAGTCGTCGGTGCGGGACTTTCATCCGAACTGGCCCCGCTGGAAGACCGGTCGCGTTTGCAGATCTCTGCCACCGCTCCGGAAGGAACGGGGTATGAATACATGGACATGTTCATGAACGATCTCCAGGGCGCAGTGGAGAAGGCCGTTCCTGAAAATGAAGGCATCCTGGCGCTTACCTCTCCAGGTTTCGGCTCCAGCGCAGCGAACAGCGGATTTGTCCGCGTATCCCTTGTGGATCCGGAAGGGCGAGACCGCACACAACAGGCCATCGCGGATGATTTGGGCCGGCTCCTCCGGCAGTATTCTGAGGCGAGAGTGTTCGTCACGCAGGAACAAACTATTGGCGTCGGCAGAAGGGGCGGACTTCCCGTTCAGTTTGTGATCCAAGCGCCCGATTTTGAACATCTCCGCGATGTGATACCGCGATTTCTGGAAGAGGCCCGCCAGCATAAAGCGTTTCAAGTGGTGGATGTCAACTTGAAATTCAACAAGCCGGAATTGCACCTCGCTGTCGACCGAGACAAGGCCCGCAACCTCGGTCTGTCGATGTCCGACGTTGCGCAGACGTTGCAGCTCTATTTCAGCGGGCAGAGAATGGGATATTTCATCAGGGAGGGGAAGCAATATCAGATCATCGGACTCGCCACGCGGGACAATCGGGACGAACCGCTTGACTTGAAATCGCTGTATGTCCGAGCACCGTCGGGCGAGCTCGTTCAACTCGACAACATAGTGCGGCTGTCGGACGAAAGCGCCCCCCCGCAATTGTACAGGTATGACCGTTATATTGCGGCCACCGTCTCCGCCGGTCTTGCGCCTGGTGTTACGCTGGGTGAAGGCATTCAAGCTATGGACGACGTTGCGCAGAAAGTCCTTGACGAAACCTTTCGAACCGCTCTGACGGGCGCATCGAAAGACTTCGCCGAGAGCTCTTCGAGCCTTCTCTTTGCTCTGTTGCTCGCGCTCGTCCTGATTTACCTCGTGCTGGCGGCGCAATTCGAGAGTTTTCGCGACCCGTTCATCATCATGTTGACGGTTCCGCTGGCTATGGCCGGGGCCATACTTTCGCTTTGGATGTTCGGGCAGACGCTCAATATTTTCAGCCAGATCGGCATCATTGCGTTGATCGGCATAGTAACGAAGAACGGCATTCTGATTGTCGAATTCAGCAATCAACGACAGGACGCTGGCAAGGGAGTTATTGAAGCTGCCATCGAAGCTTCCACGCTTCGCCTTCGTCCTATCCTCATGACCAGCCTGGCAACAGTTCTGGGCGCTCTGCCGATTGCCCTTGCACTCGGAGCAAGCGCACAGAGCCGAGTGTCGTTGGGTATCGTAGTCATCGGCGGACTGCTGTTTTCGCTAGTACTGACGCTGTATGTCGTTCCGGCGCTCTACACGTTCCTTTCCGAAAAACGACATGTCATTGCCATCGACGAACGTCGAACAGAGCCTGTCGTCGTCGGTGAACATCATGAGGTTTTGGCCAAGTAATCTCTGTTGTGGGCAAAAGAGCGCGACACAGCGGTCCACGCGGGTGCCGCGTTCCTGTTTTTGGGGCATAGAAACACTTGCGAAATCCTCACCACCTCTCTACATTCTACGTGTATATTCTCATTAACACCTCCGACTGACCATACTATGAGCACCGAGAAGATTCGTCGCCTTGAAGAGCTGCGTCAGCAGGCAATGCTGGGGGGAGGAGAGCAACGCATTTCAGCACAACACGCAAAGGGAAAGCTCACCGCACGCGAGCGGCTGGACCTTTTGCTCGATCCCGGGTCGTTCGATGAAATCGGCATGTTTGTGCAGCACAGGTCGTCCGATTTCGGCCTCGAAAGCCAGAAGTATCCGGGAGACGGCGTCGTTACGGGGTATGGACTCATCCACGGCCGACGTGTTGCCGTATACAGTCAGGACTTTACGGTGTTTGGCGGTTCGTTGTCGGAAGCGCATGCGGAGAAAATCTGCCGCATGATGGATCACGCCCTCCGGTTGGGCATTCCGGTCATCGGGCTCAACGATTCCGGAGGCGCGAGAATCCAGGAGGGGGTCGTAAGTCTCGGAGGCTATGCCGACATCTTTCTCCGGAACACTCTGGCGTCCGGCGTCATTCCGCAGATTTCGGCAATCCTCGGGCCGTGCGCGGGCGGGGCAGTATATTCGCCGGCAATCACCGATTTCGTGTTCATGGTACGGAATACGAGTTATATGTTCGTTACGGGGCCGAATGTCGTCAAGACGGTCACGCATGAGGAGGTGTCGTTCGAGGACCTGGGTGGTGCAGAAACGCATGCAACGCGAAGCGGAGTAGCACATGTCGCCGCTGCATCGGAAGCAGCTTGTTTGGAGGGAATCCGTACGCTGATGACCTACCTTCCGCTCAACAATAGGGAGGATCCGCCCTTTGTGGAAACGAAGGACCCCTGGGACCGGGAAGACAAGGAACTGGATACGCTCGTGCCGGAGAATCCCAACAAACCGTACGACATCAAAACTGTCGTTCGCCGCGTGGTCGACAAGGAATCGTTCTTCGAAGTGCACGAGAACTTCGCACAAAACATTGTGGTCGGTTTCGCGCGCCTGGGGGGGAGGGGAGTGGGGATCGTCGCCAATCAACCTGCGGTGCTCGCGGGCGTCTTGGACATCAACTCATCCGTCAAGGGAGCGAGGTTCGTCCGTTTTTGTGACGCATTTAACATTCCCTTGGTCGTATTTGAAGATGTTCCGGGCTTTCTGCCCGGTACGGAACAGGAATGGAACGGGATTATCAAGCACGGAGCCAAGCTCCTGTATGCGTTTTGCGAGGCGACTGTACCTCGTCTGACAGTCATTACACGAAAAGCGTACGGCGGCGCTTACGACGTCATGAATTCCAAGCACATACGCGGCGATATGAATTTTGCGTGGCCAACCGCGGAGATCGCAGTCATGGGACCGAAAGGAGCGGTCGAGATCATTTTCAAAAAAGAGATTGAGTCCAGCCCTGACAAGGAAGAGGCTGTCGAGAGAAAGGTTCGGGAATTCCGCGAGAAGTTTGCGACTCCTTTTGTTGCCGCGGAACGCGGCTACCTCGATGAGATCATTATTCCACGGGAGACCAGGAAAAAATTGATTAAAGCGCTGGAATTCACACATTCGAAGGTCGACTTCAATCCAAAAAAGAAACATGGGAACATTCCCTTGTAGGGTCTGAACCCGCATCATTGCATTTTTATAGGAGGAACCTTATTTTGTATCAAGTCGCAATTGAATAACCATCTCTAAGGTGCCTGATTTGCGTCAGAT
The DNA here is from genome assembly GCA_001802945.1 of Ignavibacteria bacterium RIFCSPLOWO2_12_FULL_56_21. Classification (GTDB taxonomy): domain Bacteria; phylum Bacteroidota; class Ignavibacteria; order UBA10030; family UBA10030; genus 2-02-FULL-55-14. Next base: position 13,970 of record MHAK01000131.1, on the reverse strand, counting down.
AGCCGGCTTTCTCATGCTCGTTCTGGTCGGTTGTTCTTCCGGAACCGCAGTTCGGGAAGAACAGACTGAAACCGGGAAGAGAGTCCTTGCGAAAGCGGCTGAAGCGCAAAAGAAGGCGGCCGAAAACGAGCCCCGAGTCAATCCTTCGCCGACTGTTGAGTCGGAAGCCTCAGTTCTCCCTTCAGTATCGTCCGCTGACACTGCACAGCAACCGCCGCCTGACACTCTGTTAACGGAGACGCCTCCGGAAGACGGAGAAGATGCCATCACTCGAAAAATGGAAGAGGCAAGGACCCATTATCTTGCCGCATTGGAAGCTCAGGAATCGGGCGATACCACATCGTCGGGTCTGGAATTCGAGCGGGCGCTGGGAATCATAAACGAGTTGAGCGAGTTTCCCGAGATAGATCAAAACAAGGACTTTACAGAATTGAGCGAGAGCATCGTTGAAGACTATGAAAAACACATAGCCGTCATTGGTGAGCTGACTCCGTACGCTTCCCTCTTTGCACTGCGGGAAAAACTAAGCCAGGTTGTTGAAGAAATCGACACAACCATTGCGGGAATACCCCGCCATGAGATCAAGGGAACGCAGATTCCATTGGGCTTCAACGAGTATGTGGAGCGAAACATCACGTTTTTCATGGGGAAGGGAAGGGAATATTTTGAACGGTGGATGTATTTGGAGGGACGATACTTCCCATTGATGAAAAAAATCTTCCGTGAAGAAGGCGTTCCGGAGGAACTTGCATATCTCGCGATGCCAGAGAGCGGTTTGCGGACCGACGCACGGTCCTGGGTAGGGGCCGTGGGACTTTGGCAATTCATGAAGGGCACGGGGGCCCTTTACGGCCTCCGAACGACATGGTGGTACGATGAGCGACGCGATTTTGAGAAATCAACTCGTGCCGCTGCGCGACATCTTAAAGACCTCTACGAGGAATTCGGAGATTGGTATCACGTCTTGGGGGCTTACAATGCCGGTCCAGGAAGGATCTTCAGGGCGATGCGAAGGTCTGGCTCCACGGATTTTTGGACATTCCGGCCGCATCTCCCCCGACAGACGAGGAATTATATCCCGCAATTCGTTGCCGTTACTAGAATGGCAATGCAGCCGCATTTGTACGGGTTTGCCGGTGCCGAAAGGGCCGAGCCAATCCAGTACGATGTGGTTACGATCGACGATTGCGTAGACTTGGCAATACTCGCCTCTTGTGCGCTGACGGACGTCACTGTGATGAAGGAACTGAACCCGGAATTGTTGCACTGGTGTACGCCGCCGGGAGTTCTCGGTTATCGCTTACGGATACCGTCGGGTCGCCGTGATACATTCTTGGTGAGATACTCACGAATTCCTGAGGATCAAAAACGCGACTGGACAATGCACACAGTCCGCAGGGGAGAGACGTTATCAACAATCGCTCTTCGATATGGCCTGACCGTTGGGTTGCTCCAGGATGTGAATAAGATAAGGAACTCCAGAGTTTTGTCCATCGGTCAGAAATTGGCGATCCCGCTCCCCAGGATCGTGGCGGCCAGTGCAAAAATTCCGTTTGAATACGATCGAACGACGAAAGGTGTGTCATTTGGAGCGGCGAAGCGGTACGCAGAGAGAGCCGAGCGAACATCAAGTGCACGGGCACGCGAACCCCGCCAGCCCAAAGGGAAAGCGAAACTCGACTACACAGTGAAGCGGGGCGATACCATAGGCCATATTGCGGAATGGTATGGTGTTCGGGCGAGCGACATTCGAAATTGGAATGGCGTTTCGTACGGAAAGGCAATTTATCCCGGAGAGCGTCTGGCGATTTGGGTTGATCCGTCCGAAATCGGAAAATACCGGCCCATCGAGAACCTCAGCTTCGCAGAAAAACAAGCGCGACTGACGGAGGTGCCAAAAGACGTTGCAGAAGCGCGTGCCGCTACGCAGCGAAAAGTCACCGGCACGGGAGAATGGATTCAGCATACGGTCCGCTCTGGTGAGACCTTGGACGGAATCTCCCGAGAATACGGGGTCACCGTTGTCGACCTAAGGTCATGGAACGATCTTCGAAGCAACTCCATCCGCCCTGGCCAGGTCATTGAGGTATTCGAACGCCCGGATGAACGCGTCCAATTGATCGGGCCCCGTCCACAAAGTCAGTCCCTGGCCTCTCTGAATCCTCTTACGTCGCCCGCCGATCGGGACCAGACAAGGATTCATATGGTGAAACGGGGAGACACCCTCTTCGAAATTTCGCGAAAATTCGGGGTCTCAATAGAAGACATAAAGACAGCAAACAGTCTACGCTCGAACGCGCTGTCTGTGGGGCAGACGCTCCGCATTCCCGGTCGCTCCAGCTCCTCTAACATACGCGTCCACAAAGTCAGAAGCGGTGAGACTTTATGGGCGCTCTCCCGCATCTACGGGATCTCTGTTGCCGAACTTGAAAGCGCCAACAATCTGGCGAACGGACTTCATCCCGGAGATGAAATCGTCATACCCTCCCGCTGATCGGACCTTCGTAACAATTTCTTCATTGTCCTCTTCTTGCTTC
>MHAK01000131.1:0-11416 GCA_001802945.1 Ignavibacteria bacterium RIFCSPLOWO2_12_FULL_56_21 | reverse complement strand
GTAACAATTTCTTCATTGTCCTCTTCTTGCTTCTCGGCGAACCAATCTGGATATTCCTCCTGACCTTTTCGTTCATCCTGCCGGATGTTTTTCAATCGATCAAGAGTTCTCCTTCGTCCAATTCCGATCTCCGTGGCGTCCGTTGATTCAACGGTCCCGTCGTTGATATCCGCACTGGTTATCCTCTTTCTGTTCGCTGCTCCCCAGGTTCGCTCACAATCGGCATCCGGTCTCGCCAAAAGCGCCGGCGACGACAACAGCAAATTTACAAACACGGGGAACATTGCGATTACCATAAGCAATTACGGCGTTTTTGGCCATGGATTTCGCCTTTGGCCTCAGCAGCCGTCGATGCAGTATCCCCGCGGGTCGGGAATCGAACATTGCTTTGTAGGAGGTCTTTGGGTGGGAGCGGTAACGCCGAACGGCATCCGCGTGACGACGGGTGCGGTCGACGTCTCCTCGCTGCGATCGGTGGCAGAAGGGTTTGAGTTTACCACGGGGGTCGACTCGAGGGTCGTGGAGCGTTCGTCCCTTTCAGACAACCGATTCTATTCGCCCGACGCCGTCAGTCATCAGGATTTCATCGCCGACTTCACCGACGTCAATACCACGAATCCCAACCAGGGCAACGAGCCGATCCCCAATCACAATCCGCTTGGCATCAATGTTCACATGGAAACATATGCTTTCAATTTCTCGTTTGCCGACAATTTTGTGATCTTCAATTACTGGATCAAAAATGTCGGAGCGAGTGATCTCGACAGCGTTTACGTTTCCTTGTGGGCGGACCTTGTTGTACGGAACACGAATGTGTCGCCGCCGACACTTGGAACCCCGTTCTACAATCAAGGGGGGCTCGGGTTCATCGATACGCTCAACCTGGCCTACGCGTACGATTATAGCGGTGATGCCGGCCTCGCGGATTCCTATGCCGCCATGAAGTTCCTTGGATCATCGCCGTACAAAAGCACGAGCAGTTATCAGGCCTGGCAGTTCCGATCATCCATTCCCACATATTTCAGTCCGACCGACGACAATTCGAAATACGCAAAAATGGCGACGGGTCTCTCGCCGGCCGAGATCCTCGGCATTCCTAAGCCCAGCAATTTCATGTCGATGGTGACAACGGGGCCGTTCAGTCGCATCGCTGTTGGTGATTCTATGAATGTCGTCTTTGCCGTCATAGCTGCAAAGAAAAGGACTTCGCTTCCAACAAACGAAGATACTCCGGCTCAAAAGGTAAATTTGTTGCAGTCGGACGGATGGGCCCAGGTGACCTATAATGGTGAGGACCGGAACGGGAACGGCATCCAGGATAGCACGGAGACCTGGACAGGCCCGAACGGTACAGCGCGGCGCTACTTCCTTCCTTCGCCACCCCATGCGCCGCGGGTGTCCGTTGTACCAGGGGACAAACTCATCGACGTATACTGGGACGCGTCGTCGGAGAGCTCTATCGATCCCATTTCGAACGCGAAAGATTTTGAAGGATATCGGGTCTACTCCACGAATGCAGGCGTCGACCTTACAGAATCGCAGGACCTATTGTCGAATCTCAACCTCTTGGGAGAATTCGACAATCCCAACGATGAGATCGGGTATAATACAGGCTTTCAATCGATACGACTCAATCCGACCGTGCAGCTTCCGGGAGACACGACCCACTATGCATATCGATTCCGGATACAAGGTGTATTGAACGGATGGCAGTACGGCGTTGCCGTGTCCGCGTTTGATTCGGGCGATGCTGCAACGAACCTGGAGAGCTTGGAAAGCAGCAGATTGCAGACCCTCAAGCGCATCGTGCCGGGTTCTGCTCCTGAATTCGGCGCCGTAAGTACGGTGACAGTATATCCCAATCCGTATTATGCCCATGCCTACTGGGACGGAAGAGGGGAACGGGACAGGAAGCTGTATTTCCGGAATCTGCCGAGTCGGGCCGAAATCACGATCTACACTCTCTCCGGAGACGTCGTCGATCAGTTCGACCATGACGCGGCAACGTACACGGCTCGGGACATTAACTGGTTTCAAAAATATTCGGACGGCACGCAGCAACTCAGCGGCGGCGAACATGCATGGGATCTCATTACCAGGAGCGACCAGGCTATCGCCACGGGGTTGTATCTTTTTGCGGTCAAGAACAAAGACACCGGCGAGATCGGAACCGGAAAATTTCTCATCATCAAGTAGTCCACCAACCACTCACACTCTCACGCAGGAGGACATATGACATCTCGTTGGATACTTCGTGGTGTCGGGTTGGTTCTTTCGCTTGTATCGATCGTGCTCATATCGAGCGCTCAGGTCGGTCAACAGCGGACGATCCAAGAGATCCAGCAGGTTTCGGACGATTCGCTCGCGTTGCTTCAATCTCAGCAGGCGAGCGCCCGATTTTCATTGGACGAGACACAGTACGCACAGCGATTTGACACAGTGCGTGTTACGGGCGTCGTCCTTGTGAGGCCCAGGATTCTCACCTACACGCTTGCCCGTTACAATATCTTCATACAGGACACGGCGACAGGGGCGGTATGGGCCGGACTCAACGTGCTCACGAACGATACTTCGGATGCGGCGAAGAGCACCGACATCACGACTGTCGACAGTGGCGACGTCATCACGGTCACGGGACGGGTCCTGGAGTTTCCCACGGCATCAACCTCCCAGCCGAACAGTCTGACGGAAATATACTTGTATAATGTCGGTTCGCCCGCGACGTTTACGAGCCCGCAGCAGATCCAATACCATACGACGATCCCGAGGCCGGACCCCGTTGAGCTGACAGTCGATTCCTTCTCGACGGGTACTGTTCCGAAGAATACAATCGGCGAGAAGTACGAAGGGATGTATGTCGTCATTCGCAACGTCACGGTGAATTCGATCAGCGTGGCGAACGGCGACTTCACGTTCGTCGATACTCTGGGCAATCAGATGCGAATGTATGACGGCTCCGGATGGTACACGCTTCGAGGTCACAAGATTTCGGGGTCAAGGTACTCGCCTCCCCCGGTCGGCACAGTGCTGAAATACATTCGCGGCGTGATCCTGCCGCAAGCGCGAACCGGAACGGGTGGAGAATATACGATCATGCCGATGTATCCGGGACCGAGCCAGCAGACGGGTAGTTCGTATCCGGGCGACATCGTAGTTGATAAATTTGCGCCGTCGATCACCGAGGTAACACGGATGCCCGGCGTTCCGACATCGACGGATCAGGTGACCGTTACATTCCGTGCGAAGGATCTGAATACGAACGGAGGCGTGGACAGCGCATTCATTTTTGTGCGAAATGCCATATCCGGTCCGTATACACGCACGAAATTGACCCTTGCTGAGGGAGATTCGCTGTATCGTGCCACGATCTCTCTGTTTGCGAACAACACGCATGTCGCGTATTTCGCCGCGGCATATTCGGGCGGCGGATTCGGCATGTTCCCCGATTCGACGATCCCGTACTTCTATGCGATACGCGACGCAGGCCTATCAGTGTATGACGTTCAGTATACGCCGTACTCGAACGGATTGAGCGGCTTTATCGGCGATACGGTTACGGTTGCCGGTATTGTCACCGCCGACACAACGGATATTGCCGAGATCCCCGCAACGGGCACGGGATCGCTGCGGCCGCGTGTGTGGATTGCAGAGGCGGCCGGCGCTTGGCGGGGAGTTGTGATGTATGGTGTATCGGCATCGGTCGGTGTCGATACCGTCAAGCGTGGTGACAGCCTCTCGGTGACGGGAATTGTCCGTGAGACGAACGGCCGCACAGCGATTGAAGTGTTGTCAAGAACGGTCCATGCGACAGGAAGACCGGTCCCGTCCGCAACGACGATCAGCGTGAGCGGTTTTGGTTCTGTGAGTTATGAACTGAGCAATCCACCGACAAGCGGCAATCCGACGTTTGAACAATGGGAAGGTGTTCTTGTCAACGTGAACAATGTTTACGTTGTCAACAGGAACGCAGACAATCCGCTTGGAACGGCGTCGAGCAATTTCGGTGAATTCATGGTCAGTCCCACGAATTTGCCGTCGTCGAGCTCGCGTTTCGGGCTCCGCGTTGATGACAATGGCCGGAACAGCTACTACGCCGACACGAGCTCGGGTTATCTTGGCGTGGGCGGCAGGTATTATATCGACCATCCGGGTCTACCGCCGCGCACCTCGGTGCTGAACCTGAGCTGGAAGATCTCCTCGCTCAAGGCGATCTTCGACTTTTCCTTCAGCTTCTACAAACTGGAGCCCCGCAAGGATGACGATTACGGAACGCTCACGGGCGCGGAAATGGTCAGTGACGTCCCGGAATCGTTCAGCCTCAGCCAGAACTATCCCAACCCCTTCAACCCGACCACCTCGATCCGCTATACGCTTCCGTTCGAGAGCAATGTGACGATCCGGGTGTTTAACCTGCTCGGTCAGGAGGTGGCAACTCTGGCGCAGGGTGTCATGGCGTCCGGCACGTATGTGGCAACGTTTGACGCAACTCGTCTTACGACGGGCGTCTATTTCTGCCAATTGCGGGCCGGTGACTTTGTGGCGCTTCGCAAAATGGTGCTGCTGAAGTAATTCTCTACTCATGGACGGAGGGGGCGGTGTTCCCGCCCCCTTTCGTCTGACTGACCGGTGATATGATCCTTCGTTCCTGCTTTACCGTTCTCGTGCTCGGCCTGGTCTTGGCTTCTTGCTCGAAGGAGTTTGCGAGCCAACCGTACGCCAACCAGACCCCGGAGACGTATCTGTTTCTCGAACGGGACATTGCGCTCCGCAGAACGACGAGCCAACAGCACCTTCGCTGGTGGGGCGTCGATCAGGACGGATTTGTCCGCGGTTTCGTGTTTTCCTTCGACAGTGTATCGTGGCACTTTACGGCGCACAACGACAGTGTATTTTCGCTGAACCTGAACGCCCAGGACACGACGTACAGGTTCTTCGTGGCAGCGCTGGACAATCAAGGGAACGGACGGTATGACGATATCACGAGGTGGGGCTTCTCCGAGCCGTTCACCGACCAGGATGGCGACGCCCGGTATGACCTCGACGAGCCTTTTATTGACCTCGGCGAAGTGGATCCGTCGCCGGCGGCATTGATCGTTCCAATCAAGAACACTCCGCCAAACGTTTCCTTCCTACTCAAGTCTGATGTACCGGAAACGACGTTCACTGTCGCAACATTCCAGTGGGTGGCGACCGATCTCGACGGGGATAACACGATCTCGGCGATCGCATATGCCCTCGACGACACGACGGTACCCGAAAAATGGCATGAAATTCCGGGCTCTCTGACGACGTTGACGCTGTTTCGTAATCGTGTCATCACATCGCAGGATCCGCTGTCGTATCGGAATGATTCGTTGACCGAGGGCAACCATGTGCTGTACTTGAAAGCGCGAGATGTCGCGGGCGCTTACAGCCGTACAATCCGGATGCCCGACACCAGCAAAACATGGTATGTCAAGGTCCCGAGAAGCGATTTTCTCATCGTGGACGATTATCTGACGACGGATGGTGCGCCGCAAATGTATGCCGCACTGTTTGACACACTCCTCGCAGGACGATTCCACTTCGGCGAGATCTTTGACATGAAATACGGATCGACGTCGATCAAACGGGGAAATTATGTTCCGCCGCTGATCAATCCGACGCTCCTCGAGACCTTCAAGTTGTTCCGCTACATTTTCTGGTATTCCGACAACGCGCCGAGCGTCGACGTGGCCATATCGACATTGCCGGATTTCCTGAAAGCGGGAGGGAAGATCCTCTGGACCACGGGTTTCCCGGAGAATGAAACGGATCAGTCGAATCTTTCCGCCTTTGTGCCAATCGACAACATAGAGCCAAGTGCATTCGCAACCCGACTGATATCCCGAGACAGCGTTCGCGCGGTCGCCGGCGTTTCGTATCCCGTGCTTATTCGGGACACATTGGGCTCATTCTATTCGCGTCCCCGGGGTTTGCTTCCGAAAACGAGCACACGAATACTGTATCGCATGCAACCGACCACCCGATGGGTCGGTGAACCGATCGTCGGCGTCAAGGACGCTGATGATCCCTCCGTAGTGTTTCTCTCCATTGTGCTCCATCGTTTTGGCACGCCGCCGAACAACGTAGCCGCGCTGTTGAGCAAGGTGTTTGGAGAGGAGTTCAACGTCCAATGACATTTCGAGGCCTCTGCATCTTGTTAGCGCTGTGTGTTCTTCTGATGAGCGATCGCACCGCGGCACAGGAGAAAGGATCGCTTGTCGGTGTTGTCCGGGACGCAAAGACCGGAGAAGGGCTCCCGTCGGTGAACGTCAAGATCGTGGGCACGTACTACGGAGCTGCCACGGATTTTGATGGGAATTATCGGATCCTCAACATAGCCGCAGGAAGCTATACCGTCGAGTTTTCGATGATCGGGTACACGACAGTGCAGCGAACTGGCGTGGAGGTGCCGGCCGGCAGTGAAACGAGGATAGACCTGAATATGGCGGAGACGGTGCTGTCTCTCGGGCAGGAGGTGCTCGTTGTTGGAGAGAAGCCTCTTTTCAATCTCGAAGAAACGTCCAGCAAACGCGCCGTCACGTCGGAAGACCTCAAAGCGACGGCGGTCGTAGATGTGAAGAATATTGTCGCACAGCAGGTCGGGGTGGTGGAGACGGACAACGAAATGCACATTCGAGGCGGCCGATCGCATGAGAACGCCTACCTTCTCGATGGCATTTCGATTCAAGATCCGTTGGCGGGGACAGGATTCGGTCTGCAGCTCAGCACGGAGGCAGTGAAGGAGGTCGAAGTGATCACGGGCGGATACAACGCCGAATATGGACAAGCGACTTCCGGCGTGGTCAACGTCTCGCTGAAAGAAGGAGATCAGTCGTATCGCGGAAGTTTCACCCGAAAACTCGACAAAGTGGGATTGCCGGGCAAACTGGCGAAAAGCTTCAACACGGACACCTATGAATTAACGCTCAGCGGTCCGGAACCGATAACCGCCTCGCTGCTTCCGCTGTTCGGCATCGAAGAGGCGAGCGGAGTGACGTTTTTCACCACATTCTACGCGAGCCTTTCAGACGGCTATACAGTGAAGGCCGCCCGACAGCTTGTTTCGTCCACGTTCTACGGCAGCCGGTTCGCGCCGAAACAGGACAACAGCTGGTTTTGGCTTGCGAAGGCGACATTCAAACCCGCCCCATTGCTGAAGCTGACATATTCGTATAATCATTCCGTGTCGATCAATCAGAATTCACAATCGCTTCAGACAAACCTCGAATACGTCGAACCGAGTCCGGGATATCAGTACGAATTCGGGAACATACTGGATGACGCCAATACGTACACACACGATAATCAGCTTCACACAATTTCACTGACGCATACGCTTTCCACCTCCAGCTTCTACGAGCTGAAATTCTCCCATTATTTTACGACTCTCCGCGCCGATGCGAACGGCAAGTACTACACGGAGTACCGCGAGCCAAAGGATATCGTGACGTTTCCCGTCGAGTACTACAATCTGGGGCAGGACACGGTCGGCCTGGTGCCCGGAGACGGATTGTACGATGTCGGGAATGGGTTCACGTGGCACGACCATTTTGTCGAGGAGAATACGCTGAAGTTCGATCTGACGAATCATTTCTCAGAGAAGAACAAGTTCAAAGCCGGATTGGATGTGACCACCCAGAAGATGCAAAACATCGACATTTACCAGCCGTGGGTGGGAACTCTGGGACTAAACAACGACATATACCGGGTCAAGCCGGTCTTCGGGGCCATGTATGTTCAGGACAACATCACGTTCAGCGGCATGATCCTGAACGTCGGCTTGCGGTTCGATTACTGGTTCCCGGGTAAATACGTCGACGATGCGGTGCGCGATGAAACAGTCACTACCATCCCGCAGGAAATTCGCAACGATTACGAACGTAAGACGTTTTCGTTGTTCGGTCTCCGGGGAAAGGGCCGCATCAGCCCGCGGGTCGGCATCTCTCATCCCGTTTCGGACAACCAGATGCTCTTTTTCTCGTACGGGCATTTCTCCAAGAGGCCGAAGCCCCAATTCGTTTACGCCAAGCTGAGCCCATCATCCGCACAATCGACATTCCAAAAGTTCGGGAATCCGGACTTGGATCCCGAAACCACGGTGGCATACGAGATCGGACTCCAGACGCAATTCACGAACGACGATGTTCTCACGCTGACGGCTTACTACAAGGATATTTTCGACTACGTTTCTACCCGGGCTGCGCGCATCACGACCTCCCGACTATCGACGGGAAATTTTGTGACGTATGTGAATCAGGATTATGCAAGGTCGCGCGGCATAGAGGCGGAATACCGAAAGAGGATCGGCCGGTGGTTCCGTGGAACGGCGTCCGGGTCGTATGCGATCACCACGGGTAAAAGCTCGACGCCGGACCAGGGTCTACTTGTTGCCAGAGGCGATGAGGATGAGACGATCAAGGAAAATTACGTGACATGGGATCGGCCGATGCAGTTCAACGTGAGCGCCACGTTCAACGTCCTGGAAGATGAACCGCTCTTTGGATTTGGTCAGGGGATTCTCGACGGATACACGTTGCACGTTCGTGCGTTCTATCAATCCGGAAAACGCTATACGCCTTCGATACTCGGGGGAACCCTCTCGAATGGACGTCCTGACTATATCACGGACCGGGATCACCGGCTGGCGGAACTTGGGCAGGATTGGTTCTGGATTGATCTCAATTGGGAAAAATACTTCAAATTCGCAAAGATGGAATGGACTCTTTCTGTGCAGGTGAAGAATATTCTGGACCGAAAGAATTCAACGATTATCAATCCGGTGACGGGGAAGGCGTACGAATTCGGCGACCCGACACCTTCATCGTGGAACGATCCCCTCTACCCCGACCTTCAGGCTCCAGTGTCCCCCTATCCATATAATCCGGCACGATATCTGTCGCCCCGCAACGTCATTGTTGGCATAGGGATGAGGTTCTGACCGTGCGCCCACATTTCATGGTCATACTGCTGTTCATCCTGTTGTTTGGCGGATCTCGGCTTTCTGCTCAGCTCATTCCGGTTCTCGGAGCACAGCGAACCGGGACGGCGGCCGCGCAATTTCTCAAGATCGGTGTGGGCGCGCGTGCGGCAGGCATGGGAGAAAGCTTTGTGGCAGTTTCAAACGACGCCTCGGCCCTCTATTGGAATCCGGCCGGGATCACGCAATCAACCGGGAATGAGATCATCGTTTCGCATACGTCATGGCTCGTCGATATCCGTCACCAATTCGTCGGAGCCGTGGTGCACCTTTCGCCGGACGACGCGGTGGGTGTGTCACTGACGTCGGTGCATATGGATGACATGCCCGTCACAACGGAGTTGCAACCGCAGGGAAACGGCGATTTCTTCCGGTTTGGCGATCTGGCCGTAGGTGTGACCTACGGAAGAAAGATGACTCCGCAATTCAGCTTTGGCGGGACGGTCCGCTATTTTGTCGAAACGCTCGACGTGCTGACGATGCGCGGACTCGTGCTTGATTTTGGCACGTATTATTGGATGGGGCTCGGTTCCGCTCGATTCTCGGCCGTTGTTTCACAATTCGGCAACCAGGTCTCGCCGTCCGGGTCTCTCACGCTCTTGAACGGTCAGGCGGTCGATCGTTTCCAGGAGTTTTCCCCTCCGACGACATTCCGGTTCGGCTTTGCTTTCGAGCCGTTGTTGGAAGAATATCAATCGATAACAACTGCCGTGCAATTGAACCATCCGAACGACAACTCGGAGAACCTCGCATTCGGCGTGGAGTATCAATGGATGAAGACGCTGTATGCACGCGGAGGATACAAGCTCAATGTCGATGAACAGAGCTTTTCGCTGGGGGGCGGCGTTGTGACGTCGATCGACTTTGTGGGCGTGAATCTCGATTATTCGTATACGGCATTCGGGAGACTTGGCGGGGTGCACCGCATATCCATGGGTGCTCGACTGTGAAATCTCTGATCGTCGTCGTTTCTATTGCAGGTTGCTTTGCCGGGTGCAGCGAACGAGAGTTCGATACGGGCCTGCTTGCTACAGGCGGGTCGAGCAATATCGGTGAAACGACGTATGTGCAGATCAACCCTCCCTGGACCGAATTCAACAGTCCGGAAGACGTCCTTGCAGGCGGTGACGGGTTCATCTACGTTGCGGACACGTACAACGACAGGATCGTGATGTTGAATGCCGCCGGCGCACGCCTCAGTGTGTCGCAATCCATCCGTCGTCCGATCGCACTTGCGCAGGATTATCGCCGTCAACTCATCGTGTGCGCGGAATTTGATACGCTGCTCGCGGGTCATTCCACGCCCACCACGTTTGCCGCCGTCTACCGCTTGGACCTTGTTTCGGCAGGTCACATCATCAGTGCGGCAACCCCTCGACGTGTTTTCTTTGAACCAGGCGATTCCACACGGCGGTATACCGGAGTCGCGCCTCTGTATGACAATACGTATTACTTGAGCAGATTCGGGCCAAAGAATACCAATCCGGTTGATCGCGACGGGGCTATCCTGTTCTTTTCGAAGAACGACCAGTTGATAACGCCGGTGACCCAGAATTTTGCCCCCACCGGTACGGGTTTAATGTCGATCCACAAGATTACGGGCATCACGACGGTCGCAACCGGTCGCAGCGTGGAGTTTGTTTTCTCGCAGGTGCAGTATACTTCAATCGTCCCTCTTCAAAAAGTGCAGTGGATCCGCTTTGCCACTGAAGGGCAGACGGCAAACTTCATCTCCAAGTTTCCTGATGCAAATGAAGTCGACCTTGTTGTGAACAACAAGTTCACGTACCCCGAGGACGTGACCCTGGACCCCTCGGGGAATCTGTACGTCGTCGACGCTTCGACGGACAGCCTGTACCGGTTCAATTCGCAGGGGAAAGAACTCTATTCCTTTGGGGGGACGGGGAACGGCGACAAACAATTCAGACAACCGACCGGCGTGGCGTTCATGGACAAGACCGTGTATGTTGCCGATAGGGGAAACAACCGGGTGGTTCTGTTCAAACTGTCGACCGACCTGCGCTAGCAGGCTGCGGAAAAAGAAATCACGCAATGACGCAAAGGGCCATGAACTGCGACTACGCAATGTTCCCCGGCCTCGCCCGAGGCCAGGCTCGGCCGAGGGCGGGCGCAATGACATTTTAGTGAATTTTTACACTTTGCGTCCATTGCTGTCATTGCGCCATTGCGAGAAAATTTTCTAAAATTCGTTTTTCCGCATCCTGCTAGACCGGGAACCATCTCCCACCTTCAATTCCTTCTCTCGTAGCATTCTCAGTCGCAGCGCAGCTGGCATCGGCATTGCCGATGCAGTTGCCATGTCTTCATATGAAAACCCCTCCTGACGGGTTCGGTCGAGCGCGATACGTCCTTCATGAAGCACCAGCAAGCGGTCCGCTTCGCGCATGACCACAG
>MHAK01000130.1 GCA_001802945.1 Ignavibacteria bacterium RIFCSPLOWO2_12_FULL_56_21 | reverse complement strand
CAATGTGGCTGATTCCTTGGCACCCGTCCCCCGAATCGACAATGCCGTCGTCGAACTTGACGCTAACTCCAGCGACGCTACGCGACGGGTAGCACCAGTTCCAACGATCTGACCTGCCGCAAGCTGCGATCCTGAGATCGTTGTGCTCACGTTGCCACTCTCGCCCGAAACCGTAATGCGGAATGTCACCGCCCCGGAAACGCCGCCGGATGATCTATCCTGCGCAAGGACGGAAAAATTTGTGAAGTTCGTGTCCCGCGTATCGGGCATTGTGCGCGACGTGGTCCCCGTCAATTGCAGATCGGAGGAACCAGCTCCCTCCGCCGTCACCGTGATCGACGTGCCTTCGGACAACGGATTGCCGTTGAGGTCTGCGACCTTGAACGAGAATCCGTACGAACCGCTGTCCGCAATGGCAAAACCGTTCCCGGGAGCGCCCGTGATCAGCGGAGCACCGGTGAACAGGAAGGGAAGCGACTTTGCGATCGCCACGCCGTTCTCTCCGACTGTCGACACAGTCACGGAACCTTGTCCGTTCGATGCGCCGACGACGCCGCCGCTTAACTGAGCGGATGCCTGGCCGCCGTCATTCGTCGTTGCCGAAGCCTGAATAAGACCCAGCGAAGTTGTGAAGTAGAACGCCGTCCCCGTCTGAGCCGGATTGTTGTATTTGTCTCCTGCTTGCACAAAGACCGTCGCCAGCGGTCCCGACTTCACCAGACCCGGTATGTTGACACGCGAGAGACCGACAATCACCTGGTTGGGATCGGGCAAACCGCCGTATACCGTCAGTCTCACCGGCGACGAATAGATGGTGTCAGCACGACCCGGAGCGGTCGTTTTTGCCATCACCTGAATGACCCCTGCCGTCGTGCCGGCATTGTATGTTACAGTGACCAACCCGTTATCGTTCGTCGAGTCCGCCAATGGTGAAAGGAATTCACCGCCTCCCAGGCCGCCTGCGGGCGCAAGCGCGAATCTTACGTATGCGCGCCCTGTCCCATCAATGGCACGGCCCAGCGAGTCCTTCGCAATGAACGTCAGTGATGCGGATTCACGCGAACCGGTCCCGCGAATCGACACAGAACTTGAGGAGCTCGAAAGCAATTCGAGTGTGGCAACCCGCCGTACTCCCACCGACGAAGCCGTCTGTCCCGCCGCAAGCTGGGTTCCCGAGAATGCGTATGACGTGGTACCGTTCTCTCCCGTGACCGAGATCAGGAAGGTCACCGGTCCCGATGACCCGCCATTCGATTTATCCGCAGCCGTCACGGTGAAGTTCGTGTAATTCGTGTCCCGCGTATCCGGGAACACCCGTGTGACAGTACCGGTCAACTCAAGCTCTCCCGATCCCGCTCCTTCTTTCGTAACGCTCACGGCGGCCCCCGAACTCAGCGGATTTCCGTTGGCGTCGGCCACTTTGAAAGAGAATGTGTAGGATCCGCTGTCGGAGATGACGAATCCACTGGTGGGAGTCCTCGTGATCAATGGAGCGCCCGTGAACAGGAATGGCAACTGCTTTCTGATCGCTTCCCCGTTCTTACCGACGGTTTGAACCGTGACCAGACCTTGTCCATTCGTCGCGACGGCAACGCCGCCGCTGAGTTGGGAGCTTGCCTGACCAGACTCTCCCGTCGTTGCGGATGCAGTGATGTTGCCCAATGACGTGCTGAAATAAATCGCGGTACCCGTTTGCACCGGATTGCCAAATTGATCGGCCGCCTGGACGGACACGGTGCCCAGCGGACCCGCTTTTGCGAGACCGGGCATATTGACCTTGTCGATGCCGACATAGAAGCGCGTTGAATCAGGGAGGCCTCCCTGAATCGTCAGTTGCACCGGAGACGCGGAAATAGAACCGACTCCCGTCACCAAGGTTCTTGCGACAATTTGGAGAACACCGGCCTGGGTGCCGGCATTGAACGTAACGCCGACCTGACCATTGAAGTCCGTAGAGTCTCCGACCGGGTACACAAACTCGCCTCCTCCAAGACCTCCGGGAGGATTTATCGAGAAGGTCACGTATGCCTTTTGCGTCGGGTCGAGTGGATTGCCGACCGGATTGCCGAGCGAATCGCGGACGACGAACACCAAGCGCGACGATTCATTCGCCCCGGTTCCCTTGACCGACAATGTCCGCGAACTTATGTTGACCAGCGCAATACTGCGGGGTGTGCTGGTGCTCCCGGGAAGGCCACCGCCTCCGCCTGTGGAACTCAACAAGCCGGAAAATTGGTGGAATGCCTCGCCGTTTCGGCCTTTGACTTCGATCGTCACGGTGACGACGCCCGACAGCCCGCCGCGAGTACGGTCGCTTATCTTTGCGGTGTAATTCGTGGCAGTCGTATCATCCGTATCTTTCAACGTGACATCGACATCGCCCGTGATCTGCAACTCGGACGAAGCCGGACCGGAGAGAGATACTTTGATTGTGGCGCTTTCGGAAAGGGGATTGCCGTTAATGTCCTGAACCTGGAACGCGAACGGGTATGTCCCGCTGTCAGAAATGGCGAATGCCGCTGTGGGCGCGATGATGCGCGCGGCGCCGGAGAAAACCACTTTCGTCGTGCGCTGGATGAGGCTGTCAGACTTCCTCACCGCAGTGTCGCCGATCGTGCGTGCGGTAACGAAGGCAACGCCGCCGACGGGGCGTGGATTTGCAGAGATCAATTCGACAGAAGCAATCCCATCCTGGTCGGTGAAACCCGTAGGCTGAATGAGACCACCGGTGGTGGTAAAGTACACGGCGGTTCCCGCCGGAACGGGATTCTGAAATCTGTCGCCCAGTATGACGGATATCTGCACTCTTTCGTTGTCGAAGAGTCCGCCCGGGATGTTTGCTTTGGCGCGACTGATCGATGCGTTGTTTCCATCCGGCGGGCCGCTGGCAATCGTCAGCCGGGCCGGCGCTGAAAGCACCGAGTCATTGCGCGTCGAAGCCTGAACCTGGATGACTCCGGGCAACGTGCCGCTGTTGATGCGGGTGGATACGCGTCCGCTTGTGCCGTTGACGCGTGCTGAGATCGGGAAAACGTACTCGCCCCCATTCGGGCCACCGATGATTGCAAACTTGACGATGGGACCGTTCGAGCCAAGTATAGGATTGCCGAGGGAATCGCGGGCTTCAAAGGTCAACAACGCTGATTCATTGACGCCCGTACCGCGAATGGAAATTGAGGTCACATCGTTGCCCACCAACACAAGGCCGGCTGCTTCTCCTGACGTGGTCCCCGTAACGGGGCTTGTGCTATCGGCGGTCAGCGTCAGCGTGATGGTCGTATCCCTCCCGGGGATCAAGGTAACGGCAACCGTATCGTCCCCAAACCCAGGGCTGAAGGATGCGATGAGCGAGGTCGTATAATTCTGACCAGATGTCAGGTCAAAACCGATCGAGTACTGACCGTTCGCATCCGTGGTATCGCGGCGCGATGCAAGCGACATATCCCGAACGATAGCGCCGGGTACGGGTGCGCTGTCATCGCTTCGAATAACGGACCCGCTGACGGTTGTCCGTACGGTGCCGGTGCCGGTTGGTTCTTGTTCGGGATTTTGGCAAGCGGATACCAATAACAGTCCCGCTGCGACGGCCCGAATACACATCATGCGTAACGTCATACGACCTCCCCAAGCGAACGATGCACGTCGACTTCCGGTCAATCCTTTTTCACGTTCCGTTTTTGCCGGTCTTTTTCAAATTCATTGATCTTGTCCTGAAGAATATTCTTCGCCGGCGTCGACTTATCCGCCGCGCGCGTCTCCAGAGTTGGAACAAGTTCCGCCTTCATCAACACGATCAACTCTTTTTTCGACACTGAGGTAGCGTCATACCCGAAAAGATATCGGAGCCCGAAGACCCACCAGGGCAGGTCTTTGAGCAATGGGATCCCCTCGCGCGTGACAGTTTCTTGGTTGGAATAAAGTCCGCCGACAAAGGACTCCTCTCCGTTCAGCAACGAGAGCGCACCCGAGGCGTCTGTGATACTGATGATCGTGCTCACGTCACCGATCGTCGGGGAACTCCGCTCTATCTTGTAGTTCAACGTGACAAATTCCAGGTCGTTGTATTTGAAATACTTTGGACTGACGTTGAGGATCGTGCCAGTGTGATAGAACGTCTCAACGAGATTTTGGGAAAAATCGCGCGTCTTGGTCGAAAAATCCGTTCCGCTCTGCAGACGAGCGAACGATCCGGAGCGGACCGTGATCTGAGGCCTGGCCAAAACATTGCCGAGCTGCTCGCTCTCAAAGATCGCAAGCGCGGCGCTGACGTCCACTGCCAACCGAGGATCGCTCGGGTTTAACGTGGCTCCAAGTATCGGCGTAGAAATGTTGTTCGCCCCAGTGAATTCGATTCCCAAATTCAATCCGCGACCGCGAAAGATGGAGAAGCTGATGCCGCTCTGTGCGAGCTTCGTCCTATCGATCTCCAAGAACACGCTGGAGATCGTGATCTCCCGCTGTCCTGCGTAGTATTCTCCCGAGTCGACCTTTGCAACCGCCTGCTGCCCACCAACATCGCTAATCTGAGCCCCCGCCGGTGTGGCGCCAGTCACACTCTGCTGCGCGGCAGCCGCTTGCACCTCGCCGACCGAAACGATCTCGACATGTTCATCGAACTGATTGTACCACAACCCATTCTGTCGGAGAATGAGGTCGAACGCATCTTTCCAGTACATCACCTGTATGTTCACGCCGATCTGTTTTTCGGAGGTTTTCAAAGAAGAGCGGTCGATCACGATCTTCCCCGCGAACTTCTTCCACAATTCACCGAGCGATTTCACAGCCTCGGTATATGGCACATCCGACTTGAACGACACGACCTCGTCGGGACTTGCCCCGGTCTTGCCTTGCGCCGCGCGCTTCAACTGCGATTCCGTCTGTGCAACTGCTCCCGCCGCGATCGCTGCGCAGCACAGCATCACCGCGAATTTCTTGTTGAGGTTCACAGTTTCCTCCTTCGACGATCGAATTGAATCTTTTTGACGATCTTTCGCACGACGCCGCCTTCGTTGACGGTGAACTCGACCGAGCTCTGCGACGGCGCAATGGCGCTGAGATATCCTCGCCAGACCTTGTCCCCCAATTGCATGACGATCAATTCATTATCCACCAATATGAACGCTTTTCCGGGAAGCACAGCTTTCACATCCACGTTGTCCGCGTTGATCTCATCCAACGGCGCGTCGGTTGAGACCGTCATGAGAATAATCGGATTGAACGGGTCGAAAGGTGCACCGACCATCGTCAGCCCTTTGGCCGCCAATGACGTCCCCAGTTCGGCAATGCTCCTCACATAATATGCGTGCAGCTCCATTTCGAAGGCGATCCATTTGGTCGTCTCTTTCGTGAGAATGTCGACCACTTCCTTCAATTCCATGTTCATCGTTGCGATCTTGTACAACCTCTTCCCGTTCTCAAGGAAGTAGACGAACTTGTAGTAATTGTCGAAGTTCGATTCGCCCAGTTCTAGCTTGTATGCGTTGAATCCCCAGACCGGTCCTTCGTCCGTCCCCAGGAATTTCATGTCGAACTTGAGGAAACCGGCCACATCGATACCGCGGCTCATGTAGCCGTATGTCTGGGAGGAAATGTCGAACTGCGGGATCTCTTTGCTGCGCGAATCGTACCGCCGCTTGATATCCTGAAATTGTGCCGTGAGCCGCTGTACTTCTTCCGCCAGGAGCGGCAGGTTGTCCAGCTCCTTGTCGATATCCTGGATCTGCTGCGTCAACGCTTTCAGTGAACGAGGCTGCCAGAAGAGATACCAGAATGCGGCGCCGCCGCCGATCAGGAACAACACGACACCTAGGGCGATCGTATTTCGGATCTTATAGGTCACGGGACCTCCGCTCTGCGTTAGCGGCGCTTGTTCGCTTCATACGGCGGCTCGGGAACGTCATTCTTGTCCACTTTCTCAATGACGATGTCAAACTCGTACACGACCTTGTTCCGAATGCTCGTTGTCCGGACCTCTCGGAGCGTCGCCCTATCAAAGATGCTGGCGATTCGCGGTATGCGAGTTCTGTAGATCGATCGGCCGGAGATGATGATGTTTCTCCGGTTCTGCTCGTCCGGCTTTATCCGGTAGATCCACATGGAGTTCAGGTTCTCAACGCTGGTCGCCAAGTAATGGAGTATCCTGCTCCACCGGTCGCCTCCGGGAGCTATGGAATCGTACGTGGCCGTGGCATTAATGTACCGGTTGATGTCCCCCCGCAGGACTTCTGCGCGGCCCCGAAACATCTCCAGGTCAGCCATCCGCACCTGTTTCTGCGCCAGTTCCTCTCGCGCCCGCCGGATCTCGGAACTTTGCTCAAGGATCGCGTTGTAAAAGTAGACGATCGAAAAAATGATCCCGAGCGCAACCAACCAGCCATGCCATGCCAGCTTGAAGACTTTCTGGCCCTCCAGGATGGCGTTCGGGATGAGGTCCGTCGCGTAGAAGCCCGCCCGCTTGGGGAGAAGCGACTTCCACGCCGTCATAATGGGAACGGCGTACTCCGAAACGCCTTCTCCGATCGACCCGTCGAAGATCGAAAGGTCGAGGTCCGGAGCCCTGATGTATTCGACGCGCGAACTTGTGAATTGCGGGGCTAGCGCATCGAGCAGGTTGACCTTGTGCGCTTCCCCCGCCAGGAGGATCCTATCCATTCGGGTAAGCGCAATATTGTCTTGCTCCAGCAATATGCGGCTGTAAAGCGTGTTTTCGATGTTCGGCGATTCGTGACCTTCGCTGATAATCGGCGCAAAATGCAGGAATTCCGTCCCCCGCATGAAAATGAGCCGGCTGAAGTCGTGGCCTACGTAGACGATAACGGTAATCTCCTCTTCCTGAACGCCGTAACTCACGCGCATCATTTCCATCAGCGAAATGTCGGAGCTGTCGATGAGCTTCAGGCTGGGAAGAGTACCCCCCAGGAATGAACGCAGTTCGGTCAGGAGGTCGAACAGTTGCAGTCCATCTTCACGAATGACCGCTAGGACGCCGCCGTTTGCGGTGGGAACGGGGTCAAAGGAGTCGATCGCCGGAGGCGTTGCCCGGGTGGCGGTGAGTTCTTCGATAAGCCGCTTCTTGAGGGCAGTCCCTTTGAGTCCGAAATCGGATTCGAATTCCTGGTACGTGACCGCAGGTTCCGACAGCGCGTAGTTGACGGTGTACTTTCCCCCTTGGAGATCGCTCAACAGGCCCAGCAGCACGGTGGCATTGGTCGTGGCCTCTTCCCCGCCGGCGGCTTCGGGTGCCGCTCCGCCGCCGAAAGCGTCCCCCGGAGCTTCGCCAAATCCCCCTTCCTTCTCTTTCTCGTCAACAGTCTCCTTCTCCTCGAATTTCTTAACGAGGGCAACAGTCTTAAAGTCGCGAAGCGTGACCTGGCTTCCCTTTTGGGAGAGCTGGACGTACTTCAGCGACAGGCCGTCAACAAACAACGCGACGGCGGTGTTACCTTGGCCTTTGGTGATAGGCATAGGAGGCTGTTATTCTCCGACGTGAGCGGAAGATGATGCGACGCGAGTTCGTCGGCGGCACTGAACTCGCGTGGAACGCGTGAGCATGATGAGCCGCTGAGGACCCTCCCGCACGGGCAGACCGCCCTGCAGGGTCACTGGTCCGTTGGCGCCAATTGCAGCAGCTGCTGCAGACGGCGCTTGTTGTTGGCGTAGTTCATCGCGCTTTCGAGGGAGATCTTCTTCGCCAGATAGAGCCGCTTGAGGTCCTGCTCCATCGTACACATCCCCTGCTCGGCTCCCTCGGAGATCATCTGGTAGATTTCGGCGGTGTTGTTGTTCTTAATAGCGGCACGAACGGAAGGCGTGGCAAGCATGATTTCCTTTGCCAGCACGCGCTTGCCGTCCAGACTTGGAACGAGCTTTTGCGAGAGGACTGCCCGCAACGTCTCACCCAATCGGTTGCGGACACGTTCTTGTTCCACCGGAGGAATTTCACCGATGATACGGTCGATGCTTTCAACGGCCGACGCAGTGTGCAGCGTCGAGAAAACTTTG
Source organism: Ignavibacteria bacterium RIFCSPLOWO2_12_FULL_56_21 (assembly GCA_001802945.1). Classification (GTDB taxonomy): domain Bacteria; phylum Bacteroidota; class Ignavibacteria; order UBA10030; family UBA10030; genus 2-02-FULL-55-14. The sequence continues at coordinate 15,892 of MHAK01000130.1, read as the reverse complement.
TGCCCGGAATCCGTGATCTCCAGCGCGACCATGATCGTTTCGGGATCGCGCAACTCGCCGATCATAATGATATCCGGGTCCTGGCGGAGGGCCTGAATGGCCCCGTCCTTGAAGGAGAGCACGTCGCGGCCGACCTCGCGATGCCGGATAATCGACTTGTCCGACTTGTGGACATATTCGATCGGCGAGGCAATGATGACAATATGCCCGTCCACCGAATGGTTGTTCGCGTCGATGATCGCGTCGAGAGTCGAACTTTTTCCGGAACCGGTGATACCGGTGACCAAACAGAGCCCTTCCTTTGTTTGGGCCAGGCTCAACATCTTGGTCACGTTCGGGTGCATATCAAGAAGCTTGTACGGGCGGATCGTGTTGTTGATGGCCCGCATGTTCAGCGCAAGCTGGTCAAGGTCAAAATAGGCGTCGGCTCGGAAACGGCGAAATTCAGTCGCGTCCATGTGGACCATGTGCGAAAAATCCAGGTTCCTGTTCTCATACAGGAACGTACGTTGCCGCTCTCCTATGACGCTTTGCACCAGAATGTTCATTTCGTCCGGAGTGTACTTGCCCAACGTCGGGTCCGGACGCTTGGAACCATACACTCTATACCAAATGTATCCCTGGGAACCATACCCCCCCATATCAATGTCGGAGGCATTGATCGTGAACATCCGGGTCAGGAAATGATTGATCAGGCCCAGCAATTTTGTTTTCGAGGTTTCATCAACCCTCGACAACGTATCGCCGATCATCATTTGCCGCTCGAGTCCCGATACGGCCGTAGGAAGAGTAGCCGCGATCTCTTTGAGGATCTTATGACCCTCTGCAAGGATGGGAGATTGGTCAGTTGTGGCGGCGGGCTTGCCGCCTGCCGTAGCGACAGGTGCTGTCGTGGGGGAGGTCATGGGGCGATATGTGACCCTTTTTGCCAGTCCATCGTGGGAATCTGTGGATATTCCTCCAATAAGTCGGTAGAGTATAAGGAAGTGCGCATCAAAATGCAAATGTGCGCTTTCCTTAAAGCAGGAGTTGCAGTCCTTTCTCCATCCTATTGATATTCATTGAGGAATGGATTCCTGCCGCAGTAATGACTAAATTTGAGAATTCAGCTTCCACGAACCGGTTCCTCGGTTGAAATCACCGGTTTGTACGCTCGCGGAGTGCATTTCTTTCCTGGACTCAGGTTCTGATTGCTCAAAGCGCCCGATTCTCACGACATCCAAGCGGTTCCAAGAGTGGAGCGAGTTTTGTAAGTTGAATGGTGGATAGCGAAGGTTAGGAATTCCCCGGACAGTGACTGTGACAACCAACACCGAGTCCGGGGGGATGTGACTGTACCTTGACCTCAGCCCCTTAAGTCCCAGGAAACCAGTATGAACAGCGGCCAAGCGATGTTGATCATCGGGGCATTTGCCCTTCTTTCCACCCTTACCCTGGCCGTCAATGCCACGATTGTGACGACGGCAAACATGGGCCTGGAAATGGAGGCAAACCTGAATGCGCTTTCCTATGCGCAGTCGATGATGGATGAGATCATGACGAAGGACTTCGACGAGAATACGACGAACGGTAGACGTGTTTTCACAAACTCAGGGATGACTGCGCCATCGTCGTTCGGCGCGGACCCAGGCGAGTTGATATCAGGAGTGGACTCTTCACGGACGGGTGCTTTTCTGTCGAAATCGAGGTTCGATGACGTGGACGACTATCACGGCTATCAGCGATGGGTGTGGAACGACAGATTGGGATGGTTTGAGGTTAGGGACACGATCCGGTACACGAATGAGGACAACCTGACGGTGCAGACCTCGCAGTCGTGGCACAAGAAGATTACGATCAACGTGCAGAATTACTCGATGATCAAAGATCAGAACGGGACGATCATTGCCTATCGGATCCATGACGTCGCCGTGTATCGCAAATACTACTAAAAGGTGCTGACCCGTGTCAGCAATGCTTGACTATATCGCATCGGCCATCATCTTTGGGGTCTTGGCGCTTTCCGTCGCGCGAATTCAGTCCAACATCAACGCGACGCTGTATCAAAACACGTTCACGGTCATCACACAGCAAAACGCAGTCGAACTCGCCCGGCAGATCGAGTTCGATATACTCAAAATCGGCCACCATGTTCGCGGTCAACGAATCTTCTACGCCGCCGAACGGCGCATACAGTACCGCGCCGACATTCGCAATGACATGGACACCGTGAACGTGCAGTATCTGGCCGGAACGATCACCCAAGGAGCTATCACCTCCAATCCGCGGGACTTTCCGCTGTTCCGGCAGGAAGTGACGACGAATGTCCGTCAGAACTGGGGCTTGATCGAATTTCGTATCACGTATTTTGATTCGAACAATGTGCAGATCGGAACCCCCACGAACGTGGCCGACACATTGGTCAAGATCCGCGGCATCAACGTGAAGTTCACAGTTCAGAGTCCGGAACCGGTCATCGGGCAGGCGGGAGATTCGTCGTGGGCCGGCGTGACGTGGGAAAAACTTATGTACCCGCGCAATTTGGGCCAATTGAATCTGGTTGAATAGGAGAAGAATCCATGGGACGCGCTGGACTGATGCTTGTGATGGGGCTCGCTGTTGCCTTCGGATATATTGGAGCCAATCTTCGGGATTCGGGTGAAGCACTGACCGTTTCGCAGGTGGGCTATTACAAATATTCCTTTGCGCGGAACCTGGCCCGGTTGGGAATCAACCGCCATCTGCGGTATGTCGACCGGGGAGCAACACCTCCCACAAGCGCGACGTTCGAAAGCGGTTCGTATACAATAAGCACGACGTCGGTCGGCGACACGTTGACGATTGTTTCGACCGGAACGTACGCCGAATCGAGCTACGTCATGAGGGCGAAGCTGCTCTTCACGCCAAAACCGTTTCCCATGGCCGACGCGGCGGTTGGCATCCGGGCAGAACCCGCAGAATTGAACTTCTCCGGAAAGGCCTGGGTTGACGGGCGGAATTATTCCGCGGACGGCTCGACGCTCATCGGAAGCGGCGACAAACCGGGCGTGACCGTCATGAACGCAACCGATTCGGCGAACATTTACAATTCCGGAGGTTCGAACATAACCGGTTCTCCGCAAGTGTCGACCGATGCAAGCGCAACCGACCCGGGACCGTTCATTCCCGAATACGAACAGAGCGCCCATTATGTGTTCAACACTCCCGGCGTCGTCAGCGGCAATTACACGTTCGGCAGCGCACCAAATCCGGTGATCGTCGTCTGCAACACCGGGTCGGCAGATACGAGTTTCAGCATCAAATTCACGGGGGATATCGTCGGATACGGCATCCTGGCGATCAACGGAAACGTCAAGTTTGGCGGCGGATTTCGATGGTACGGACTGGTAATCGCCTACGGAATGAACAACGTCATCACGTTTGAGGCGGCAGGAACCCCGGAGATCGTCGGGGCACTCATGGTGGCCGGTAATGAAGGCGCGTCGTTGACGCTCAGAGGAACTGGAGACGGCGGAAAAGTGAAATACAGCAGCGATGCGCTCGATAACGCGAGGCGCATCGGGCGATTACTCTACTACAGTGTCATCGAATGGTATGAATAAAAAAAATCCCGCCGAATGGCGGGATTTTTTTTGTACTTCCTGACCGAATTCGCAGCCATCAATCCTCTTCGACAGTGCTCGCAATAACCTCTTCGAGCGCTGTCATCCCTTCCTTCATACGTTCCATTCCAGACCGACGAAGTGTCCACATACCGTCCTTGGCCGCCTGTTCGCGGATCGCATTTTCGTCGACCTTGTCGCCGGCGTTGAGGACGATGTCCTTGATGGCCTTCGAAAAGAAGAGCGCTTCGTGAATGGCTGCACGCCCCTTCCACCCGCCGTTGCACTTGTCGCAACCCACCGGCTTGTAGAACGTGTGCTGGGTGAGGTCTTCTTCCGTAAAGCCGAATTTCAGCAAGTCAGCCTTGTCCGGTTCGTCAACGGGCGCTTTGCACACCTTGCACAGCGTACGGATCAGGCGCTGTGCGACGATAATGTTGATGGCATAGGCGATCAGGAACGGTTCGATGCCCATCTTGTACAACCGCGCTACGGCGCTCGGGGCATCGTTCGTGTGCAGCGTGGAGAAGACCAGGTGACCTGTGTTCGCGAGCTTGATGGCCGTTTCCGCCGTCACCTTGTCGCGCATTTCACCGACGAGCACGATGTCGGGGTCGTGGCGAAGGATACCGCGGATGGCCTGCTCGAAGCCCATCTTCGGTCCGATCTTCAGCTGGCGTGCGCCCTTGATGATGTACTCGACAGGCTCTTCGATCGTCAGCACGTTGACGGTGGGATCGATGACCTGATACAAGGCGGCAATCAGGGTTGTGGATTTGCCAGATCCTGTGGGGCCGGTCAGAATGATGATACCCTGCGGCTTGGCAATGGCTTTGTAGAAGAAGTTTTTTGCGGGACCCTGCAAACCGAGCTTGTTCAGGTCGGTGATCACTTTGCGGTCGTCGAGCACGCGAATGACGACGCTCTCGAACTTGTGTTTGAATTCGGTCGTTACGATGGGCATAATGGACACGCGGAACCGGAGCTGGTGTCCGTCGACAATGCGCTGGATAAATCCGTCCTGTGAGGCTTCGCGTTCGAAACGGTCGACGTTCTTCGTTCGGTCCTTGATGACGGCCATGACGGCTTCCGGCAGCGTGGCCTCCTGGCAATGCCATACTTGCAGGTTGCCGTCCACACGGAACATGAAATTCGTTCTATTCCCTTCTGCGGCGACAATATGGACGTCCGACACGTCCCTGCGGACCGCTTCAACAATACATCCCTCGAATAGATTCACGAGCGCGCTTTTGTTGATCTCCGCTTCCAGCGCGTCTTCGTCAACCTCGACGTCATCCTTACCGCCCCCTTCCTCGATGGTCTCCGACCCCTCGAGCATTTTCAAGAATTCGTTCTGTTTCGGGGCGACCTTTTCCAGCAGGTTCTGGAGGTCCTTCAGCCGGACGTAGCAGATCTCATACTTCTTCACGTTGAACGACCGTGCGACGACGGGCAGGTTGCGATCCGTCGGGTCCGCGGCAACGATGATGAGCTTGTCCGTTTGGCGTTCGTCCCACTTGAACGGCAGCATCTTCGCAGCCGACATCATTTCACGCTGCTGGTCCGAAAGCGCATCGATGAATTTCTTGATGAACGCTGTCCGGGCCTCATCGATCTTCTCGTCATTCAGGAAGATCTCACGGAACGCGTACAGGTTTGCGACTTCTCTGAACACGGCATCGTGATCCGCCCCAAACTCCGACACCAGGATCTGGCCGAGGTTCTTCCGGTTCTTCTTGTTCTCCTCCGAGTCCTTGTGCTTGAGGGACTTTTCCAGGGTCTCGAAGTCGATGATGCCCTTCTTGAGAAGCGTATACCCGATCTTATCGGTTATGTCGATCTCAGGCATGCAGTATCTCCTTGCGAGTCATCCTCGCGGTGCTCAAAACCATGAGGCGATCAGTTGCAGGAATCCGCCGGGCGCCTTGGGCTTCACAGTCGCCGTCTCGGATGAAACAAGCGTCAACCCGGTCAGGACGATCATGATCACCATTTGCACGGACAACTCGATCATTTGGACGACATTCTTCAGCCTGTACGTCGTCTCTTTTTCATAGTATTCAGCGAGTTGAATGGCCGTATTCTTTACCGTGCCGGTTTCGGCCCCCGAGCTGAGCCGGGAAATGGCCGTTTCAGTGAATACACCGGTCGCCTCGAACGCGTCTGTCAGCCCCTTCCCCTTCTCCAACATCAGAGGAATAGCGATCGTCTTGATCTGGTGTTCCATGTACTTGTTCCCGCAGGCCTCGGCGGCCATGCGGATAACCTCGATGTTCTCGCCCGACCCGCTGTACAGTGCGTAGAAGACTCGGCAAAAGATCTCAATCGCTGTCTTGTGCAGCAACTGACCGATGACCGGGATCTTGATCATGTACTGGTCCATCAGGAACTCCCCCTTGGGGGTCTTGATGAACCGCAGGAAAGCAATGACCGGACCCAGAATAACGATGGTCACCATGATCCAATTGGCGGTCAGCCAATAGCTGAACGCCAACGTCGCCTTTGTCATCGGCGGCAATTCGATCTTGAATTTCACGAACATCTCGGCTGTTGCAGGGAAAATGTAGGCGACATAGAACATGACTGCCAGGAACAGGACGAACAACGTCACCAACGGCATGACGAGCGCCTGTTTTACGGCCCTTTTGAATTCTGCGTTCCGTTCGAGGAACTTTGCCGTGCTTTCGTAGATCTCGACCATGTTGCCGCTTTTCGAGGCAAGGCCGAGCATGTTCGCCGTGAATTTTCCCAAGACGACTTCGTGCTTCTGGAACACCTTCTCGGAATCTTTTCCCTGTTTCAACTCGGTGTTGATCTCCTTAATGCATTCGCGCAGTGTCTGGTTGGGGATGTCGTTGATGAGGAGCATCATGACCTCGTTGAAGGGGAGCTTCTGACGCATGAGGTCGGTGCTGATGCGAACGAACGAGATCACTTCGACGGGCGGAGCGGCTTTTTGCTTGTTTCCGAACAGCCTCCGCCGGACATACATCACCTTGTATCCCATCTTCTCGAGGGCGATCCGGACCTCTGCGTCCGTGAACGCCTTCTGCTCGCCGTCGAGCGGCTTTTCTTTCCCCTTCTGTACGCGGTATAGGAACGTCACGCGCTCGTGGACGCCAGTGACCTTGAACTTCCTTTCCCGCGCCATCTCCTCCGCCTTGTGCTTGGCCAGCTTCTTATTCTCGGCGCTGATGACGCCGGTAATGACCTTGCCGGAAGGGGACAACCCATCAATCCGAAATTCTGCCATGGCTTTATGCCGCCCGAAATGGTGAAGTGAATGAAAACTCCATCAGAAACTAGTCGATTATACCGATTTTCAAATACTGTGTCAAGAATGGGAAGCTTGACCCGTATCTCCAATCACATTCGTCAATCTACATTTTACAATGTTCAATTTACAATGCTCTCCGTGGGCCCTGCTGGGCTCGAACCAGCGACCGGCGGATTATGAGTCCGCTGCTCTAACCAACTGAGCTAAGGGCCCGGTTGCACATCCAAGATACCAGAATTTGAAGGAAGTTGGAAGGGCCGTGCTTCACGGACGATGCGGCAATTCCCCCCGGACCCGGTCACTCCCACCTGACTTCGAGATCTTTCAGCAATTCCCGGGCCCCGCGGTCGTTGGGCGATGCTTCAACAAGCCTCTGAGCATACTCACGGGCAGGCCCGTACCGCCGCTTGTCCGTGTAAATGCCGACAAGATTTCGCAACGCCTGCCGGTGGGCGGGTTGGATGTCAAGGATCGCCAGAAATTCGTCGATCGCATCTTCGCGCATGTCCATCGCCAGGAATGCCACGGCCTTGTGCTGGTGCTGACGAATGCGCTCGGCGTCGTCGCGTGCCTTTCTGAGATCACGGTCGGCCTCTAGGACGGCCTTCATGTGCTCAACGAGCAGGTTGGTGGCATTGACTCTGCGAGCCCGTTCCCAGTACGCCGCTGACGACGCAACGTCCCCGTCCTGATAATGAAAGATGGAAGCGAACATGAGCGCAGGGAAAAACGACGGTTGCACGGCAAGCGAGCTGTCGATCATCCGAAAACATGACGCGCGATAGCCGAGCTCCCAGTAGTTCACGGCAATGATGTGAAATTTCGTCGCACGGTCCTCGGGAAACGCGGCAGCCTGGGCACCTCGAATACGCGAAATGATCTCCTGATGATACCATGCTTGCTGGAGAAAGGAACCCGCTTGCGGGATCGACTGGAATTTTTCGAACACTGCTAGCGCCTCGTCGTACCGGCCGGCGAGTGCCTTTGCCACGGCCGTATGATAGACCAGCGCCCCGTAGCGGCCCATGCGCTGCTCGACCCGCACAAGAAGCGACTCCGCTTCCGTCGGTTCGCCGCGGCGAAGCAGTCGAAGAGCCGTTCGGAACATCGTGGGGCTGTCGGCGTCGGCCGAAATGTCCGCCTTCACGATGCGCTCCTCTTTCTTCGGAACGACCTTGAGTACTTCGACACTGCCCGACTCCATCTGCGGCACAAAGTCGTAGCGAGAAGAATACTCGATCTGCGTCTCATTCTCCCTGAGTCCCACCCGCCATCGAACCGACGCCAAATACTGCACTCTGTAGTCTCTCAACGTCCGATCGAAGCTATCCGGTGTCATCTGAGGATCGACGTCGAGAACATCCCTTCCTTCCAACCAAAGCGCGATCTCTTTCCATCGTGAAAGTACGATCGCGTTCTTGTCCGCATGCGCCGAGATCCAGCGTCCGGGAGCCGACAACCGCTTGTAATAATAGTCGGGCAATTCCGCCTCCGACTCCCGGGCCGGTTTCAGCAGGTTCGGGTCGTGCGCGAATCGCCAATTGTTTGCGACAAACGACGAAGCCCACGCCACGTTCGGAAAGAGACACACGATGGCCAGCCCGACGGCCGTCCAGCGAACAGCCTGTCGATGACTCAGTTCCGGCCAACGGTCGACGACAGTCCGGAATCCCACCGCTCCGAAATGCAACAGGAAGAGAACGAGTGGAAAGAGAAAACGAACATCGTTGATCGGATAGATGAGAATGGGACCGAAATAGGCGGCCATAACGACAGTGGTAAGCCGTGTTGCAGACTGCGTTCGCCATGTCAAAATAATCCCGGTGAGAGCACTGCCGAATGAAAGAATGAGGAAAAGAGGGGCGGCGAACGGCGTCAGCGATCCGGCGGCGGCGGCCAGGGGATGGCCCGGCGAAACAAGTCCGTGCGATTGACGGATGAAGTCCGGGGCAAACACGATCGTCGACAGATGTCCCGCGTATACGCGTCCGTTGTTTACAATGCGCGCAGCAAATTCAGCAAGAAGGCTTGCATCCTTTGGTGTGTATAAATGTGTCACCAGAAGTTGGCTGTTCCGCAGAGGAGGCTGTTCAATCCCCGCAACGATGACTTCATTGCGAACAAACCACAGAACATACAGAAGTATGCACAAACCGCCGACGATGAGTACCGACCGCCATCGTTTCTGGAAAAGCCAGTACAACAACATGCCCGCGATGACCGCCACTCCAACTTCGCGGAGGAACATCGCCGCACCCAGACTCAGCACGAGGCCGGCGTGGTCGGCAATGTTGGGCCTTTTCTTCTGGGCCTCGAGCTGCGAAGCTTTGATAAGCGCAGCCATAAACGCGACGGCGAACGGGATCTCCGAAAGGACCTGCGTGGCATACAACAGGAAGAGCGAGTGAACGCCCAAGAGCCCGGTCGCTGCGGCAGCAACGACTTCTCCGGCCGCTTCAGCCGTCCATCTATAGAAAAGCCACAATGCTCCGAGCGCCATGAGGAGAGTCCACGCCTTCGCCCCTTCCACTCCCCACGGCCAGATCCATGCAACGGGAGCCAGCAGCAGCGGATACAGGGGTGCGTGGACGACATAACGGACGGGTTCTGGTGAAGTATCATCCAGGAAACCGTTGAAAGTCGACAGCGATTTTGCCCACACGAGATAGCGTGCACTGTCCGGTGTGTAGAGCAATGCGTCGTTCAGCGACAATGCACCTGCGATCAACACCAGCAGGCAGACGGCAAGAACCCAGCGAGAAGGAGTCGACACTGTTTGGAGGAAGGTGGGAATGGACTCAAATACGGCAAAAATGCGGGGTGATGCAAGGGCGGGGCCCGTCATGAACCCGGCAAGCACGAAGGGAAAAAGATGCCCACGAATCTTCGCGAATCGACACCAATCTCAAAAGATATTCGTAAAGATTGGTGGAGATTCGTGGGAAGATTCTTGAAGGCTTTGCGCAGAAAGCGTTAGGAACCGACCGCCCCGTCGGCCGCATGGTGCTTCACGACGCGGGCCTGAGTCAGGAAGATCACCTCTTCTGCAATGTTGGTCGCCAGGTCGGCCACGCGTTCCAAATTGCGGCTCACGCGGATAACCTGCAATCCCGCTTCCACGGATTTCGTGTCGGCTTTGATCATTTCGATCACTTTACGGGTCATATCACGGTTGAGCGTGTCTACCCGGTCGTCTTGTTCCAGCACCGAAGTGGCGAGTTTTGGATTGAGCAGAATAAAACTGTCGAGAGCATCGCGAAGGATGCCCCGGGTCAGTTCCGCCATGCGAGGCAATTCCAGGAATGTTTCCTTCGACGGAGGCGTTCCGAAGTCCCTGGCCGATTCGGCGATATTCACTGCGTGGTCGCCAATGCGTTCGAGGTCGTTGTTGATCTTTTGCGCCGACAGAATGAGGCGCAGGTCGCTCGCTACCGGCTGCTGCAGCGCCATCAGATCGACCACCGCGTTGTCGATCTCGATCTCGAGTGCATTGATCTTCACGTCGGCTTCGATGACCTTCGCCGCGAGGGCAGAGTCGTGCTCGAGCAGCGCTTGAAGCGCATTCGCGATGCTTTCCTCCACAACGCTGCCCATTTTGATCAACGATTTCTTCAGATCGTCCAGGTCCCGTTCAAATCTTCGTTCCATACCTTCGCTGTGTGTTCACGTGTACGATGTTCAACCGAAGCGTCCGGTGATGTAGTCTTCTGTCTGTTTTTTTCGAGGATTCGTGAATATTTCTTTGGTCCTGTCGACCTCGACGAGTTCCCCCAAATACAAGAACGCCGTGAAATCGCTGACCCTCGCCGCCTGTTGCATGTTATGCGTAACGATGACGATCGTATATTCCTTCTTCAGCTCGTTGATCAATTCCTCGATCTTCGCCGTTGCGAGCGGATCGAGGGCGCTCGCCGGCTCGTCCATCAACACCACCTCAGGATTGATCGCCAGCGTACGCGCAATGCAGAGCCGCTGCTGCTGGCCGCCCGAGAGGCTCATCCCGTTTTTGTCGAGCACATCCTTTACTTCATCCCACAGTGCCGCCTGACGCAGACTTCGTTCGACGATCTCCCCAAGCGCCGACCTTTTTGCCAAGCCGTTGAACGTAAGCCCGGCAGCGACGTTGTCGAAAATACTCATCGTCGGGAACGGATTTGGCTTTTGAAACACCATGCCAACCCGTCTCCGCACGCTGACCGGGTCCATCTTGTAAATATCTTGTCCGTCCAGTGTTACTTTCCCTTCGATGCGTCCTCCGAGGACGGTCTCGTGCATCCGGTTGATCGAACGTAGAAACGTCGATTTTCCGCAGCCGGAGGGTCCGATGATGGCCGTGACCTGATTCGACAGAATGTCGAGGGAAATACCCTTCAGCGCCTGCGTTTTGCCGAAATACGCTTTGACATTCTCCGCACGGACTTTCGTCGGGCGATCTTCGAAGCTGCGTCTATCAACGCCGCTCGGTACGCCGCTTTCCGGCTGGGAGGAGTCTGTCAGTGTCGAATCGATCATGCGTCGCCGCCCCGAAAAGCCGAACGCGTGGCAAATCGCACTGCAACACTAAGAACGAGAATTAAGGTAATCAAAACAAGTGCTCCTGCCCATGCTTGGGCTATCCAATCGTCGTATGGTGAAACGCCGTAGTTGTAGATGAAGACCGTCAACGAGGCCATTGGCTGGTCGAATGATAGATTCCAGAACCTGTTATTGAGAGCGGTGAAAAGGAGTGGAGCCGTTTCACCCGCCGCACGTGCGACGGCCAGCATAATGCCTGTGATGACGCCGCCGAGGCCGGTCCTCAGGACAATGCGGAGCGTCGTTTTCCACTGCGGAATGCCGAGCGCGAGCGCCGCTTCTCGATACGATCGCGGCACGATCTTCAGCATTTCCTCTGTCGTGCGCGTGATCATAGGTATCATCAGGATGCCGAGTGCCACGCCGCCGGCATATGCGGAGAAGTGCTTCATCGGCACTACGACAAGTGTGTAAGCGACAACCCCCATGACGATGGACGGAACGCCGTTGAGCACGTCCGTCATAAATCGCACAGCGGTTGCAAAGGGGTTGTTGCCGTATTCCGCCAGATAGATGCCGCCGAGCACGCCGACCGGCAATCCGATCAGACTTCCCAGACCGACGAGGATCATCGTTCCGACGATCGCATTCGCGAGGCCGCCGCCGGTTTCACCGACGGGTTTGGGTAGTTGAGTGAAAAAATCCAAGTTGATCGCCGAGCCGCCCATGGACACGGTGTGGTAAAAGATCATCACAAGAGGGACGAGCGCAACGATGACGCTGACACCGCAGAGCGCATACATCATGAGACTTTTCGCTGTGCGATACGCAAAGTGAAAGGTCATTGTTGTACCTCCGATCCGCGGGTTACACTCCACACCAGGAGACGGGCGATTGCGTTGACGACAAGCGTGATCACGAAAAGTATGAGCGCGATCTCGATCAGCGCGCTGATATACAGCTCGGACGTCGCCTCGGTAAATTCGTTCGCCAACACGCTGGCCATCGTGTACCCCGGTTCGAGAAGTGACGCAGAGATCGTCGGCCTGTTGCCGATGACCATTGTTACGGCCATCGTTTCTCCGAGTGCTCGTCCCAACGCAAGGATCGTCGCTCCCAAAATTCCCGAACGCGAATAGCTGATGGCAATGCGCGTCGCTTCCCAACTAGTGGAACCGAGCGCAAGTGCCGCCTCACGCTGCGAGATCGGCACTGCAGTGAGTACATCGCGTGAAATGGAGGAGATGATGGGAAGGATCATGATCGCAAGAATGAACACCGCTGCGAGCATGCCAATGCCGTACGGGGCGCCGCTGAAGAACGGAAATGACCCAAACTGCCGGATCAGCAACGGTTCGACCGACGTCCTGAGCCACGGTACGAGAATGAAGAATCCCCAGAGCCCGTAGACTATGCTTGGGATGGCGGCCAACAGTTCGACGACGAAGGAGATCGGCCGGGCGAGCCATGCAGGAGCAAGTTCCGAAAGAAATATCGCGACCCCTAGCCCAAGCGGCAAAGCCAGAACCAGTGACAGCACTGATGAGACGACCGTTCCGAAAATGAAGGGGAGCGCTCCGTATTCGTCCCGGACAGGGTCCCACACCGACCGGACAATGAATTCGAAGCCGAATGCGTCGATCGAAGCGGACGACGTCCGGTACATTTCGTACGCCGTGACGGCCACGAGAGCGAGGATCATGAAAGCAAAGAACTGGGTCACGCGGTAGAACACCGCATCACCCAGATTTCTCTGCCTCACACGCGCACCAACCGGAAACAACGCCGACGAGGGAGACTCTTGCCTCACTTCTTGCCGACCGCTTTCCCGTTCGCCGTGATCGACTTTATCGTAGCCAACGCTTTTTGTGAAACGTTTTCCGGCAATGGTGCATACAGAAGTTCCGGAGCGTAGAGTTCGCCGTCTGTGAGAGCCCACTTCAGGAAGTCCACGATCGCATTTGCTTTCGGTTCGCTCTTCATGTCTGCATAGACGAGCAGCCATGTGAACCCGGAGATCGGATAAGAATCGTCGCCAGAGGCGTTCGTGATCGAAACCCGGAAATCGGCGGGCATCGATCCCGCTTCATTCTTTGCGGCGGCGCTCACTGATGCAAGCGAGGGTTGAACGAATTTTCCCGCTGTGTTCCGGATCGAAGCATACGGGAGTTTGTTCTGGACAGCGTACGCAAGCTCGACGTACCCTATCGCGCCGTCGGTCTGTTTCACGAGACCCGCGACTCCTTCATTTCCTTTCCCGCCCAATCCGACCGGCCAGCTGACCGACGTACCCTTCCCCACTTTCTTCTCCCACGTCTCGCTCACTTTCGTCAGGTAATCCACGAAGATGTACGTCGTTCCGCTTCCGTCGGACCGGTGTACGACCACGATGGGCCTGTCAGGCAGCTTCTTGCCGGGGTTGATCGCGGAAATCTTTGCGTCGTCCCACATCGTCACGTCGCCGAGGAAGATGCCGGCGAGCACGTCGGGCGTCAACAGAAGTCCCTGTCCGAATTCCGGAAGATTGTAGGTCGCCACGACGGCTCCCATGACGGTCGGGACATGCAGAATGTCCGTGCCGCGTTTCTGCTTTGCTTCAGCAAGCTGTGTGTCGTTCATGGGCCCGTCGGTAGCGCCAAAGTCCACCGTACCTTCGATGACCTGCTTGATACCGCCGCCGCTGCCGATCGACTGGTAGTTGAACTGGACGCCGGACTTCTTGTTGTAGACGTCGAACCATTTTGAATAGATCACATAGGGGAATGTCGCTCCCGCCCCGTTCAACTTGAGCTGTGCCGCGGCAATCGCCGGCAACAACCCGACGATCAACAATGCTTTGAACAAAGGTGCCTTCATCGTAGCTGTCCTTTATGATGAGTGTGGATGCGAGAAACTTCGATCAGAATGAATATGCGAATGTCACGCGGGCCGTCACAGATGGGTCGATCGCACGGCCGCCTGACGACTGCTCGTATGTTTCCATTTGAATGTTGGGAATGATCGACACGTTGCGTTCCGGACTCCAGTCGCATCCGACCAACAGATATCCGCGCGCATCTCCTGACGCGGCGCCGTCCGTATTCGGGTCGTACGAATCGTATCGCGCAACGACAGTCATGCCAGGCCGCATCACATACGAACCGAAGACCGAGACGCCGAACGAGGATTGGGCCACAAGTGAACCTGCTTTCGAGTACTGATGTTCTATGGTGCGGACAAATCCTTCAACGCCGGCCGTATAGTCATCCTTGACCTTGTATCCAACGCATACCGCACCCACTATCGCATCATTGTTGAATGCAGTTCCTGCTGACACTTTTGGCGCACGGGCAGCGAGATCGCCGTAGAGAGTGGCGGTCATGTCCGATATCGGATGAAGTTCGATCTGTACCGATGTCCGTTTGTATCTATCGGTTTCCGGATTGTTCCCTGAGCCGTTGGCGAACATGACCCAGTATTTGGCCATGCCTTCGCCGTACAGATTACCCCGAAGTGAAATCCCCTGATCCCGCGATGAGACGATTCCATGGAGGTCGAGGATCGTCTTTTCCAGTGACCGGTAACCCCAAACGCCTTCAGAAACCTCAAATGCAGATGTCGGCTGAATGCCGGCAGTCAGATCGCTGCCTGCGAAGATTCCCTTCCATCGAAGATAGGCGTCCTTGACGAACGTGCCGATCTTTCCGTTGCTGGTGTTTGCGGCCTCGTCGGCCTCGAGCCGAAACCGGAAAGCGAATGTGGAATTGATGTCGGAATCGAGGGTCACGTAGATGCGCCGGAATAGGAAAGCCTGAAAATCTCGATTTCCTGAAAGCGCCTTGTCGCCGAGGGCTGCAATGCCGGTATCGCGTCCGACGTTATAAACAAAGTCCCAGTAGACATTGGCGCTCCAACGGTGTGCCGGTTTGTCTTGAGCAACGGTGAACGTGAAAGCAGAAAGGAGTGCGAAAGCAATGGCAGCAAGGGATCGCATGATGAAAGTTCTCCGATTCAGTGATGAAGGGAGCGCGGTCGGCAGCGCCCTGAAGCATGAATTGGGTGCAAACTACAGAAAGACTGTGAATCAGGAGTAACGCTTATGTTAACGTACTGTTATCAACCGCGTTATGTTGTTCAAAGCGATGTTTCTCACTACCTTGACCTCCACATTCACCGAATCCCACAGTCTGTTGCATATGCGCATTGCGCTTGTCCATGATTGGCTGACCGGCATGCGGGGAGGCGAAAAATGCCTCGAAGTGCTGTGCGAACTCTTTCCGGAAGCTCCCATCTACACGTTGCTCCATGTTCGGGGGTCTGTTTCACCGACGATAGAATCTCACGAGATCCGCACGTCGTTCATTCAACGCCTACCCTTCCTGGAAAAACGGTATCGCTCGTATTTGCCCCTCTTTCCAACGGCGATCGAGTCGCTCGACCTATCCGCATTCGACTTGGTTATCTCGGGAAGTCATTGCGTGGCAAAAGGGGTCCGCGTCGGACACAACGCTCTCCACGTGTGTTATTGCCACACACCCAT
>MHAK01000129.1 GCA_001802945.1 Ignavibacteria bacterium RIFCSPLOWO2_12_FULL_56_21 | reverse complement strand
CCTGATGCGGCGCTCGTCTTCGATCGACGTCAACCACCGAATCGCATTGCCAAGGAATTCATCGGCACGCTGGGCGGCTGTTCCGTCGAGGGGGGCAAGCATTTTCCATCGCCATATACCGTAACCGAGGAACGCAGCCGATTTTCGTCCGGCGATTCTGCGGACAACAAGGAGCGGCTCGTTCAGCGTCGCAGTCTGCAGGCGCACAACACCGAGCACGTCGGATTCCGGCTTGGAGCGAAAGTTTCCCTGGAGGCGGAAAACCGGCGGGAGGGACGACCAGTCGTCCATCTCGCCGGCGGACCGAAAACGGACAACCGGATGCATTCGGCGAGTTTCGGGTACGCTCATGAAGACTTGGAGTTCGTTCGGCAGCACGGATTCGACAATGAACGGAAGCAACGGATTCAACCGGCGGAGCCGCTCATGATCCACAGTTCGTCCAAGGAGTACAAAGAACGGTTTGCGCTGCACGTCTTCTCGCAGCAGCATCTGCAGGTCTGCGTCTTTCGTCATGGCGGTTGGAAATCCGGTCAGGATGACGCAGTCGGAAGAGGTGAATAATTCGGGGGTGAGGTGTCCTTCACGAAAACCGTCCGGCATCTGTACTCGAGTGGTGACGTCGAAATTCGGGTCGGCCTCAAGACTGTGGCGGAGGAATGCCAGGTCCTGTCCGGGGGAACCCGCGACGAGGAGGATCTTGAGTTTACCCGAAAGGACGCGGGTGAACACGACCGACGTGTTGTTTTTGTGTGTGACCTCTCCTTCCAGCCGCGATACGCTTACCGTGGAACGATGAACACCGGCGCTATCGGGCGCCATAAAAAGCGTGACACGATATTCGCGTGTTCCGGCATCGACAGAAATGGTGGCGCGATCGGCCGGTCGGCCCCGATGGTCCAGCGTCACTTCCACACGCTCTCCACCATAGCCGCTGCTGTGCACGATGACATTCACCGGTACACGTGTACCCGCATACGCGACGGCGTTCGTTGTCACGCTCCGGACGGCGAGGTCCCGTTGTTCCGCAGTATCGCCAACGCCGACGGTGAAGACCGGCACGGCCAGTGCTTCGGCGTCGTAGACAGGATTCTCGGGCGTCGTGGCATTTCCGTCGGTCACGAGGATTACAGCGCGCACATTGTCGGCGGAAGACCGCTCGCGAAGTGCGCGGAACGCGCCTGCGATGTCGGTGCGGTCGCCGGTGAGCGTCAAGGAGTCCGCCGACCAGGTTCCGATATCTCGCACACGATTATCGAACAACAACCAGAATGCACTCGCCCCGCCAGCGACCGCCCTCAGCTCCGTGGAAGCGAGAACACGCCGTTCGGCATCGGCCCTGCTTCCGGCCCCGTCCGTCAGCGTCATCGAGCGTGAATTGTCCACAAGGACGGCAACCCCCGGGGGCTGATGGGTGCGGTGAACGACAGAAAGCAACGGCTCGCCGATGAGCAGGAAGACCAGCATGAGGGCGGACCAGCGTAGCACGCCCAAGATCACGCGCCAAGGGGTCGAGACAGGAGGGACAGGAGACCGGTAGGCCGCAAAGGAAAGCGCGGCCGCGATGATCGCGGCCAACAATGGCATGAAGAGGGGAAGCGCAAGTGAGAGATCGAGCTCGGGCATGTGCCGGCTATTTCAACAGCAGTAAGCGCCCGGCTTTGATACCGCGGGGCGTGCTTAGTCGGGAGAAGTACACACCGCTCGGCAGCGATTGGCCGGCATCATCACGTGCATCGGACCACGTGACAAGATTGTCCCCGAGCCGGCACTTTCCGGAGAACAGCGTCCGAACTCGTTCGCCCAACACATTGAATACGGCAAGTTCAACATATTCGGGGGCCGGCGCGTGAAAAATGAAATTCGTTCCAGCGTTGAATGGGTTGGGGTAATTCGCGTCCAACACATATGCC
This sequence comes from Ignavibacteria bacterium RIFCSPLOWO2_12_FULL_56_21, assembly GCA_001802945.1. Lineage (GTDB taxonomy): Bacteria > Bacteroidota > Ignavibacteria > UBA10030 > UBA10030 > 2-02-FULL-55-14. The sequence continues at coordinate 38,387 of MHAK01000129.1, read as the reverse complement.
GACGGACCCTTAGGTAATGCAGGAGGAGGGAAGAGGGAAAGAACGCTGTCGGAAGAGGGAGAGAGAGCGAACAGCGCTGTGCCCGTTGGCCGACGAAGAACGGGTCCTGATTCCGCCGCTATTGTCACATAGCCCTCGAAGGATGTGTCGGCTTCTCCCATGACTGGGATTGACGCAGCATACAACTGAGGTGAACTTTGCGGGGCTAATTGGACCGAGGTAAACACCGAATCGGTGCGGCGTCGATAAAAGAGCTGTGGCTGACCGGAGGCAAGCGGCGTTGCCGACGCCATACGAATAGATACATATAGCGTAGTGTCGCCCTGGATAACGAAGTAACCTACTAACGGCGTATTCGACATGACGGGTCCGAGCGAGAGTGCTGCGGCATACGCATTGACCATGCCCCAGCCGTAAAACGGGTTTGGATACATGGCCGTCTTCCAGGTCCCGTCGTAGTAACGCGTGGTGGTATTCATGAGCGCTGCCCGGATCTGCATCGGCGTCGCCTCCGGATGGGCGGAGAGGATCAACGCCGCCGCACCGGCAGTAAGAGGCGTGGCGAATGATGTGCCGGAACCAAAGTAATACGAAGCAACAGTCGCACCGTTCGCGGCATACACACCCGTTCCCTGAGCGACTACCTCAGGTTTCATGCGTCCATCGAACGTCGGCCCCGTGGAGCTGTACGACGTCAAGGGTCCGTCGGAAAGTGTGGCACCGACGGAGATGATACTGTCCGCATCCGCGGGAGCGATGAGTGTGCCTGTGAGCCCGGGGGCACGAAAGTTTCCTTCATTCCCCATTGCGGTGACGAGCAGGACGCCCCTCGAAGCGAGCGTACGAGCGGCTTTCGTTGTGGTCGCGGTCATACCGTCGAGGCTGTCATACGAATACCAGTCGATGTATCCCAGCGACGTCGAAATGATGTCGACTCCCAGACCTTCCAGCCATTCCAGGCCTTCGACATAAAGGTCTTCTTCAAACCTTGTTTCGGTGGGAACGACTTCGGTCTTTCCCAGGGCGACCGAGGCACCGTAGGCAGTTCCGATCAGCGAACCGTTGTGATATCCGGCAAGGGTTGAGAGAGTGGCAGCGCCATGATAGCCTTGTTCCACCGAGTCTCCGGGGCCAATGGAGACGCTGCTGTCCCGCTGAATGAAATCATATGCGGCGACGACCCGAATGTTCTTCAACGCGGCGTGGACGCGGTAATTATTGTAGCCGTCGTCCAGCATGCCCACCAAGACTCCCTGGCCGATAACGCCAAGATCGTGCAACGGTAAAACGTTCAAGCTCCGAATTTGCGTTAATGAGAATCCATACGAGACGGCTGCCCCCGATGTGCCGTCAAGTGAACGGAATGCAGGGGTCGAAATCATGGGTTCCGGCTTCCGCCGCATCGTCATGACGGGTCGGACCTCGCGCACGAAGGGAAGCGATCGAATTGAGGCAAGAGAGGCGGCAGGAACATCAGCGGAAACGGCGTTCAGCCAGCGAGAAACCGAGCGGACCCGCACGCCCAGCAATGTTGCCTCATGTATGTAGGACTCGGAAACGGGGAGGTCGATGTCGGTGAGAAGCCGGTCGGCTGGAAGCACCTTGGCACGTCGCTGAAGAGCTCGGTCCGAAATACCGAGCGACCGAGGGTCCGCGCCGGCAATGGAAACGGCCCCCTTGTTGCGAAAGACGATCCATAAGCGTTCACTGGTCTGGGCTTCCAACCTCCACATTCCACATACGCAGAGTACAGCTGTCAACGATCGACGGAACATCATACGGATGCCGACTTCAAGTAGCGCGCTCGAGCAGCTTTTCGACGATCTGAAGGGGTGAGACGCCCTCCGCCTCAGCGGTAAAGCTTGTCACGAGGCGGTGGCGCAGTACGGGAGCGGCGACAGCGCGCACGTCATCAATATCGGGAGTCGGCCGGCCGAACAACGTAGCCCTTGTTTTTGCGCCGAGGATGAGGAATTGTGACGCTCTCGGTCCAGCGCCCCACCGGATCCATCGTTGCACGAAATCAGGGGCCTGGGGCTGTCCCGGGCGGGATGCGTGCGCGAGACGAACGGCGTATTCCACAACCGCGTCCGCGACGGGTACTCTGCGGACGAGATGCTGGAAGGCAATGATATCCGCAGCATTCAGGACGGAGGACACTGTCGCCTCGTATTGACTCGTCGTCGTTTTTACGATGCGCACCTCCTCGTCGGCGGACGGATACTCGAGCCAAAGGTTGAACATGAACCGGTCCAGCTGTGCTTCGGGCAGGGGATACGTGCCTTCTTGTTCGATCGGGTTTTGCGTCGCAAGGACGAAGAACGGCTCGTCGAGCGGATACGTTTGGCCGGCCGCGGTCACATGATGCTCCTGCATCGCTTCAAGCAGGGCGGCCTGCGTCTTTGGCGGCGTCCTGTTGATCTCGTCTGCGAGGATAATGTTTGCGAACACGGGACCGCGAACGAACCGAAATGACTTCGAGCCTTTTCCTACATTCTCCTCGATGACCTCGGTGCCCGTAATGTCGCTGGGCATGAGGTCGGGTGTAAACTGGATGCGGCTGAATTTCAGGTCGAGCGCCTGCGACAGTGTCTTGATCAGCAGGGTCTTCGCAAGACCCGGCACGCCGACAAGAAGGCAATGACCCCGCGAAAGCAGGGAAATGACGAGGTGCTCGACGATGGAATCCTGTCCAACAATGACCTTTGCAATCTCTGCGCGCAGCCGTTTGTAGGACTGCGCCAGTTGGTCTACTGCAGCAACATCATTGCCTGGCATGCTCGACACGTCGATCACCGTTCAGAGTCGCACATCCACATAGATCGTCCTCTTCATTTCCTCCACCCATTCTGTATTTAGTCGGTTGCGCTTCATGTACAGCGCCACTTGGGATACGCGCTCGAAGTCCTGCTCCAGGTTCATCGCATGCGCCGCCACCCGCTTACGGAGCCAGACAATGTGCCATCCGTAGCTGGAGCCTATGCTGGCGCGGGCCGGCGGACTGATCTCGCCATCATTGAGGGGTAGAACGACGGCGGAAAATTCGGGCACGAGCTGGTCTGCAGTAACAGCGCCAAGATCGCCCCCAATTGCCTTCGTCTCCTCATCCTCGGAATGTGAGCGCGCAAGGTCGGCGAACGGCTTGCCATGGAGGGCGCTGTCCCGAAGAAGGCTCAGGAACCTCACGGCCGTGGAATCACTTTCCGGACCCCGTTCAATCCTCAACAGAATATGCCGTACACGCACAGACTCTCCGCGACGTTCCTCCAACCGGACGATATGGTATCCGTATTGCGTCTTGACCACATCGGAAATCTGTCCCGGCTGCAGGGAAAAGACCGCTTCTTCGAATTCCCTCACATACTCCCCACGCTTTGCCCAGGGCATTTCGCCTCCGCTGGCGGCAGTGCCGTCGATCGAATACCGTCGCGCGAAATCCGCAAAATCTCCCCCCGCACGAATGCTGTCTAAAATGGCCTTCAGCTTCATTCGTGTCGCCCGGTCGACCGCGGAATCGGGCGAAGGAATGACGAAAACATGACTGAGAAAAAATTCTTCCGGTACTTGCGGCAAACTGTCCTTATAGGCGGTGAAGAACTCTTCTGTCTCGCGCCGGGTAACCTGCAGTCCCGACTCGCGCTGCTGCCGAACCTTCTGCACAAGAAGCTGCTGACGGATCTGGTCCCGGTATTCACGCTTGATGCGACTGATGGGTTTGCCGTACATCTGCTCCACCCGGGCTTCGGAGCCCACCTGCCTGACAAAGTTCTGCACTTGCTGGTCGAGCGCCCGCGTTACTTCGTCGTCCGTCACCTCGATGCTGTCGATCAGCGCCTGGGCGAGGACGAGCTTTTCTGTGATCATGCCATCCAGGACCTCAGAACGCAGGCCGGGAGCCTTTGCGTCGAGCTTGTTCTGCATGGCGACAAGCGTAACGCGGTCGTTCAACTCGGATTCTGTGATGATCTCCTTGTCGACGACGGCAATGATGCGGTCCAGGACCTGCGTGTTCTGCGCAAGAGCGACGGAACAGAACAGGAGAAGCAAAAGTGCGGTTGATCGGATCATGGTTGGCAAATGTCTCACAAACTGACTCTCGCTGCGACGCTGCGAGGAACCTATTTTGAGATGACGTTCAGCATCATCGTGGATACACGGTGGAATCGCCGAACGACGGGCTGACGTAAATGTCGACGTCGAACCGGGAACGGAGGTTTTCGACCAACGAACGGTACGCCCGCTGGCGGCGCTCCACTGTCAGACGGTTTCGAATCTCTGCCTGCACATATTCAATGTCGGGTGTCGAACCAGTCTTCAGGACTTTCCAGACATAGACGACGTAATAACCGTCCTGCGTGCTGATGGGAAACGACGGAGATCCGGGAGCAATCGTGGTGGAGACTCGCCAGAGCTCGCGAGGCCACATCCGGGATTCCGTATAGTACGTGGAATCGCCTCTGCCGATCACGCTGCCGCGGCTTTCGGCCGTGGATTGCGCCTTCTGCCAGGAGGTGCCTTGGAGGACGCTGTTTCGGAATTCCGTCGCCCTGTCGCGTTCATTGAATAGAAGGAAGCTGATCAACGCGACGGGTTGCGTAACGGTGAATTCCTCCTTGTGTGCCTCAAAATAAGCCGTGATCTGCTCGGTGCCAAACTCCGTCATTCCGGGCGTATAGATTTCGTTGTCCAGGAGCGCCTGCACGACCAACTGCCGTCGCATGTCCTCCGCGCGGCGGTTGACGTCGGCCGATTGGTCCAACCCCCGTCGGACAGCTTCACGGTACAGTAATTCATCCGCCACCCATTGCTGCAAGTACTGCTGAATCTGGGCCTCCGTAGGCGGGTGCTCGGAGTCGAACTTCGCGCGAATTTCCTGCATCGTGAGCGTACGGTTCTCGATCCGGGCCACCGCCGTCTCCTGGGTCTGCTGTCGGCAGCCAGCGACCGTCAGAACAAAGGCGAGTCCTACTGTGAGCTCTGGTCGGCAGGCGATCATTACTGGAAAGTCTGCTCCTCGCTCGCCGCGGGCGTTCGCGTGAACGCGTTCCGCAGCGCCTCCGCATCGATCATCACCCCGTACTTGGCTTTAAGCGATGCGATCCATTCCTGTTCACGCACTTTCGCTACTTGTTCCTGATATGCGCTTGTCAATTCGGGGCCGGCCTCTTCGAATGTTTTCACCCTCGCAGGATCTTTGGCGAGGACCTTGATGATCGACCAGCCGGCGCCAAACCGGAATGCGAGAGAAACACTGTCGAGCGTCATGGACGAGGCGCGCATGGACAGCTCATTGAGCCCATACGATTGGAATCCCCATTCACCCTTCTTGTCGCGGTAGCCCGCGCGCATCGTCATATCCTCCGCAACATCCATGAAGTCTTTCCCCCCGCGGAGGCGTTTTTCAGCCGCATCTTTGAGACTGTCCGTCGTCACGTAGATCTCCGCGAAATTCACACGATCGGGCCAACGGTACTGGTCTTTACGCCCTTCATGGAAGATGCGCAACAAGGAATCGTTGACGGTGACGCGCTGCCAGATCTCGTCTTGCTCGATGCGATACAGGAGGATCCCGTCGCGGTACTCGTTCATCAGGTTCGCAAATGCCGGGTGACGATCCTGCGCACGCAACGCGTGGTGCTCCATCAGGATGGTTTCCGTCACCTGGTCGACGATATTCTCGACATTCGCCGGCGTCAGGCGCATTGTCCGGAATTCGGGGGTCGATGCAATGCGGTCCAACGCCTGCTGAACCGTTACCGGGGTCCCATCGTAGGAACACAGCTTTTGCCCCAGGAGGTTGCGGTTTTCCAGTTCGTTCCACATCGAATCAGCCGGTGTTTTTGTGGTGTCAAATGCCGTTGTCAACGCCTGTAACGTCGGAAGGTCATACGAAAACCCGTACAAAGAGCGGAATCGCTGGGCATAGTCCTTCCGGTCCTTCGCATACCGCATCTGCTGGTATTGCTGCTTCAAATCGCGCTCAGCTTCTTCAAACGGAGGTATGCCGCGGGCATCCGTGATCTTGAAGATATATACGCCGTTGGGTACTGGAAAAGGCTTCGTCACGGAGTCCTTCAACGTACGATAGAGAAGCTCTCCCATATCCGGAGGAAGTCTGTCGCGGTCGTAAAAGCCGACATCACCTCCGCGCAGCGCGCTGTTTCGTTCTTGTGAATACTGCGAAGCGAGCTGGGCAAAATCCTCACCGGCTAAGATCCGTCGGTACAAGCTCCATGAGCTGTCCTGAACACCCGTCGAATCTTTGGGATTGTTGTAGTTCAGAAGGATAAAGCTGATCCGGAGTGCGCCGCGGCTCGGACGACGATCGGTTACCTTAATGACGTGATACCCGAATTGTGTGCGTATGGGACGAGGCGTGGTTTCACCCGTTCGCAGGGCATAACAGGCGTCCTCAAACGGCGGTACCATCCGACCAGTCCCAAAATATCCGAGGTCTCCTTTGTTGAAGGATGCGCTCTGGTCTTCGGAATAGATCAGCGCGAGTGAATCGAAGCTCTTCGTCGGAATGCGGCCGATGACCGTCATCGCGCGTTCGTACGCCTTCAGCGTATCGTCCGCGGGCGCATTCTCGGCGACCCGAATGAGAATATGGCTGGCCCGCAGTTCCTCTTTCTTTCGTTCGTAGAGTTTCTTCAGGTTCGGCCTGACAAGCTCTTTCTCTATCATGTAGGTCTGGGCGACGCTAAGCTCGTAACCGCGCAATTCATTCTGAATGGAAGTGTCCTGCAAAAGACCGCGTGACTTTGCTTCCTTCACTTTGAGCCGGAACTTCACCAGCAGATCGAGAAAACGTTCTCGTTCTTCGAGCGAGGCCTTCGCACCGGCGTCCCATCCGCCGTTGTTCTTGGCATACGAAGTCTCAAAATCCTTCATGGTGATGAGCTCTTCCCCAAGCGTTGCGACTGTTGGGTTGGAAGCCCCACAGCCGAAGCCCCCCAGGGCCGTTAGAAGGATCAAAATGGAAAAGGTCGTTCGGTTTTTCATCATGGGTAAATCACCGTAAATCCTAGAAAAATCAATCAATTGTGGACGAACAAAGTAACCATTTTTGCTCCGGTGCGCAAGGAATGCAAGAGCAGGGTGGGACACACTGAGGGAATTCTGACGCAAAAACCCGCAGGAGTGCAGAAATTGGTCGACTCGCTAACGCACGGGCTTCAGACCAGATCTTTTTTCCGTTTCAACACCTGATCTGCACGCCACGTTTCTAAGATGTACCATTGCGGACTTGCGGATGTACGAACATAGTACTTCCGGGACCCCTTGTCGAATGCGAACAGCACCTGAACTCCCCCCGCCGTGATCTGAATGCCGGGCTTGACCGCAGGTTCTGTGTCGAGAAAGTCGTCGCATTGCAGGGACAGCAAGCTCGTCAACAGATTTTCGACGGTCGCGGCGTTCGCTTTGGACCTGTCGATCATCCAGGCGCTGTCCCGCAGGGAAAGAGTGAACGTCGTGTCCCCAAACCGAAAGCCGATCTCTTTGACGTCCGGCTTGAACAACGACAAGATCGTCTTATCGCGCCAGTCACGCACCGACCGATTGAACATCCATCCAAGGGACCCGTCCACAATGGCCACTTCATCGGAGCCGGCGGCGCGCACATACGTGTCGGTAAACGACGCCGATGCTTTTCCGACGACAAAGGAGGCCTGTTCCTTCCCGCCCTGGTAGACCGTCACGTGAGTGCCCGCAGAATCCACCTGAAACAATCCGTGCTTTTCCCGTCTATTGGAAACTGTCCCTTTGACCCGGAGGTCTTTGACGCGGTCAAGAAGGCTTGCAACATTGGCCGCATTCGCCTTGTAGACGATCGGGGCAGCGACGAACCACTCTACGCCGCGGCGTTCAAGCGTCACCGGTCCGGACGTCGATCGGATCTCAACCTTATCTACAAGCGCAGAATCGACCGTGAAGAGCGGCTCACCGGCTTCCGTGCTCACGCTGCGTTCGCCGGGTTTGAGTGTCACTAGATACGCTACGACGCCCAAGAGGGCGAACAGTCCGATCAAAGCAAGGGTCGTTCGTTTCATGGTCTACACTCCTGCCTCGAGCGTTCGTTTGACGGCTACGCGGCGGCGCCATCGCAGCAAACCGTAACCGACGACGAGCAACGGAGGCACGAGCATGTTGGCGTACTTAACGAGCTGTCGCGTCCCATCCTCAAGTTGTTCCAACGGAGGCTGCGTGATGTTTTTTGACCGGATGGTGATCAATCCGGCGTCGTCCGCCATGTAGTCGACGATATTCATGAAGAACGTCATGTTCCCCTGTGCACGAGCAAAATCATCCTTCATAAAATCCCCGTCCCCCACGACAAGCATTCGCGTGTCGGAGCTCTTCGACAACGCGGGCGTCATCGGCTTGCCGGTAAAGAACGACGTGAACGAGCCCTCCACTAGCGCTGCAAGCGGAATGCGCGGTTCCATCCAATCGCTCACTTGCCAACGTTGGTACGGGTCGATCATGACAAACCCCGTCGCGCGGCCGCTCTTGTCGGACGTCCTCGCCAGCACTTCGGCGCGTACGCCCTTCGATGAAGCCATGCTCGTATCGACGGACGAAGCGAAGTACAGAATCAGGCTCGAAAGATCCTTGACAACCGGGTTCTCGTTGAACGAAGAAGCGTTCGGAAGATACGGGAAGGGGATCTGGCTTTGGATCTGAAAAGGCCCTTGTTGCTGCATCACCGAGACATTCGCGCACTGCTGGTCCCGGACAAGATCAGCGTTGACCCTGATGCCGTAGGCTTCGAGCATGTCTTCGAGACCGGTATCAACCGCCTGAGCGATCCGATACTGTGCGTTGAGGTTAACGTTCATCTTGTTCAGCAAGAACGCAGCCTTGCCGCCCGCCATGAGGTACTGGTCGATCGCGTATTTTGCGGAGTCGGAATACCTCTGTGCCGGCGCGATGATGAGGAGCGAGGCAATGTCGCGCGGCACCGCCGCTCCGGTACTCAAGTCGACCGGTACAAGCTCATATTGCGTGCTCAATTCCTGGAACGCCCGCTGCCACTGCTCCGGCGGTGTCTCCTGATGACCGGTCGCGTAACCGATCTTCTTCTTCACACGCGTCGTCAGCCTTTTGATGGCGGCGCTGATGTCGTACTCGAGCGAACCCAGGTTTTGAATGACGGGAAGAGCCTCTTTCTTGTCTTCATACAGGAACACAAGTCCAAGGAACGCCCGCTTCACCTGAAACTTGTCCTTCTCCACCACTTGCACTTCCACCGGGGGGACGCCTTGTTGCCGTGCATCCGACTCCCCCTTTTCGCCGACCGGGTTGATGAATTCGAACTGCAGGTTGTCCCCCGCATACGCGCGATATTCGTTCAGAATGTCGAGCACAGCGCGGCGAGTATTGTTGTACGGGGACGGCAGATCCTCCGTGAAATAGGCCTTCACAGTGACCCGGTCGTCGAGCGCCTCGACGAGTTGCCTGCTTGCGCTCGAAAGCGTGAATACATTCTGCGCCGTCAAGTCGACACGCGTGAATAATCGGACGGCAATGAAGTTGAACAACGCCAGAATTCCGACAAGCAGAAGCATGCGGACGAAAGCCTGAGTACGTTTACCGGATACTTGGGGCATGTTCATAGTGCGTTTTCCTTCGGGCCTACCATTGGCGTCGTTCGAGGGAAATGACCGACAAACTCAACGACAGGCCGATCACGGACAGAAAATAGACGATGTCGCGGGAATCGATCACCCCGCGGGCAATATTCTGATAATGGAAATCCGTACCGAGATATTCCACGACACTTGTCATGAAGGACGGAACATAGACGAGCACTTTGTCCAACATGAAGAACGCGAAACAGAGGAGAAACCCGAAGATGAAGGCGACGATCTGATTTTCAGTCAAACTCGAGGCCAGCAACCCGACGGAAACATACACGCCGGACACGAGGAACAGGCCCACATATCCGCCGATGACGGGACCGTTATCGATGTCGCCAAGGAATGCGATGGTGACGTAATACACGAGGGTCGGTGCCAGCGTAATGCCGACGAGGACCCAAGCAGCGAGAAACTTGCCTGCTACGACCTCGACATCGCGTAGCGGCTTCGTGCTCAACAGCTCGAGCGTTCCGCTCTTGCGTTCTTCGGAGATGAGCCGCATGGTGATGGCCGGAATTATGAACAGGAAGACCAGCGGCGCGAATTCAAAGGTCAGCCGCATCGACGCGATGTTCATGAGGAAGAGATTGTTCGTGTGGAAGTAGCCGATGATCGCCAGGAAGACGACGATCACGACGTACGCCACGGGAGAATTGAAATAGGAACGCAACTCCTTGCGGAAGATGATGCCGGTGTTGCGAAGTGGAACCTGGATCGGGGTCATGGTCGGTGTCGGTTCAATTCTTGTGGTCGTCAATGGTGGTGAGTTTGTGGAAGATCTCTTCCAGACTCGTGATGCGGCGGGAAAGTTCGAGAAGCGTCCAACCTTGCACCACGGCGAGACGAAAGATCTGTTCACGAACATCAGATCCTTTCACGGTGTGGAGCGTGAAACCATGGGTGTCGCCGTGCGCGCCCGTGTATTCGGCCTTTTCCACGTTCTCGATGGAACGAAACTTCGGGAACAGGTCCTGCATGGCGTCGGAGGTCTTCGCCTTCAGCTCGACCGTTACCGTCTCCGAGCCCCGGAAATCGCTCTGCAACTGCTCCGGTGTACCGTCTGCCACGATCCGGCCTTCGTTAATGATGATCACCCGGTCGCAGGTCGCCTGCACTTCGGAAAGAATGTGCGTCGAAAAGATGACGGTCTTTTGCCTACCCAGGTGACGGATCAGCGACCGGATCTCCACGATCTGGTTCGGGTCGAGACCGCTTGTCGGCTCGTCGAGGATGAGCACGTCTGGGTCATGAATCATCGCCTGGGCCAGACCGACACGCTGGCGGTAGCCTTTGGACAATTCGCCAATATCTTTGTGGCGAACGTCGCCGAGACCGCACAATTCCACCATATCCTTGATGCGTCCCCGCAATCCGGAGTTTTCTAGGCCGTGCAGGCTTCCGGTGTAAGCGAGGTACTCGATCACATTCATGTCGAGATACAGGGGATTGTGCTCGGCAAGGTAGCCGATCTTACGCCGCACGTCGAGCGAGTGATCGGCAATGTTGAGATCGTCGACAGTCACAGTTCCTGCGTTCGGAGGAAGATAACAGGTGACGATCTTCATCGTCGTCGTTTTCCCTGCGCCGTTCGGTCCAAGAAACCCGAGGATCTCTCCTGTTCGAACATCGAAGGAAATGTCGTCTACGGCCTTCTCCTGACCGTAGAACTTGGTTAGGTTACGGACAGCAATAGCCATACCGGCTCATACCATGTTGTGAAGTTTGGGTTCGCGGAGCGGGTGTCTGCTGAGATTACTGCGGCGGAAAAAGCATTGAAATCTACTCAAAAAAGACGATTCAGTCAAGAAATCGGAGATACAGACGATGGAGAGTGAGATGGGGTTCCCGGAGCGATTGAGAACATCGGAGAGCTTGGTTCATTGACCGCCAAGAGCGCCAAGTCAGCCAAGGAAAATGTAACGTAGGGGTACAATTTCCATCACTTCTTGGCGATCTTGGCGGTAATCTTTCTCTTTATGTCGCTTTAGAGAAAGCGTAACTGTTCCGGGCCCGGCCTTCGGAAATGCGTAGTCGCCAGCGCCACGCGTGAGGTGTTCAGTCCCAGGCGCGTGCAAGTCATGCGAAACAACCGCGAGATCGCTTCGGCAATTTCCCCTTCGCCGGTCATCCGTTTGCCGTACTCGGAGCTCGACAACCCGCCTCCCCGTATGGATCGAATGCGAGCGACGATCTTTCCGGATCGATCGGGGAGGGTCCGTTGGAGCCATTCAATGAACAGGTCCTTGACAGCGTAAGGAAGTCGGATCATCGTGTGGCTTGCGCGACTCGCTCCGCAGCGGGCGGCCTCGGTCAGAAGCGCGGGTATCTCCTCGTCGTTCAGCCCGGGGATGATGGGTGCGATGTTCACTCCCACTGGAACGCCCGCTTCATGTAAACGGTGGATGGTCTCAAATCGTTTGCGGACCGAAGCAGTTCGAGGCTCCATGCTTCTGGCCAGCTCCTGGCGTATCGTCGTGATCGAGACCGAAACGAAGACCAGGTTGAGCTCGGACAACCGGCTTAAGATGTCGATATCACGCTGGATCAACGCGTTCTTCGTGATGATGCCGACGGGATTCCGATATCGGAGGAATACCTCGAGGCACTTCCGCGTGATCCCTAGTGTTCGCTCCACCGGTTGATAGCAATCTGTGTTGCCCGAGAGGGCGACGACCTGAGGCTGCCACGAAGTTTTGTCAAACGCCTGCGCGAGAAGGTCGGGGGCGTCATATTTGACGAGGATCTTCGTTTCGAAATCCAGGCCCGAAGAAAACCCGAGATACTCATGACTGGGACGCGCGTAGCAGTAGACACAACCATGTTCGCATCCCCGGTATGGATTCATGCTGTACGCAAATCCGAGGTCGGGGCTGTCGTTCTTCGAAAGTATGCTCAGCGATCGGTCGCGAAAGAAGATCGTCGGCTCGCGGCGATCGGCGTCAGGAGGTTCGAAATAGCCTGCGATATCATCGGGCGCTGGACCAATGTGCAGCGCCTCGAACCGATTTCCAGGATTGAGCGATGTGCTGCGACCAGTCGGCGGGATTGTCATTCGGCAAGATACGACAAAATTGTCGCATCAGTCAAGCATGGAGAGCGCGAAGAGCATGGCGCTGATCGCACTTTCCTGGTCTGCACCCGGAACTCGGAACCGGGCACTCTCCGCGCCATCCTGCGAATGCGCCACTTCTCCCTATTCCCCAATAACGCATCCCGCATTACGCATCCCAGAACGCGGCATTACGCTGTATTAACCGTCCAACCATTTAATCAACTCAGCCCTCCGCAAGCCATTTAACCATTCCATCATTCCATTATTCCGCCATTCCCGCTTTTCCCCTCGTCCCTCGCCTCTTGCTTTCCAGCGCCAATCCCCCTATATTACCTGCTCAAATACATACCCGCTGGCTGACCGAGAAAGGCCTGGGTCACCGGGCCCCCGCTCTGACCGCTTGTAGCTACAGTAGCACGTCTCAGTTTCATCCTTTCGTTGGCATCCTCACCCAGGTATCCATCGTAGGTAGAAGCTTCGTTAGCACTGAAGCGAGCCTGGGAGGGGCGCAGATCGCTGCGGGAACATCCTCCACGCTTCAACGAAAGGATTCACCCATGGTACAAGGAACCGTCAAGTGGTTCAACGCCGCGAAGGGCTTCGGCTTCATTTCGCGCGAAGGCGGCGAAGACGTGTTCGTGCACTTCAAGGCCATTGTCGGCGACGGCTACAAGACCTTGAACGAAGGCGATAAGGTCGAGTTTGAGGTGGTCAAGGGACCCAAGGGTCTTCAGGCCGCCAACGTCACAAAGATCTGACGCCGTACGCAGTTCCATGACCCCGGCCCCGCACAACGTTGGGCCGGGGTGCCGTTTGTTTTCCCAGGAGAGACGAGAGCGGACCGGCAACATCCGGTTCCGGTCCGAGCAAAGGAGATGCAATGGAAAAAGGTACAGTGAAGTTTTACAATTCTAACAAGGGATTTGGGTTCATTACAACGGAGCAGAGGGAAGAAGTCTTCTTTCATCGCTCCAACGTCAAGAACGCCGGTTTTCGCGCCGAACTGCTGGAAGGCGATCGCGTCGAATTTGAGATCAAAGTCGAACAAAAAGGCAAGCGAGCACTGAACATCTCTCGCGTCTAAGCATCCCCCTCAAGTATTACGACAAAGGGGACGCGGAAGATCCCAAGCAGGGTCTCTCGCGTCTCCTTTGTGTTTATGTGGAAGGAGTGGGAGAAGTGAGGAACGCGGCCCCTCAACTCTTTCTCCATACTGCCTAGCTACTGCATACTCTCTTCGCCTTCCACCCGTTCCAGTTCTTCAAAGTATTTCCTGATCAAGTCCTGATAGTCCTTTGCATATCCCTGTTCAAGCGCTCGCATCAGATCCTCACGCAGCTTCGTCCGCCGTTCCATCGCGTTGGCGTCGATCTCGCCGGGACTTCTCCGCGTAATCTGCGTTCCCGTTCGGGCTTGACGCTTCTTTTCAAAATCCCGCTCCCGCATTGACCGCGAAGCATCGAGCAACCGGGAAAGAATTCGCTCTTGCCGCCGGATCGTCTCCGGATTCACATTGTTCTGCTCCAGATTCCGAACGACCTCGCGCATTTCCTCGGCGATTTTCTGCAGGTCGCCCAACACGCGCCGCTGTTCGTCGCTCCCCTGTGCCTCCCGGTTGAGCTGTTCCACCGACTTTCGGACGGCCTCCTGCTCCCGGGCGATACGTGCCGCCTCGGCTGCGCGCCGCATCGCTTCACCCTCTCCAATCTGTTGCGTCTGCATGTTCAGCGCTGCCTGCTGGCCAGCCATCATCTGCAATTGTTGCATCAAGCCCATGCCCCCGGGGCTGCCCTGTCCCTGCTGCATCATCGCCTGCAATGCGGCCTGAACCTGCTGGGCGGCGCGATTCAATGAGGCCATCGCACCCGTCTGCTCCTGCGATGCCATCGACCCGCTCCGTACATCCAAATTTCGCATTGCGTTCTGCATCCTCCCCAGCGCTTCGCCCAGCTCTTTCCCCATTCCCGGCGTGACCGCAAACGATTTTTGTGCAAGCTCGCTCAAACCGTCGATGACATTACTCAGGTCCTGCATGACGCGCATCTGGTTCTGCGCGTTCTCCCGCAGCTTCGGGGAATTGGAGGGAGTGGACTGTGCTTCGTTCTTCAGACCTTCCTGCCTGCGGGAAAGCTCCAGGAGGTTGTTCGTCGCTCGCCGCAGCGCCGACAGGGTCTGCTGTGCCTGGTTCTGCAGCAGTTCCTGTTGTAGAGCGTTCATCTGCTGCGAGAATTGCTGAAGCTCCTTGCCAATCTCCCTCTGCATCTGTTGCGCCTGCTGCTGATTCCCCCGGCCCATGTGCCGTGCCGCTTCCTGCATCTTTTCGTCGAGCTTCTGCTGTTCCATGCTCTTGTTCAGTTCGGCGAGCTTGTCCGCCGGCATTTCCGTGAAGAACTCCTCCATCTTCTTCTGCAACACAGCGGATTCCTGCTCCATTCGCTTCTGCTCGGCCGCAAGGTCCTGCTGTTGCTTCACCTGCTCTTCGTTCGGCGTTGAGCTGCGTGTGCTGTCCGAACGCAACTGCTCCTGCCGTTCCGCCAGATCGTTCGCCCGCTTTCGCACCTCGTCCATCTTCTGCTCGATTTCGATCCGCTTGAGCAGGTTGATCGTCCTCTCAATTCCCTGCCGGAACCGTTCTTCGGAGAATTCGGCCTTTTCCAGGGCCTGACGAAGTTGATCCTTGTTGACGTTCTGCATCGCCTGCTGCATCTGCTTGAGTGCTTTCTGCAGCTCGTCGGAATTGATTTGCTGGAACAAGTCCTGCAACTCCTGGTATTTCTCCATCGTCTCCGGCGAAAGCACCTGCTGCTGTTGCATCTGTTGTGTCATGTCCTGCAACTGCTGTTGCGCCGCATCGAGCTTCTTCTGAATTTCCTCGGTCTTCTTCTGCAGGTCCTTCGCCTGTAGTTGCTTCTGCCAGTCGATCTCCTTGTTCGTCTTCAGATCCTGGCTGATGCGCTCCACTTCCTCCTTCAATTTCTTTGCTTCCTCGAGGGCCGTGTCCAGGTGCTCCAGGCTTTGCTCATGTCCCTTCTCAACGTCTGTGAAGACTTCTTCGAGCGAGGGGAGACGGAGCGTGTACAAAAGACTTCGCGTCGTCGACGGGCCCGTCACAGTATTGTTGTCGGAGACCTCAACAAAGTATTCGACGACGTCCTCAGGCACGAGGCTCAGCGATTCAAGGTCCCACTGATACGAAACCTCGGTCTCGGGGCCTCGTGAGGCGTCAAAAGGCATCGGCAGATAGCTGTAATTTTCCTGCGGCTGCTCGTAACGGGAATGTGTCAATCGATAGCCGAGTCGCATGAGGGAAAGGCCGTAGTCGTCCGCGGCCTGGACGAGAAGACCGATCGGATCGCCGCCGGCAATGTCCATGTTCCGTCCCGGCTCGACGACCCGCACCATGGGGGGAAGGTCGGGCGTCACCGTGAGCTCGTACCGGATAGGAGATGCGTTCGACAGTCCGTCCCCGTCGCTTATGTGGACGTAGTATGTTCCGGATGCGGAAAGACGGAACGACCCGCTGAACCGATCGCCGCCGACGGTAAGAAGCGTGCGGTTTGAATCGCCAAAGACGATTGCGCCGGAGCTGAGGTCCTTGCTGGCAGACCCCGTGATAGTCACCTTCGTCCCCGCGGGGGCGGAGACGTTCCCCGCGAACTCCTCTTGCACGCGCACAGGAAGACGCGTGTAAGCCGGAGCTTCGAGCTTGACCCGGAAGGAATTCACGGCCGGACGGTCGACAACGGTCACGAGAAAATGTTCGCTCTCCACTCCGTCCGCGGTCGCGAAATACGATGTCGAGAATCGGAGCGAAGCAAGCGACGCTGTGTGCGATCCAGTGGAATCGTGATATACGGATGTGCGTTCAAAATCCTGCTGACCCTCCGCACGATGGAGCACCGCAACGGTAACATCCCCATCGACGCGTCGGCCATCTTGCGCGCGCACATCGACGCGTACGATGACGTCCGCTCCTTTCACCACTTCCACATTTCCAGGGGAGACGAGAAACGTGTAGCGTGGTGGTGGAGTGAACTCGCGGTCGTACTCCCACAGGCGATATAATCCTCCGCTGAACGACCCTGGAAGTGCAAGGATTGCAAGGAGTGGCAGAATCCACGCCGCAACGAAGACGGTACGCGCGGTTGTAAACGGCTTTCGATCGACGGCATCGGACAGATTCACTGCAGCAATGTCTCCGGCGACGCCGCGAATGGCATGTGCAGCGAGTTCAGAGGACACCCAATCCTTCTCGGGGGTCAATCGCGCCAGTTGAAGTGCGTTACGGAGACGGTCTCGAATCGCGGGAAAATATCCCCCCACGACTTCAGCGATATGCAAGAGGTCTTTCGCTGGAAGAATGCCTGCCAGACGGCCAACAGGGAGGAGTGCGTAGATGAGGGAGGGAAGAAAGACAAACACCGCAAGCCCCGCCGCCAGGAAAGTTCGGGCGGTCGAAGAGAGTTCTCCCGCCGCTTCAACGAGCGCGAGTATCGTTACCAATGCGACCGACACAGCCAGCGCGAGAAGTCCGCGTCGCGCGGCTTCAACCCGCTCGCCGACCGCGCGAACACCCACAACACGCATTTCGATCTCGCGAACGGCTGCTTCGACGGTGATATGACGGAGTGAAAAAGTCATCACAGAATTTCAAAGTGGCACTTCGTGGATAAATCTTCTCCACCGGCGGCGACATCTCGCAACTTCACCCTCGCGGTCAATATCAATGACTCAGAGCCCAGACAACAACATTCGTCCCGAACCTGAGCGCATCGAGCCGCACTGCCGCAGGATCGCCGTGCACCTCTGGATCCACCCAGCCGTCGCTGGGGTTTGCTTCGAACGTGTAATACACAACGAGCCGTCCGCCAAGAAAGATTCCATAGCCTTGCGACGGGGCTTTGTCGTGTTCGTGTGTCTTAGGGACGCCGCTGGGAAACTCGAATGGCGTGTGATATATACTGTGACTGAACGGGAGCTCTGCAAGTTCCTGATCTGGAAAGACTTTCTTGATCTCCCGACGAAAGGCCTTGTCGAGGCCGTAATCGTCATCGACATAGAGAAATCCGCCCCGCTCCAGATACGTGCGGAGTCGCTGAACGTCGGAGGGCGAAAAGACGACGTTGCCGTGTCCCGTCATAAAGAGGAACGGATACGAGAACAACCGGTCGCTCGAGAGCTCAACAAACTCGTATCTAGGGTCGGCATCGATGCCCGTTTGTTCGCGCACAAACCGTAAGAGATTGACCTCAGCCGAAGGGTCATTGTACCAGTCTCCGCCGCCGGCATATTTCAAGCGTGCAATGCGAAACTGGGATTCGATACGCGACTGGGCGCCGGCTAGGTTCAAGAATGCCAGGCATAGAAAGAGGCTGCGAAGAGCCCTAGAAAAAGACTTTTCCACGAAGTACACGAAGTGAATGTCTTATAATGTATGGACATCGAAGAAACATTACAAATTCGTATATTCGTGTCCATTCGTGGTCGATATTTTCCAAAAGGCCTTCTTATTAGAAGCATTTTCCACGAATTAACACGAATAAGTACGAATGAACACTAAAGCATTTTCCCATTCATTCGTGTTCATTAGTGTTTTGGAGCTATGACCGAGTATTCGTGTCCATTCGTGGACGATCTCTTTTCATTGCGCTCCGGAGAACCAAGCTCATGTGCGGTAGATACGCCGTCATCAGGACCGCCCGGGACCATGCGACCGAGCAATTATTCAAGAATCTCTCAAATGCCGACGCAGCATTCGAAGGCATTCCGAAGTACAACGCCGCGCCAATGCAATTCCTCCCCGTGATCGCCGTACGGAACAACGAACTCCGGGCCGACACAATGCAGTGGTGGTTGATACCGCACGGGTCGAAGGACGGAAAGCCGTTGAAGGGCAAAGACGGAACTCCGCTGAAGACGTTTAACGCAAAGGCCGAGACGCTCGACACATCGCGACTCTATGCGCCGTACTTCCGGTCGTCCAGATGCCTTATTCCCGCCGATGCGTTTTACGAATGGAAGGTACTGAACGATGAACCGCCGCTTCCTTCCGGAAAACCGCCAAAACAGCCGATGGCTATTCGAATGAAAGACGGAACATCGTTCATGTTTGCAGGACTGTTCTCAATCTGGAAAGGAGAAGAAGGGAAGGAGGTTCCATCGTTCACGATCATCACCACGGAACCGAACAAACTCATGGCCACAATTCACCGGCGAATGCCGGTAATCCTGGATGAAAAGTCGTACGATGCCTGGCTCGACAGGGAGAACAAGGACACCGATTCGTTGATGCGGCTTTGTGCTCCATATCCCGAGAAGAACATGGAAGCATACCCGGTTTCGAAAAACGTCAATAATTCAAAGAATGATGGGCCGGAATGCTTGGAGAAGATCCAATAGCCGACTGAGGAACACTTCCACCGGTGTTTCTGGGTGACGGCGGAAGCTCACCAGAAAACAACGGATGTCCTACATTCACAGACACGCTGATCGGACCGAGTCGCGGAAATCTGTGAAGCAGTCTGTCGGGAACCATCACTTTCCTTCTCGTCAACATGTGTCGGAATTGAAATCCGTTCAGCAGTGATTGTGCATCAGGGTCGTTGTGGAAGACGACGAACGTTTCATTCCCCTGCTCCCGAACCTTCTTCACCGCTTCTGCCAATCGTTCAAGTTCACTCGATTCGTAGAGATACAAATAACGGTCGCTGACGACATGACGACCATCCGGCTCCAGCCGGTATGGCTGTTCCCATGTTGCCGCATTCCTTCCCATCAACCGATAGTATGAAGCTCCACCCCACGCAGTTTCGTGGAACGGCATGTTGCGTCGGATTTGAGGGAGGTCGACGTTAACGAGATGCATGCCGTTTTCCTGGAAGAAATTAAACATTAATGGACTGTCCCAGGAATTGTGACGGACCTCTGTGAACAGTCGGAAGGATCCGAACGATCGGGCGAGCCCCATCAAATAGCGACGTTGGTCTGAGCCGTTCACGAAAGAATACGGGAATTGCATGACAAGTCCGCCGAACTTTCCGTGAGAGCGAAGAAGATCGAGGAGGCGATGCGTTGTGAGAAAATTCTTACGATCCGCATCGTAGGTGTGAGTGAATCCGCGGTAGAGTTTTACAGTGAAGATGAACCGTGGGTTTGAGTCGACGTCGTCAAGCCAGCGGAGGACCTGGTCGGGTGAAAACGCCGTGCTGTAGAACGTGGCGTTGATCTCGACGCTGTCGAAGAATTGCGAGTAATAGCGGAGTTTCCGGAAGCCGCGTGTCGCCTGAGGATAAAAGACCTTTTCAAATGGGGGAATGTCCCACCCCCCCATTCCCACATGAACCCGCTCCATACATTCCTCCTGATTTAATCCAGGAGGAATGTATGACATTTATGTCGTATTGTCAATATAGATAGCGACAAAAATGTGTTATTGAATTCTACGAGAAAATCAATGGAATCTGTTTGGAAGAACCGTGATACCAGAGAGGGGAAAGACAGAACGGACGCAGTGATTCTTCGAAGATTGAGGGGGGATAAGTTTAAAGAAGAGAGGAGCGGGGCAATATCCCCCCTCAGGGAACTCATATTGTAATCCCGCTCCTCATGGTGAGTGGGACGCGGGCACAATATAGCAGTTGTCGGGGGGTGCTGGCAATCGCTAATATTAGTGATTCTCCAAAAAGAAATTTCGGCGGCACAAAAAGCGACCGTCGAAATTTCTAAATTTACGCCACATTCCTGTTTTTTGTAGAACTAGATCAATCCCTCCTTTAAAGCTTTCACAACTGCTACACTGCGGCTATGGACGTCCAACTTCTCGTTGATCCGGTTGACATGCGTGTTCACCGTCCAAACACTGATGAACATTCTGTTCGCAATCTCCTGAAATGAGTATCCTTCCACGAGGTACCGAAGAATCTGCAATTCCCTATCCGTGAGTCCGTATGTATTTCCTTCACGAGGGCGGGGCACCTGGATGCTCTGAATGAGATTGCGCGTCACCATCGGGTCGAGGGGCATGCCTCCCTGAACTGTCGAATGGACCGCCCTGAGAATTCCATCAATGTCCGATGTCTTGAGGAGGTACCCCGACGCCCCGCGCTGAACGGCGCTCGACACCTTTTCATCCATGTCGTACACGGTGAGCATGATGATCTGCATGCTCGGCGAAAATTCTTTGAAAGTCTCGATCGCCTGAATTCCGCCGATGCCGGGAAGTCCGATGTCGAGCAGCAGCACATTAGGGGCCGGCGTACCTTTGCGGAGCGCTTCAAACGCGGGCTCGCAACGCGAGTACGTCGCTGTGCATACAGCTCCGCTCGAGAGGTTGATCGCTTCGGCGACGACCGTCGTATACTCCTGATTGTCGTCGATGAGCCAGACTTCGATCTGTCGTTGTTCGACAGCAGCTGAGGCGGAAACCATGTGGCGGGCAAAGATTCGTTCTACGAAGGTACGTCGAGGCTGAAGAAGAAGCAAGAAGATGATGAATGCGTGGGCGTAGGCGATGTTGGTCAATTGGTTAAATGGTTAAATACTCTGAGTGAATCTGAGGTTGGTTCATTGGTGAATGGCCTGGAATATAGAATCGCACGGTGTGTATTCACACGCCTTACAGTTTCGATTTTCCATTGACAATTCACTCTTCACCATTGACCTTCACCGGGTTTCATCATTCAGGTTCTCGTTACCGTCATAGAATGCGCAATAATGCTGACGCTGCTGGCAACCATCGCGGCTGCGGCGATGATCGGCTCAAGCAAGCCGGCAGTCGCAAGAGCAATGCCCACGGAATTGTATGCGAACGCCCAGAACAGGTTCCATCGGATCGTCCGGACGACTTTCCGTGCATACCCAATAAGCCACGGAATGCGTTCGAGATGATCGCCGATGATCACAGCGTCGGCACTTTCTTTCGCTATGTCGGTCCCGCCGGCGAGCGCTATACCTGCATCCGCCGCCGCCAGCGACGGGGCGTCATTGATCCCGTCTCCTACCATCACCGTGACACCCTTCGAGCGGAATTCAGAGATTGCAGCAAGCTTGTCCGCAGGCATCAATCCTCCGCGCATCTCCCGGATGCCCGACTCGGCACCTGCTCGATCCACAACGATCTGCGCATCGCCAGAGACGATCGAAGTGGCAATGCCCAAAGCGTGGAGTTCCCCGATCGCCTCACGGGCGGCTGAACGCACAGTGTCCGTCAGGCGTATCCTGACCTGTTCTCGCCCCTCCCAAGACGCCGCAAGCTCCGTTTCCGCAGAGGTTCCCGGAACTCCGTGCACTTCAACACGAATCCAGCCGGTAGATGCACGAACTTCCCCCTCAATGCCGATTCCCGGCTGAACACGAACGTTCCTCACATCGAGCGTGAGAATGGACCGACGTTCTGCATAACGGACAATAGCATGTCCCAATGGATGAGAGCTCTGTGCTTCGAGCGAGGAAACGATCTGGAGAGTTGCGGTCTCATCTCCGCCGGTGATCCAGGAACTGACCGTCGGCTCTCCGGTCGTCAGAGTTCCAGTCTTATCGAACAGCATGAATTTCGCGGCGGCAAGGCGCTCGATGACCGCATGCGACCGAAGTAGAACACCTTTGCGCGCTGCCTTGCCGAGCGCATATGTTGTCGCGAGCGGGGTGCCAATACCGAGCGCGCACGGACACGAGACAACCAACACCGTTAGTCCGTGAACCATCGCGTCCTGCCAGGGAACGACGAGCATCCATCCAAGCACCGTCAACAGCGCCAATCCCAACACGGCGGGTAGAAAGACCGCGCTGATCCGGTCGACGGTGTGTTGAAGCGGCGACCGAGTACGCTGCGCTTCTTCAAGAAGTCGTATCGTGCTGGCGTGAACGGTCTCGGCGGCGGTGGCTGTCGTCCGTATCGTGATGCTGCCGTCGATGTTGAGCGTGGCGGCAAAGACGTTTTCGCCTGGGCGTTTCGTCCGGGGCAACGACTCGCCCGTCAGGGGTGACTCATCGACGGACGTCGTTCCTTCAGCGATCACGCCGTCGAGCGGAATGCGTTCTCCCGCGAACACCAGCAGCATTTCGCCCGCTTGAACTTCAGAAGCTGGCACGATTACCTCGGCGGAGTTTCTAAGAACACGGCAAGTGTCCGGCTGCAACTCCACCAGGTCTTTGAGCGAACGGCTCGTACCCAGTTTTGCAGTTGCTTCGAGATATCTGCCGAGCGTGACGAGCACAAGCGTTGCCGTCGCCGTGTCGAAATAGATCCCCCGTCCGCCGGTCGCGAGTTGCTGACAGGAAAATCCGAACGCCGCGAAGGAGCCGAGTGTAATAAGCGAATCGGTCGTCAGCATCCGCTGCTGCAATTCCCTCCAGGCTGCCTTTGCGAACGGAAATCCGACGGCGAACATGATCGGCAAGGAGAGTATGAAGAGGAGCGCTTCAAACGCCGGAATGACGTCGGATGTGAGACCAAACGTCGCGAGGCCGTTGTCATAGATCATCCACGACAGCGCCATGATGTTCATGGAGAGAAATGCGGAGAATCCAAGGCGGGCAAGGAACAGGGCGGACTCACCTTCGTCTCCCGAAGCGCCGAGAACGGAATTGGTCACAGCGCAGCCGGAGCAGCAGAAGGTGAGAAGTGCACCGTCTCGCTTTAGGCGTACGCCGCCCCGTGCGAAGGGAAGACCGCACTGGGAGCAGGTGGTGGGGGTAAGGGTCATTTCGGGAAAAGATGAAGGAGGTAAGAAGGTAATGAAAAAGGAAAAATTAGCGAACGGAGTTCACACAGGGAAAATCGAGTGTCCTCTGCGTTCCGTGGGAAGGGAGAATACTTGAAGAGGCCTTAGACAGTCTTTGTCGAGTCAGTGCTGACTAAAGGCACCACTTTTGCGTACGCAAGCCAGCACAATCCGACGGCGCTCAGGAAGCCGATTGTCGTCAACAGCTCGATGGGTCCGAGTGGAATGCCGTCTCCCTTCCACACCGACGGCGCGATCTCGACGAATTGATACAACCAATTCGCCGAGAGAATGAGTGAGGCGATCACAAGAAGGGCGCGCGGCTTTTCTTTGATGGACTTGCTGAGGAAGACGATGATGGGGAAGAAGTAGAGGAGTCCGATGACCGTCCACTGGAAGAAATACCAGGGAGCGTGATCAAAGCGCACAACGAGGCGTCCAATCTCTTCTCCCAGATTGCCATACCAAATGACGAGGAATTGCGACCAGTAGAATCCGCCGGCCAGCATGCAGAGGCCCATCAGCAGCCGGCTGACGTCGTAGAATTGCTTTGGGGAGACGTGCTGTTCAAGCGTGAAGAGCTTCCGTGAGAGAATGGCGACGATGATCGTAGCAGCTACGCCGGCGTCGAACGCATGGACAAAGTAGAGCCAGCCATACATGGTGCTGTACCAATGCGGGTCGAGCGACATCACCACGTCGAATCCCACGAACGAATAGATGAATCCGTACGAGATGAGCATGGCCGGGACGAGGCGCGGAAGATTCTTTGCTCGGCGCCCGGACTCGGCGGGGAACCCCTGCCATCCGCGAAGCACGAAGTCGGCCAATCGCGATTGTGGCAATTGTCCTAGTTCGCGGAGCCGTCCGAGTTCCGGTCGAATCGAGGTCCGGACATACACGATGCTCAGAATCGAAAGCGCGACGAAATAGAACGTCACGCGGAGGAAGAAGAACGGCTCGTTGAGCCAGGCTCCTTTTGCCTCGATCGGTTCCTCGATCCAAGGCCACAAATAGGATCTGCCTGCATATATGAGGAGGAACAAAACAGCGCTGACGGGTATAAACAGCACGAACCCTTCAGCAACGCGTCTGATGGTTTCGCCCCAAGTTCCATTCGTGAGTCGATACGCTGCCGAAAACACGACCCCCGCCTGCGCAAGACCGCTCCAGAAACAGAAATTGATGAGATACGAGAGCCAGAAGCGTTCGGATGCATACCCCGCCACCGCGGCAGCAAGAGTGACTGTGCCGATGGCGACGCCAGCCCATAGCAGTTTGCGCAATAAAGGAGGAGCCGATTGTTGTGCAATCATGAGGGCATGTGAATGCAAACTCTTCAAACTGCCAACTGACAAGAAAGAAACTGTCAAACTTCAACAGCCAACTGCCATGCAAGAAAGTGCAAACAGCCAAGAATCAACGGCCAATTGCCGACCTAAAAGAGCGCTGCTATACCCGAGCTAATCCGCAATTCGCATTTCGTCCCGCCAAAAAGCGGCGGGATGCAAAAAACGCACAATCCGCAATCTCATTTGTCCTGCAAGGTTCTCAGATGGTTCACAATCAGCCATCGCTCGCGCGATTTGATCGACTCGTAGTACGATGGCATGATCAATCTGCCGTTGCGAATGACATAATAGAAGTAGCCGTCCGGAGTAGTCCGGTATTTTTGCGTCGTCAGGTCGGGCGGGCGCTGGAATTTCGCCGCGACAAGTCCGTCTCCCTTCGCACTCAATCCGTGGCAGGGCGTGCAATACGTTTCATACAGGAACTTCGATGAATCCGCGTTCGCCGGAGTTCGTTCCACCGGATTTGCGACCCGTGTCGCAGCCAGGGAATCGGAGATCGCAAGCTCTTTACCTGCGACCGGCACCGTTCCCTTTACCGGCGGCAGCGGATCCTCGTGCTTGTGGAACGACGGCTGATCGGCCATGTCGGACCTGTAACGGAAGTCGCCGATCTGTCCGTTGTCGTTGCCGCACCCGGAAATTGTAAGGGCTGTGTACATGATAGCCGCAAAAAGGTACAAAGAGCGCAAAAGAACTTTGCGTCTTTTGCGCCTTCTTGCGGCTAGTGCTTTAAAACTGCAGTAGTCTCTCATCATGCGTTCCCGGCCCGCCGGAACGAAGTCGCTCCGGCCTTCTTCATCATTCCTTCGAATTCCTTGAGTTCCGTCTCCGTCCCGTGAAACTGGATTCCGTAATGATCGCTCGACAATTTTTCATGGTACACGGCCGCTAGACGCACCTGTGGAAGATGTGCGTTGACAAGGAACCCGATCATTGTGGCGAGAGAGCCGAAGAGGATCGTCAGGATATACGCGAGGACGCCGAACGGAGGAATGGAGATCAGCGGCTTTCCGCCGACGATGAGCGGGTACGAATGGACGGAGTAGATCGTAAGGGCCCAACCGGTGCAGAAGCCGAGCACCGCCCCGACCAGCGTGAACATGCGCACCGGGCTCTTCCCGCGATGCAAGGCATGCTCGATGTCGTGATGCGGAACGGGCGAATAGACGGTGAACTTCTGGATCTTCCGTTCATACAGGGCCTGAATGCCCTTCAGGAGTCCTTGCATGCCCGGAAAAACCGCCATCGATTGAGTGTATGAACTGTTTGCCAATGTTGAATCGATAAGACTATGAAATGGAAAACCGCGAATGAACGCGAATGGACGCTAATACGGGATTTGACACGTTTGGATTGATTGGCATGTTTGGACTGTTTGGCATGTTTGGACTGTTTGGCATGTTTGGACTGTTTGGCATGTTTCTACTCTGGTGGGTCCAGCTGTTCTTTCACCTCCCACATGGAAACAACCGGTAGTGTTTTGCTGAAGATCATGAACAGGAAAAAGAACCAGCAAAACGACCCGATGACAATGCCCGTCTCCGACCAGGTCAGCGTAGGAAGTCCCCAGGCGAACGGAATGTATTCGTGCGCGAGGGAAGTGACGATGATCGTGAATCTCTCGAACCACATTCCGATCGTGACAGCAAGGGAGACGACCACGAGGAATGGAATGCTCGTCCGGAATTTCTTCACCCAAAACAACTGTGGAACGAGAAGATTGCAGACAAACAAAGCCCAGAACGCGAACCAGTAATCGCCGAAAGCCCGGTAAAGAAAAATCGCCCGTTCCCAGGGGTTGTGGCTGTACCACGCGACGAACAGTTCGATCAGGTAAGCAAATCCGACGACCGTCGCCGTGAAAAGGAGAAATTTTGCGAGACTCTCCAGATGATGGTCCGTGATATACGCCTTCAAGTTGAAGGCGTTCCTCATGGGAATGAGGATGAGGATGACCATCGCCAGTCCGGAATGGATCGCTCCCGCAACGAAATACGGGGCGAAAATCGTGCTGTGCCAGCCGGGGACGATACTCATTGCAAAGTCCCACGAAACGATCGAATGCACCGACACGACAAGTGGCGTCGCAAGCGCAGCCAGGAAAACGTACGCCGCCGTGTAATGCCGCCATTGCCTGTCGGTTCCCTGCCAGCCCTGGGACAAGAAACCGTAGAGTTTCTTCCGCCAACCCTTAGACTTATCACGAATGATCGCAATGTCCGGCACCATACCTGTGAGGAAAAAGATGGCGCTTACGGTCAGGTACGTAGAGATCGCAAACACGTCCCACACGAGCGGGGACCGGAAATTTGGAAAGAGACCGCCCATTTGCGGATAGGGAAGCGTCCAATAGAACACCCACACGCGACCCATGTGGAGAAGGGGGAAGATACCGGCCGTGGCAAGCCCGAAGAGTGTCACCGCTTCCGCGCTTCGGTACACCGCCGCACGCCATTTCACACGGAACAGAAAGAGAATGGCCGAGATAAGCGTCCCCGAATGTGCTATACCGACCCAGAAGACGAAGGTCGTGATGTAGAGATACCAACCGACCGGATTGTTCTTTCCCGCAACACCGATGCCTGTCTGGATCTGATACAACCACGAGAACGCGCCCCAGAGTACGCCGCAGAAGAGAAGTGCGACGGCGACATAATACCAACGCTTCGGCTTATTCAGCGTTTGTGTCAGGTCCAGGTCGGTTTGCGAGTATGTCAGCTTATATGCCATGGAGCGCTAGATGAATCCCACATGGACGTGGGTCATGGGACGTGGGACGTAGGACGCGGGTCATAGGTTTGTCCGACGCTCCAATGATTGCTCCAACCCCCGTAACATTCTGCCGCATTCATCGTACCGATTGAGTAATGAATTCAATTCTTCCTCAGATATATATCCCTTGCGGAACGCCATTGTCAAGTGATGTCTCGTTTCCCGGATCTCACCAAAAGCTCTGTTAATACCTTCCAGATAGATCTTCACGTGTCTGTTATTCCAGCCTTCCGCAATATTTGCTGGAGCTGAATTCGAGGATCTGCGCACCTACGACCCAAGCTCGTACAACTCAAACTTTGGAAAATCGAGCGATCTTCTGCTTACCTCGATGTGCAGATTGCACAGTTTTTGATAGACTTCAAGGTCTTCATAACTGCGAACTGGCTTTCCCATAGTCCCCCCCTGTCGCCAAGCAATTTGTTGCAATAGTCTGGAACGTCCTACAATCTCTCACCTACGACCTACGTCCCATCACCTACATCCCACCACCTATCACCTACATCCTGATTTCCTTAAGATATACCACCGCCGGCTGTGTATTCAGTTCTTCCAGAACTCGGTATCCCCGTGGCGCATTCTTATCGCGAAGCTTGTTCACCCGGCTCTCTGGATCCTTCAAGTCGCCGAACACAATCGCTTGGCTCGGGCAGGCCTGCTGGCACGCGGTCGTGATCTCACCGTCGACGATCGAACGGCCTTCCTGCTTCGCTGTCGTGCGCACATCGACAATGCGCTGGACGCACATCGTGCATTTTTCCATGACACCTTTGGAGCGGACCGTGACGTCGGGGTTCAACTGCCAGTTCAACGGCTCGGGGAATTCGTAATCGAACCAGTTGAACCGGCGGACCTTGTAGGGGCAGTTATTCGAACAGTAGCGAGTGCCGACGCATCTGTTGTAGACCTGAGCGTTCAGTCCTTCAGGCGTGTGATATGCGGCGTACACGGGACACACCGGCTCGCACGGAGCGTTGTCGCAATGCTGACACATCATCGGCAGGAATTCTGCGTTCGGCGTGTACGGGGCGGCAGGGTCGACAGGAACGTCGTCGAAATACCGTTCCACGCGCAGCCACGAAAGTTCGCGTCCGATCTCCACTTGCGTTCTTCCGACAACCGGAATGTTGTTCTCGGCATAACAGGCGGTGACGCAAGCACTGCATCCCGTGCATTTGTCGAGGTCGATCGTCATTCCCCAGCGATGGTCCGGATGCTCGTGCTCCGGATACAGGCTCTCCGACCCCTGGGTTCCATGTGCCTCTGAACTCCCGGGCACCTTCCCTTCCTGCAAGTCCTTTGTCTGACGGAGCAATTCCTCCACCGTCACGACCTGCACGATATTCCGTCCGTGCACATGGTCGCTGCCGGCGACATCTGCAAGCTGCTTTCTTTGCCCCTTATTGACGATGCCGACGGTGACTCCAGTCCACCGTATGCCCCCGGAGGAATCCAGAGGCAGCGGAGGGAGAAGCCGCAAAACGTTGCTCCCTGTGTTCTGTGCGTATCGTCCGTACTCTGTGTGTCCCTGTCCGATGGGGACGGCAATCGTTCCTTGTCGAACGCCGGCGTACACATATGCTCGAATCTCTATCGTGCCGTGCTGTGTGTGCAGTTCCACCAGGTCGCCTTTGGCGATGCCGAATCGTTGCGCATCCCTCGGGTGGATCTCGACCCAATTCTCCCACGTCAGCTGCGTCATCGGGTCTGGGACTTCCTGCAGCCACGGCCGGTTCGCTCCACGTCCGTCAAAATGATGGAGGGAAGGATATGCCACGAGAGTGAACTCCGGCGGTGGGTTTGCCGGAATGCCGTCGAAGATGCGGGACAACGTCGCCGTCGACGGGCGCCACGAAACACGCCGACGAGCGGGGGACGATGGTGCGAACGTGCCTCCGTTTGCCAGTTGCTCATTCCACCACAC
Source organism: Ignavibacteria bacterium RIFCSPLOWO2_12_FULL_56_21 (assembly GCA_001802945.1). Classification (GTDB taxonomy): domain Bacteria; phylum Bacteroidota; class Ignavibacteria; order UBA10030; family UBA10030; genus 2-02-FULL-55-14. The sequence goes on along the minus strand of MHAK01000129.1, from coordinate 8,922 downwards.
GTCAAACGACGTCGTTGTGCGAGCGGACCGGTGAAGCTGACGCCAGCGGTCTCGTACGAATGCAAGGAACGGCTGCTCGGTCGAAGTATATGTTGTTCGCTTCGTCACATTCTCCGTCATGCGCAGAAGGACGTCTCCAAGCATTCGTGCATCAGCGAACACCGGCTGCATGACGGGTTGCAGAAGGCCACGTACGCCTGCAACCGGCTCGTGATCTCCCCACGATTCCAGCGGTGTCAGTGTAGGAAGCACGAGCGTTGCGCGGGCGGTCGTCTCGTCCATGAACGACGAAAAGGCCACCGTGAAAAGAACCCGGTCGAGTGCATGCGCAAAATTGGCGGATGGAGGGGTGGCATACACAGGATTGGTCTCCGACAGGAAAAGCAGGGAGACTTCCCCTTGTTCCATTGAGCGTGCAAACCGGGAAAGGTCGGCGTAGGAGCCCGCGTCCGACAATGTCATCGGCACATCGAAATCGACTGTGGTGCCGATGTTGCCGAGCGCGTAATTGAGCAGATTGATGCCGACGAGCGCGGCGGCCTCTGATTCGCCTCCCAGGACTGTCCCGCCACCGACGACGAGGCTCGGTTTCGCCTGCCCCAGGTCCAAAGCGAGAGTTCGGATGCGCTCTTTGGCCACACCCGTAAGCGCGGCGACTTTCGATACCGTGAACTGGCGTGTGATCTTCAGGAGATCGTTGGCGTCGGCAAGCGACATCCCCGTCGCAAGCCCGTTCGTCATGATGACGTTGAGGAGTGCGAGCGCAAATGCGCCCTCCGTGCCGGGCGGGACGGAGATCCAGACGTCGGCGTTCGTTGCCGTCATCGACAGCCGTGGGCCGACGTAGACAAACGACCCCGACGATGTTCCGTTGAATTCCCGCATCGCAGCAAAATCGCGGGCAAAACCAACGGGGGAAATCCACGTCTCGAGAAAATCTGCGCCGAAGGAGAGGACGAACTTTGCCTTGTCGAAATGATATGAGGGAATGACCGGCTTGCCGAAGGCGATGTCGTTCGCTCTTTTCAATCCTTCGAACGCGAAGGGTTCATAACGGAGCCGACGGCGCGATCCGACAGCTCTCAGGAAACCGTCGACGGCGTCGTCGAGTGCGCCGGTGACATGCGGCGTCATCCAGGCGATGCTGTCGCCGCGTCCTTTTGAGGTCAACTCACTGATCTTCTCATCCACCAGCTTCTCTGCATCGGCCCACGTGATCTGCTGCCATCCGCCAGACGCAGTCTTCAGTAGAGGATGCTGAATGCGGTCGGGATTGTACATTCCCTGAAGCGAGGCTTGTCCGCGTGAACAGAGCGCTCCTTGGTTGACCGGATGGACCGGATTCCCCTCCGCCTTCACCGCCCGTCCTTCGCGCACGCGCACGTGCAATCCGCAGCCAGCCGGACATTCGCGGCACACCGTGGCGTACCAGACCGCCTTTCCCGGAATGATCTCTTCGTCGGGAATGACGTAGGGGATCAGCGAGTGCGGCTTTTTCAGCGTGCAGCCGGGAAGCGCCGTTGCCACCGTCGCACCGCCAAGGATCTTGATGAAGTCTCTGCGTTGGAGATCCATGGAGAGCTAGGATGTAAGAACGGGAGAATATGAGAACATAAGCCGGCACATATTAGCTCATCGACCTGCGAAGTTGATATACATAGGATCGAAGAATCTTGCTTGTTTCCTCAAGTTGCGGCGTTTGATACTCATTCAGCGCATAGTCAAGGTCGTTCGACAAGATCAAGAAGTATCTGCATTCCTCCAGAGAGGCTTCCGCGATCTCCAAGAACCTTATTTTTTCCCGAACGCTGCGTTTCCGAAAACTCTCGGCAATGTTCGCCGCAATGGAGATTGCTGCCCTTCGGAACTGCGAAGTCAAACAATATCGCTCTTCCTTCGGATACAGTCGTGTCGCGGCATACGTCGAAAGCACAAACTGATGTGCTCTTTGCCATACCACGAGATCTGTGAATCCCTGTGCGGGTTCCATTTCTCGCCCCCCTCTGTTTATGTGCCATAGTGAACTGCCCCAACACCAAAAACCGCCTGCTTCACCTTCAGATTCTCACCTTCTTCCGTCCTTACATTCTCACGTCCTCAAGTCCTTACGTTCTCACTTCCTCATGTCCTCGTCTCATCTCCTTTTTCCCCCTACAAGCTCTTCCACCTGCCGCACATGATTTATATCATGCCCGGCAAGCATTTCCGCCATCCGGGTGACCGTTTCTTTGCCCCGTTCGGAATGCATGCCAAAATTGTCCCACATCTCCTTCGGGATCGAGCTCAACAAGCGGATGTTCGCTTCGCGAAGCGCCGTGAATCTTTTCATCGACTCGCGTGGATCAAGTTTCGCGTAATTCGAAAACTTCGCCCAGATGTCCTGGTCAAAGGCCTGGATCGCAGTCCCGTTCGAGCCGAGCACGAGCCGGAAACGAAAGGACATGACCAGTTCGGAGTCCGCAAGGTGCGCCAGGATCTCGCCGACGGACCATTTGTCGGATTCGGGGCGTTTCTTCAACTTCACGCTGGACGCCTTCTTGACGAGCTTCTCAAGCTTTGCCGGCGTCGCCTTCAGGATCGCTAGCGGCTTCTTCCCCTGCTGATACCCGAGAATCCTGGACATGTATTGTTGCGTGGACTCGTTCATGAGAAAAGCAGGAGTTAGAAGTTAGAATTTAGAATGGCGTGTGCATAGGCGCGAGTCATTTTGCTTATTTCTTCCAATTGTGCCCGAAGATTCTCCGTCGACGCATATCCGAGGTCTTGAGTCAATATCAGATAGTACTCGCATTCACCGATGGATCCTTCAGCGATGTTCATATATCTCGCCTTGTCCCGCTTACCCATCTTGCGAAATCCTTCAGAAATGTTCGCTGGTATTGAAACAGCCGCCCGTCGAAGCTGCGAACTCAATCCATATACCTCGTGTTTTGGAAATCCTCCAGTCGTTGAATAAACATCAAGCACAAATCGATGTGCCTTTTGCCACACAACGAGGTCTTGAGCTGATCTTGCCGGCTCTCGAAACATAGCGCCCCCCTTTTTTTGTTAATCGTCTGCCCTGCCAACTCTAAACTTCTAATTTCTAGATTCTAACTCCTCATCTTTCACCTGTGACATACATAGCAATCGATACTCGCCTTGTTCTCCCTATGACAATCCACGCACCACGTCATGTTATTGACGGTAAACGGCGGCTTCACTTCGGGCATCTTTGTGAGATCGCCGTGACACGTTACACAGGCGACGCCCTTGGAGATATGCGGCTGGTGGTTAAAGAATACGAAATCAGAAAGCTTGTTCATGCGCGTCCACACAATGGGTTTCTTCGCTTCCCAGAGTTGACGCACTTTGATGATTTCGGGCTTCGTTGCGGCGACAAGTTGATGACAACCCATGCACGTTTGCATCGACGGCACGTAAGCATTCGGACCGCGTCGCGCGCCACTGTGGCAATACTGGCAGTCGATCTTGTACTGTCCGGCATGGATCTCATGACTGAACGCCACCGGCTGACGCGGGCCCGTATCTTGCCGCGCACAGGAGGTCAGGAGTGCGGTCAAACACACAGCGGCGAGAAGAGACATACTTCTCATCGGGCTGACCTCTCGGCAGACAACTCCGCTGCGCTCCATGACCCGCGCACCCCGTATTTCGCCCGAAGGTCGGCAACTTCTTCTGCTGTAACCGCACTTGCGCTGTTTCTCCATGACGAGCGGATGTGCGTGACAACTGCGGCGATCTCGTCGTCGGTCAGCTTGTCGTGGAACGGGGTCATCTTGTTGTTGAACGCCGTTTGCTTCACTGTGATAGGGCCCTCAAGCCCGTAAAGTACAATGCGGATGGGAGTCGCTGCATCGCGCGTGACCCATTCGGACCCGGCGAGGGGCGGATATTGTCCCGCCACGCCGTTGCCGTCCGCCTGATGGCAGGTCTGACAGACACCGGTGAACACGACCGTGCCGTTCACAGTGCGCTTCACCGGTCCTGCTGCGGCCGCGGCGGGGGACTCGACTTCGTGAGCCACGGTCGACCAGGACCCGCTGTAGCGGCCGAGATAGAATCCCATGACAAAGAGAAGCACGACGCTTGCAGCCCACACCCAGACCGGCGGAGGTTCGAAACCCTCTTCTGGTTCCGTCTGTTCGCGACCGACGATGCGCTGATGGATCGCATCAACTGCAACATCGGTGTCGTCGCGGAAACGTCCTTCATCAGCTGGCGGAGCCGTTTTCGGCTGCTCTTGGTGCGGAGATTTGGGCTTTGTCGCCATTAGTGATCTTAGCTGGAAGCTAACCGCAAAGGTGCAAAGGGCGATGTCGGGCAATAGTGTGAGGACGCAGAGAAAGAATTCTTTTCACATGATATACCTATTACCCTTTGCGTCCTCCCATTAAGCTTTTCACCGCCCTTAGCGTTCTTTGCGGTACAATCTTTTTTCATTTGCCCTTAAGAGTCGCCGTCCCTTGACTGATGGGATACGTTCTGTCCAGACTCAACAAATACGCAACGAGCGCTTTAGCATCGCGTCCCGCAACGATCGCTCTCCCGTCCGGTTTCAGTGAATCGGGGAGGTTCAGTACAATGTCTCCAGGGGCGGCGGTCGGTTTTTTTTCGAACAGCCAAGAAAAGGGAGGCATGATGGATCCGGGAACAACAATGCGTGGATCATACAAATGCAGCATGTGCCATTGTTCGCTTGGCTGGCGTGCGGCGATGTTGAGCAGGTCGGGTCCGGTGCGCATCGTTCCGAGCAGGTGCGGTTTATCGAACACATAATCACCCGGAACAGACGGACGTCCCCAAAATCGCGCCTGGTCTGAACCGAAGCCTTCCGGGCGCACTTGCTGGCTGTGGCAATACAGGCAGCCTTCGCGGATGTAGATCGACCTTCCGTAAAGCTGTTCCGCCGTGTAGCGCTGTAGTCCCTCCGGCGGAGGGATCTCGGAGATCATCGCGTCGGGCATGCCGACAAGCCCCGCCCAGCCGAGGAGAAGCGTGGCAAGGACACCGAAGAAAAAGAGGAAGGAGCGAAAAAACATCATGATGCTTCAGCGGTGAATCGTGAATAGTGAATGGTCAATAGAAAATCGATTGCTGTAAAGCCGACGTTATCCTGCTTTCGCAGCACGTTCTTCGATCCGCACGGCCTCGATCGGCGCCGGTTCACGGAAGAGCGCCGGAGCGAAGCGTCGCGGCCCGGCACGTTTGATGATGCTGAAAAACTGGTAGGCGAAGATCAGGTGTCCGATCAGCATCAACGTGCCGCCGATTGAACGACCCCACAGCCAAAGTTTCGTGTTCTGCACGACGTCGATGAAAGGAATTGCTGCATCGTTCATCTGCAAACCCTGAATCCATCCGCCGATACTCATCGTCACGACATAGAGGGCAATGCCTATCGCTGTGGTCCAGAAGTGCGCCTTGATGAGCGACGGATACGGCCACTCCCATCGCGCCAACCGGGGCATGATGTAATACATCGCCCCGAACAGGATCATCGACAAGAATCCGTACACGCCCAGATGTGCGTGGCCGATGGTGTAATGCGTGAAGTGAGCGACCTCCTGGAACGATCGGATCGATTCCAGCGATCCCTGGAACGAGACCGCGGTGTAGCTCATTGAACCGAACACGACGAAGCGAAGGGTGGGACTGAACCGGAGCATTCGAAAATGTCCGACCGTCGTCAGATGATGGTTAACCGCGACGGCAAGGACGGGGACGACCATCATGACACTGGCGACGATCGACACGGTGACCAGCCAGGTCGGCACCGGTCCCCCCACGAGATGGTGGATGCCGTTCCAATTGTAGAAGAGTGCGAAAGCCCAGAATCCGAGGAGTCCAAGATAGTACGAATAGATGGGACGTCCCAGAACTTTAGGGATGAAATAGTAAGCTCCGGCAAGTCCAATAGGCGTGAACCAGACGGCGAGCGCGTTGTGTCCAAACCACCAGTTCATGGCAGCCTCGACCACGCCCTGATAGAGTCCGAGATTGGCAACCACATACAAAAGAGGGAACCAGAGAAGTGACGCGAGAATGTACCAGAGGCTAACGTAGAGGTGTTCGACCTGCCGTACGCGAAACGTCTGAACGACGGAAGCAGCGAACAGCAGAAAACCGGCGGCGATCATTGCGCCGAATATGCGGGGAAACTCGAGCCACTCGAGTCCCTGACTGTAGCCTGCCAAGACGGCGATCGTTCCGCCGAGCACGCCCAAATTCCAGAGCAGTGCGGACACATAGTGAAACCAGCCGAGTTGCAGCTGCACTTTGCAGAGGCGCGTCGTCAGCCAGACGATCATGCCGCAACCGGCGAGCGACGCCCAGCCGTACATGATCGTGTTCAAATGTGCCGGACGAATGCGGCCGAAGGTGAGGGCGGGGATAGTGCCAAGCAAGTCGGGGAGCGAGAACTTCAGTCCGGTGAGAAGACCGAAGACTGATCCGACAACCAGCCAAACGACTGCCGTGGCAAAATAAACGACAGTTGGCGTGCGCGCAGACTCATCGAGCGCAATACGCGATTGCTCGTCCGCTGGCGCAGCGGCAGGCGAAAAATCAGGGTTAACGGCGGAGTTACGCCTGGCGGTGCGTTGTTTGGTCATGCGTGGGAGTGAAAACCTGATCCTGCGGACGTCCGACCGGTTCTTCATCGTCAAAAATGAGCATGGCGCCGGAGTTGAGCTGCTTCAGCGAGAATTGTTTGTGGCGGATGGCCCAGATGAATGCAGCGAGTCCAAGCGCACCGGCGCAAAGAGCGACGAAAATGACGATATACGCTGCCAGTGGAAGGGTCATGAATGGCGATGATTAACGTACGAACTGATTCTCTCTACTTCAACAAAGACGGTCCAGAGAACCTCGTGGGAGAGGCCACTTCTCACAATTGAGAATCGTTCGCCGCTTGCGATTCAGGCGACCCCTCGATACGTTGACATCCGTATGGACCTCACGCTTGCCCTTCTTGCCGGTCTTCTTAGCAGCGCCCATTGCGTGGGTATGTGCGGTGCAATTGTCCTCGCCTACAGTGTACATATTCCACACGCGAATGCATTCACGTTTTCCGGAGTCGGCGCGCATCTCAGTTATAACGGGGGCAGAGTACTGTCGTATGTAATCTTGGGTGCAGTGGCGGGTGGCATCGGCAGCGGACTCGCATCGCTCGAGGGGATCGGCATGTGGTTCTCTTTGGCCTCAGGCGTCCTGCTCATCCTTTCCGGCGTCTTCCTGCTCAGAGTATTTCCGCCGTCCGTCCTCGAAGGCTCAAGTGCCGGCATACTCCTCCGATTCTACCGCTTCACATTTGGAGCGCTGGTTGCATTGCCGAAGATCGAATCAAAATTCTATCTCGGCCTGCTCACGCCCCTTCTACCGTGCGGGCTTCTCTACGCGATGGTGGTCAAAGCGGCATCGACGGGGAGCGCATTGCAGGGGGCAGCAACGATGGGCATGTTCGGACTCGGCATCGTGCCGTCGCTGGTCGCGACGGGACTTGCCGGCTCCTGGCTGAGCGAACGCGTGCGTGCGATCGGAGAAAAACTCGCTGCGGTAATGGTAATAGTAATGGGGCTTGCGCTCGTGATGCGGGGGCTCGGAGTACCAATGCCCGGGCTATCAGGGCATCAGCATTAAATCTCCGCTCAAGGATCATCCACGAATGGACACGAATGCTCGGTATAGCTCAATACACTAATGTACATGAATGAAGTATGGGAATATGTATTCGTGTTCATTCGTTCTTATTCGTGTTGATTCGTGGAAAAGGCTATTACGTAAGAGGGCTCTTTGGTAAAAATCGTCCACGAATGGACACGAATGTTTGGCATAGCTCGATACACTAATGAACACGAATGTGGTATTGATGTTGGAAGTGCTCGGGGGAAAAGAATGTCACACAAAGCTCGCAAAGGTCGGGGAATAGCTTGTACGCAAAGACCGCAAAGATATGAAAGTCCCGGAGGGACTTTTTTGAAACTGCCTTTGTCTTTAGTCAAAGGCAGAGCATTCAGTGCAAGAGATTGAACAATCAATTCGTGTGACCTGATGTACAAAGTATTCGTGGTCCTTCGTGGACTGTTTTCATCATTGGAAATTCCTTGTTCCTTGTTGAATATTCAAACCCGTAATTTTGCTGTCCACTAATTCTTCACTGCGATTCTTCCTTTTTCACCGCGCTGAAGATCTCCCTCACACGCTGCACGTTCGCCGTATTCACCAGCACCATCACCGTGTCTCCCGGCTCGAGCGTCGTCCCGCCGCTGGGGACGAGAAACTTTTCATTCCGAATGATCAGTGCAATGAGGCTGTCGTCCGGCATGCCGAGCTCGACGATCGGCATTCCTGCGACCGCGCTCTTGTACGGAACGATGAAATCCATCAATTCCGTATCGGCCCCCTTGGGAGCTTCAAATTCGAGCGGCGATGGGGTACGCTTTTCCATCGGAGCATCGACGTTCAGCCAGCGTGCCACCGCAAGTATGGACCAGCCTTGAAGCAATGCCGACGTCAAGACAATAAAGAAGACGACGTTGAACATTGTCTCCGCCTGAGGGATCCCGGCGAGCAACGGAAACGTGGCGAGTATGACGGGAACTGCTCCACGAATTCCAACCCACGAAACCAGCATCTTTTCTCTCCAATGCATCTTGCTGCGCATTGTGGCAATGAACACGCTGACGGGACGGGCGACAAACATCAAGAGAGCCGAAACGGCAAGACCCGTTCCGGCCACATACAGGAGACGGCTTGGATAGACAAGCAATCCGAGAGTCAGGAACATGCCTATCTGTCCAAGCCACGCAAGCCCGTCGAAGAATCGGAAGAGACTTCGCTTCTGCACGATCTCGCCGTTGCCAATGATGACTCCCGCGAGATAGACCGCAAGAAATCCGCTGCCATTGATGACCGCAGTCA
>MHAK01000128.1:2977-5286 GCA_001802945.1 Ignavibacteria bacterium RIFCSPLOWO2_12_FULL_56_21 | reverse complement strand
CCGATCATCTATTCACGTTGTTATATTGTTCAGTCTGACTACTGACATCTGACGACTGCCATCTCTCCTTATTCCCCCAACTTCTCCAATTCCTTCATCCAATTCTGAATATAATTGAACGACGTTGTCTTACTGGGACTGGCCGTGTTTCGAATCATGATAAGACTCTTCCCATCAGGCGAGATATCGAAATTCGTGACAGGGATGTTCGGGAAGTGCATACGGGAGACATCAAACAGCCGCTTTGGAGCGCTTGGCTCGAACACTGGCAAAGTCTTAATTGGCACAACCATCATACCTCCAACGCTGCTGACATAGTAGATGCCCCTGTTGTCTGGGGACCAGATCGCACCGATCCCTCCGCCTACAGAAACCTGCCATTTCCCTTTCAGGTCGGGGAATGTGCGGACAAAGATCTCCGGGGCCCCCGTTTCGCTCGATCCGTACATTATGAATCGTCCATCAGGAGAAATTATCCCGCCGTAAGAATAGCTGGAAGAGAGGTTCAACACTTCGGGATCGGTCCCTCTTTTCACGTTTGTGATCATGTTGTCGCCGCCAGCCACGCCACTCGTGACCAAATAATCGGCGTTCGGCGAGAGTGACGACGGATAGCTCGGGCGGGGTGTGACAAATACTTTTTCCTCTTGAGAACTCCCATCCGCCGACTGTCTCGTAATGAGGCCGTCAGTATTGGCATCTCCGAAGTAGAGACTCTTCCCATCCTTGTTCCACAATGGCACGACCGCAGCCTTGGTGAACGTAAGCCGATTTATCGCTTCCTTTCGGAAGTCGTAGATCCAGATATCACAATCCGTGGATGTGGTTCCCACCATGACAGCAAGTTTGCTGCCATCGGGGGACATGCGCGGAACGAAGTACTGTTGTGACTGCACAGGGAGTGGAGTGATCGTGCCGTTCAGGCTCACGCGTACCAACTCCAGGTCTTTGTTTGCCGTTCCGGGAAGATAGACAAGGTCTCCGTCTCGAGAGACCGCAAAATCCACCACTCCGCTCCCGGGATCTCCGCTGACTCCTTCGACCATCTTTACCAACGACTTCGCGGCTAAACCTTTATCGATCGAGAAAGGTACAGCGAACAAGTAGGCATTGCGGCCGACGATCAAATATCCCGGTTCGACGTACCTCGCCATTTCTCCCTTCACGTTGAGCATCACCCGTTCCCCGCTTTCAACCGACTGAAGTACGAATGATGCGTCCTCATATGAATTCGGGTTCCGTTGATCGCCCAAAGTGTACAGAATGGCTTTTCCGCCGGGCAAAACTTGAGGCCACCGGTGTGTGCGCTCTCCTTTGCTGGTATCGAGCGCCGAAAAGGACCGAATGTCCCCCCCTGCCGATGAGACCGACATAATGCCTGATGCGAAATCGGGAGAATAGTAGATCCTGTCATCTGGACCCCACGAAGCTCCCCGAAAACCAGGTGCATCACAAATCGTCTCGACCGATCCACCTGCTGTTGGTACCTTTTTGATTTTTCCTTCGGTAAAGAAACCTATCCATTGACCGTCGGGGGAAAAGAAAGGAGCCGTTCCATTGATCGTCCCCTTCAAGGGTTGGACATCGTATTTATCCAGAGAACGAAGATAGATCTGCGAGGCCCCTCCGTCAGAGAGTGTGTATGCCAATATTCGCCCGTCGGGGGAGAGGGCCAGGGATGGAACATCCGACCAGTACACTTGTTGGTCGGGAGAATTTATAGCGGAAATATTCAGGTGGTTGACGTTTTGGCCGGTTCCTCTGTTTCCGGAGTTCCAGAGCACCCAGCTTGCGGCGCTGACCACGACGATTGCAGAAACTATCCAAGGGGTCAAGCGAGAAAGTCTCTGGATGATGGGGACAGCTTGTTGCGGTCCGGACTTGGACGGCATTTCTTGTGTCGGTCTTGCCGACATGATTCTGCTCACTCTCGAGCGACTCGATTCGCGCTTGAAACGCTTCAGGTCGACAGCAACCTGACTTGCAGCTTGTGCTCGCTCAGCCGGATCCTTCTCCAAACATTCTATAACGATCGCATCCAGTTCCGGCGAGATCTCATTCTTGATTGAGGACATCGGAGGCGAATCGACATTCACTACTTCGTAAGCTATAGCCGTCTCGTGCATGCCCTTGAAAGGGGCCTGACCGGTGAACATTTCATAGAGCAGGACTCCAAGAGAAAAGATGTCGGAACGATGGTCGGTTTCTTGTCCCTGCACCTGCTCAGGCGACATGTATCCGGCAGTGCCGACGGTCGATCCCTCTTTTGTAAGTCGTGAGGCCCCGCGGAGTTTTGCCAACCCGAAATC
>MHAK01000128.1:0-2942 GCA_001802945.1 Ignavibacteria bacterium RIFCSPLOWO2_12_FULL_56_21 | reverse complement strand
CCCCGCGGAGTTTTGCCAACCCGAAATCCATGATCTGCACGCGCCCATCCTTGCGGAACATGATGTTCTCGGGCTTGATGTCCCGGTGGACGATTCCTTTTTCGTGCGCTGCTGCAAGGCCATCAGCGATCTGAATGCCGACGTCGAGGGCCTGCTTCATCGAAAGGGAGGACTTTTTCTCCTGGAGCGTTTGGCCGTCTACGAACTCCATGACGATGAAATGTTTCTTTTCAGACTCTTCAATCCCATATATCGTACAAATGTTGGGGTGGTTCAGACCAGCTGCCGCTTTAGCCTCCTGGATGAACCGCTCGAGTTCCGAGGTCCCTACCGAAACATGGTCCGGTAGGAATTTAAGAGCGACAAGACGGTCGAGAGTGGTGTCCTGGGCTTTGTAGACCACGCCCATTCCGCCTTCGCCGAGTTTCTCAAGGATCTTATAGTGACTGATTGTTGAATCGATCATGTTTTTCTTCATTCCGACCCAGTGGCGCGTTCAATTGAACACGCCACTGGGTCGCCTGTAATTACTTCATTCCCATCGTCTTTGCCTTCAGGTCATCGAACCACTCTAGCACCACCGTCAGGTCATTCTGGCCGATCGCCTGTGTTCGGTACACTGCAAGGACGAATTGCTGGCCGTTGGGCGAGACATCCGTGATCACGCTGGAAGGAGGAAGTGGAACCACCGATCGCTCTGCGGAATAGTCGAACGGTGCCGTGCCGGTGATTTCGACAGACATGATCCCACCGCCGGACCTGCGACGCCGGTTCAGAGCGCTGCTCGTGGTGAAGAACAGTTCCTTACCGTCACGGGACCAGAAGGGTGTGGCGCCACCACCCGACGAGATCTGGAACTTTGCCCCGCGTTGTGGATAGGGTATCACGTAGATCTCGTCGCTTCCCGATTCGTTGGAACTATAGGCCAGCCAGCGACCATCGGGAGAAAATCTCGGAGAGGCTTCGTTCGCGGGGCTGGCCAGAAATGGCCTGGGTGTGCGGGCCTCATCGAGAGGGAGTATCCAGATGTCTCCATTCTGGACGAATGCGACGGCCTTACCATCCGGTGCATAGGACGAAAGCTCTGAAACGCTCAAACCGTTCGTTAACCGTTCTTCTGCCGTACTGCCATCCCACGGTTTTTGGAAAAGGTCGGTCATCGTTCCGCGCTCGGCGGCATACACGACGTATTTCCCGTCCGGGGACCAGATGGGGAAGCTCGAATTGCCTCCGCCAAAAGTAAATCGTGTCAACGTCTTGCGGAGGATATGGTAGATCCAGATGTCGTCGTTCGCCGCCTGGATCACCGTTGCCAATTTCTGTCCATCGGGAGAAAGCGTTGCCGTGAAGAAAGCGTTTGCGCTATCCAGCAGCGGCCGGACTACGCCGTTTCTTCCGAGCCATGAAAGCTCAATGACGCCAACGCTGGCGGGATCCGCAGGAGAGAACACAAACGCGCCGGTTCCGCTGAACGTCAGATACGCGTCACCCGAGGCGGAATTCTGCCATCCACCTTTCTCGATGACGACTGGCTGGCCATCCACTGTGAGGGTCGATGCATCCATGGGAACAGCATAGATAGAACCTGCCCGAACGTAAACGAGATGTCCAGTCGGAGTGTACCGTCCAAACGTACCTCCCCGAACAAGGACCTTTCGTTCACCCGAATCGATACGTTGAGCAACAATGATCGCATCGTCGAATGTCGAGATATTGTTCTGCTTCACCGTAAAGATGAGGGTCTTTCCGTCCGGAAGGAGCTGAGGGAATCTGTGACTGATCTCGCCGGTAGCAGAATCCGGTCGTGTGATGGCCTCCGGCGTACCGCCGTTTGCGGAGACACGGTAGATGCCCCTGTTTATGTGTCCAAACAGGATCGAATGTTCGTTTTCCCAGGTGATCCCGCGCGATAGACCCTCGATATTGCAGAGTTTTTGTGCGGCGCCCCCCGACACCGGTATCTTCATCAGAATTCCGTTCACCTCGTACGCCAGCCACCTGGCATCCGGCGAAAAGGTTGGATACAGCGCACCGTTTGTGCCTGCGAGCGGCTGCAAGGCAAGCGCGTCCATTCTTCTGAGGATGATCTGCGTGCTGGTCCCATTGCCGCCGGCGTATGCGAGGAGCTTTCCATCTGCGGAAATATCGATGGACGAAGTTGTCACGATCAGGTTGTTCTCCGGGAGGTTCACAGAGAACCTCATGACCGGACGTGAGACCGTTGCTGCTTTCCAAGGGCTCCATGCGGCGATGCCCAGCGCAAGGACCAAGACCCCAGTGATGACGGGCCAGAGATACTTTTTGACACTCGTTCCGGAGTTGCCCGATTCTGTTGCATCTGAAGGTCGTGAGGCGAAAGACCGTGCAGGAATCGTCCGTGAAAGCCGCGTCCTGCTGGACTCCCGCTTGTGCCGCTTGAGATCGTTGGCGACCTGCTTCGCGGCCTGCGTCCGCTCGTTCGGATCTTTTTCGAGGCACTCGGTGACGATCGCGTCGAGTTCCGGCGAGATGTCCGGCTTGATCGACGACATCGGAGGGGAGTCGACATTCACGATCTCGTAAGCGATCGCAGTTTCGTGCAATCCCTTGAAGGGAGCTTGCCCCGTCAGCATCTCGAAGAGAAGTACACCCAAAGAGAAAATATCCGAGCGATGGTCAGTTTCCTGTCCTTGAACCTGTTCGGGGGACATGTAGCCGGCCGTTCCGACGGTCGAACCCTCCTTCGTGAGGCGGGACGCGCCCCGCAGTTTCGCCAGGCCGAAATCCATGATCTGGACCCGTCCGTCCTTCCGGATCATGATGTTCTCGGGCTTGATGTCGCGATGCACAATGCCTTTGTCGTGAGCGGCCGCAAGACCCTCGGCGATCTGTATCCCGATCTCGATCGCCTGCTTCTGCGTGAGGGAGGATTTCTTCTCCTCGAGCATTTGGCCGTCGACGAA